>NZ_JBWJVJ010000015.1:0-108342 GCF_056428925.1 Flavobacterium sp. GNP011 | reverse complement strand
GTTCTGCTTCGGTGACTCCTTCTGGTGGTGCTGGTGGATATACTTATTCTTGGTCGCCTTCGGGTGGAACGGCTGCTACAGCTACTGGATTAAGTGCAGGAACATATACTGTAACGGTAACCGATGCTAACGCATGTACGGCTACTAGAAACTTTACAATTACACAACCAACGGTTCTTATAGCAACAGCTGCTTCACAAACCAATGTATCTTGTAATGGAGATTCTAACGGATTTGCTACTGTAAGCGTGTCTGGAGGAACAAGTGGATACTCGTATGCATGGGCTCCATCTGGAGGGACAGCTGCGAGTGCAACTGGATTAAGTGCTGGCACATATACAGTAACAGTTACAGATTCTAATGGTTGTTCAACGACTCAAGGTTTTACCATTACACAGCCAACAACAATTGATTTCACAACAACTGTTTTGTCTGGTTATGATTACAATACTGGATATAGTCAAACTGTTGTAGCTTCTGGGGGAACAGGATCTAAAACGTATGCAGTTACAGCGGGAAGTTTGCCTTCTGGTTTTTCACTATCAACATCTGGACAGATAACAGGTATTTCAACTCAAATTGCAGATAGTAATTTTACCGTTACTGCTACTGATGCTAATAATTGTACTGCTACATTTAATTATGTACTGAAATTAAACCAAATACCAGTTACCGTAACTGCAACACCTTCTCAAACTAAAGTATATGGAGAAAGTGATCCTGTTTTAACTTATACAGTATCACCAAGTTTACTTTTTGGAGATTCATTTACAGGAGCTTTAACAAGAGTTAGTGGTGAAAACATTGGCACTTATGCTATTAATCAAGGTTCGCTTTCAGCTGGGTCTAAATATTTAATTACCTATGTTGGAACTAACCTTGCCATCACCGCTAAACTAATTACAGTGACAGCAACTACCTCACAAACCAAAGTTTATGGGGAAATAGATCCAGTTGTTGCTTATACCGTTTCACCAAGTTTAGTTGGTAGTGATTCTTTTACTGGAGCTTTAACAAGAGTTGCTGGAGAAAATACAGGAACTTATAGCATTAACCAAGGAAGTTTGAGTGCGGGATCTAATTATACGATTAGTTACGCAGGTGCTAACTTTACTATTACTGCCAAACCAGTTAGTGTGACAGCAACTTCATCACAAACGAAAGTTTATGGAACAACAGATTCTGCATTAACTTACACATTTACACCAAATTTGGTAGGCAGTGATGTCTTTACAGGAACTTTAACAAGAACCGCAGGAGAGAACATTGGAAACTATGCTATTACACAAGGAAACTTAAGTGCAGGATCTAATTACAACATTACTTATGTAAGCAGAGATTTTACTATCACTGCAAAACCTATCATTGTAACGGCAGACGCTTCACAAACAAAAGTTTATGGCACAACTAATCCTGTTTACTCTTATACTTTCGCACCAAGTTTAGTAAGTGGCGATTCTTTCACGGGATCTTTAACGAGAGCTGCTGGAGAGAATATTGGAAACTATGCTATCACACAAGGTAACTTAAGTGCTGGAGCCAATTATAACATTACTTATGTAAGCAGAGATTTTACTATTACGGCAAAACCGATCATAGTAACTGCAAATGCTTCACAAACTAAAGTATATGGAACAACGAATCCGGTTTACACATACACAGTTTCACCAAATTTAGTTAGTAGTGACTCTTTCACTGGAGCCTTAGCAAGAACTGCGGGAGAGAATGTGGGGACTTATACCATTACACAAGGTAACTTAAGCGCCGGTGCTAATTATACCATTACTTATAACGGCTCTAATTTCACTATTACGAAAGCAGATCAGTTGATAACTTGGAATCAGAATTTAGGATTTGGTTGTGATGGAGGAACTAGTATTGTTTTAACTGCTGTTTCAAATAGTGGTTTAGCAGTAAATTATACTTCTGCAAATGCGAACATTGCTTCTGTTTCAAATAATTCATTATTTTTCCAAAATTACGGATCTACAAATGTAACAGCATCGCAACCTGGAAACATGAATTACAACGCAGCTCCGGCAGTTATTTTACCAGTAGTATCAAGTCAGCCCAACCTGATTAGAAAACAATTTGAAAATATTATATTCTTTGACAACAGTTCGAAGAATTTCAAATCGTACAGCTGGTATAAAAATGGGGTTTTAGTTCCAGGACAAACTTCACAGTATTTTAAAGAAAATGGTGCTTTGAATGGAACTTATTACGCAGTAGCAACAAAACTGGACGGAACATTAATTACAAGCTGTCCATTGACCCTCTCTCCAACAAGAGAAGAAGAGTACATGAGAATTGTTCCAAACCCTGTTAAAAGCAATACGAGTTTCCAATTAATGACTAATATTAGTGCAAGCAGAATACAAAATGCACGTGTTGAAGTTTTTAACTTAACAGGAAACTTGTTAACAACTGTAAATACAAGTCAAAACAATATTGACATGATAGCTCCGAGTGTTGAGGGAATATACATTGTAAAAATTACCTTAGCAAATGGAACCTATTTTACTAAAAATCTTTTAGTAAGAAAATAAAATAATTTAAAGAATATGACATCCTCATTTTTAATGAATGGGGATGGATTATTCTAATTTAAAAAACAAGTATGAAATCGCCATTACCAAATAGTTTTCGTGAGCAATAACCAACAAATAAAAGGCGATGACGCATAGGAATGCTAAAAAATAAATTTTATATCTATGAAATTCAATATTAAAAACATAATAGGAACTATAGCTTTCTTAATTTCACAAGGTATAGCTGCACAGTTTTATGTAGGAATACAGTCGGGAATAGGAAATATTCAGAGTGATATTGCTGGTATACAAACAGGTAATCGCCTTGGAGGAGCTATAAAAGCAGGCTATATCTACTCTTTAAATAGTCATTTTGGAATTGGTACAGGGTTAGAGTTCTCACAATACAAGCAAGAAGTTTCTTTTTCTCGACCTACTGCAACACTTTCAAATTTTGAAGTTGATGCTTCAACTTCGGCATTTGTATATAACATGACTACAAGCAATTATAGAGAAAAACAAACATTACAGGCTGTGCAAATTCCTCTTTTTGTGCAATATAAAAAAAACATAAATACTGGTGTCGACTTTAATTTTAGAGCTGGTGCTAAATATTTTTTACCTGTAAACTATGAAATTAATGCAACTGCCGATTATGCAAATGGTACTGCTTATTATCCAGATGTAAACCTGACTATTTTTGATTTACCAGAATTTGGTTTTGGTCAACAAAATAATTATTCCGCATCAGGAGAATACAAAACTAAAGGAATTGTAATGAGCTCTTTTGAGTTAGGATTTACATTTGATATGGGAAAAAAGAGTTCTTTGTATGCAGCCATGTTTTTGGAAAATGGATATGGTACAATCTTAAACCAAAACAAAAATGAATCTTATATTGGTTACAGCCCAACATCTACAGCTGAAAGGAAAGCTAATGGCTTGTACAGTACTGATAAAGATGCTGAAATTAAACCGGTAGCTTTTGGTGTAACGCTAGGATGGAATTTTAAATAATCTCATTTTTTAAAATAATGAAAAGGTCTTGACTCAAAATCAAGGCCTTTTTTTTTGCAGAAAACATCTTTTCAAAGTGGTTAAACTGTAATTAAAATTTGCAGACGGTATTACCATCACTTTGGCCCATATTACTGAGAGATTTCATAGTACTATTGATTTTGAATCAACTCTTGTTGTGGTTATTTACCCAAATCAAAGTTAAGAAATTTATAACGTATAATCTGGTACGAATGCAGAATTTCTAGAAATCAATCTTTCTGATCAAGTACTAAAAACTTTTTAAACAGATGCTGGCGTCAACAATATAATTGACTTGCAAAACTTTAGTACTACCATTTATTTTATAAAACAAATTAGTATTCTTAAAGCAAAACACACCAAATTATAATTTTAAAAAAAATCTCTATTTTCAATTTAAGTCGTTTAAGAAAATCTTGAATAGCTTTTTTTGTTAGGCGGAAACCTTACTAATTGAAAAAGATCTGATACTTTTAATAACTTTCTAAATCCTTCAAAATTTAATTAAAAACCTGTAACATATAATATTGGCTTAACTTTGGGAATTGTAAATTTGCAGGCTAATTACAATTGTAACCCTATGAAACACAATTACACATGGAACCATATTATGGTTTTATTTATTTTTTTTATGGGCTTCACGCCAAATCTTGAAGCACAAGTAACCCAACCTACACCTCAAGACTTACCTTTTACTCAAAACTTCTCTACACTTGATGCCACATCAACTACCTATTCAGCAGGATTTCAGGGGTGGAAAGCAAGTATTTTACCGACAAGCAGTTTCGTTACTACGGGAACGTTGGTAGGAGATACTCCTTTAACAGCAAGTAGTACGGCAGGAACAACTTCTGGTAACGTACATAACTACAATGGTAAAATTGGTTTTTTGAACTCAGGATCACTAGATTTAACAATAGCTCTAGCTTTAAAAACAACTGGAAAAACAGGGATTTTTGTAGAGTATGATGCCATGGTCATTCGTAATCCTTATAATGGAACCAACAATACCCGCATAAATGACCTTGTAATGCAATACAGAGTAGGCACTACAGATGCTTTTATTACCCTTTCATCAACATTGTATTCTAGTACCACTACTCCACAAACCTCAGGAACTACAGAACAAAATCTACAAAAAATAAGAGTACAACTTCCAGTAGATTGCGAAGATAAAGACATAGTACAAATAAGATGGATATCAAGACAAGCATCGGGCACTGGTTCAAGACCTTCATTTGCAATAGACAATATTAGGGTGATAAATGATGTAATTGCACCAGTATACGCAACTGGATTCCCAAAAATAAGTGATATCCTCTCAACAGGTTTTGATTTTATAACTAAAATCAATGAACCTGGAAAAACTTTTTATGTAGTGCTACCTGTTGGTAGTCCTGCACCCAGCATTGAGCAAATAAAGGCAGGAACAGATGCTACCAATACCATTGCTTTTAAAGCTGGATTACTAACCGTTACTGACCCAGAGGTTGAGTATACACAAAGTATAACAGGTTTGTCTATTGGTACATCTTATAATTTATATGCCATTTCAGAAGACGGATCTGGTAATACGCAAACGTCAAGTACTGTATTGAACGTTACTACATCATCAGTGGCTGTACCTTCTATCAAGTCAACAGTATCAAATTTAAACTTTGGTTTCGTTGAACAAAATACAATCAGCACTCCACTACAATATGACATTCAAGCTGAAAATTTAAGCAATGATATCACAGTAACGGCAACGGGTAATTACGTTATATCTAAAACAGAAACTGGTACTTATGCAAACAGTTTAAATTATGGTGCTAATGAATTTACTAATGCAGCTTTAGCAAAAGTCTTTGTGAAATTCACACCAACAGCTATAGGAACGGTAACAGGAACTATTACCCACCAAACAACTGGTGGAACAAATAAAACTGTTACTCTTACAGGTAAAGGAATAAATCCATATTTCCAAGATTTTAATGATCCAAATGTACTTACTAATAGTGGCTGGACAGAATACAGTGTTGCTGGAAATAACTTAAAATGGACTAGTACAAACACACGATTTAATAGTTCTCCTGCTGCCGTTCAAATGAATGGATATGCAGAAAACGGAGCTAGTAAAGACTGGTTGATTTCTCCTGTATTGCGATTAAATGCTTTTGATAAATTTCCATTGTTATCTTTTTACGCTCGAAAATTTTTCTCAGGAACGCCTCTTAAATTGATGGTTTCTACAAACTATGACGGAAAAAGCAATCCCGAAACAGCAACTTGGACCGCCATTGAAGGAGATTTTCCAACCACAACAGGAACTTTCAAACAATCACAGTTCATTAACCTTGAGTCCTATAAAACAAATACAACTTATGTGGCTTGGGTATATGAATCAGCCACATCTGGTGGAACTGATAGTGCCGAGTGGACTATTGATGATGTGAGAATATCAAATGAAGCTAATTTTATTGCCTCAAACCCTAACTTAAACTTTGGAGAAATTAGTCCTAACACCACTTCTGCTAGTCAATCGTTTATATTTATGGCAGGTGGTTTTGGAAACATAACTATTAATGCTCCAGCAAACTATGAATTATCAACAGACAATAGTGTTTTTACAACTAGCCTAGTTGTAGCTGCTGCCGATGCTGTGATAGGTAAATTAGTATATGCGCGTTTCGTACCAACTTCAAAGGAATTAAGTATCTCTGGCCCATTAAAAATTACAGGAACGGGACTAAATCAAGAAATTGGTTCTTTCAAAGGTTCTTCATTACCAAAAACTGAAACTTTTGACATTGTAACCTATAATTTAGAATTTTTTGGTACTGATGTTAAAGATACCAGCGGAAGTGAATTCGGTCCAACAAATGATGTACTTCAAATAGATAATGTTGCAAAAGTAATGAATACAATGAACGCTGATGTGTATGCAGTTCAAGAAGTATCAGATGATGCCGCATTAGAAACTTTGATCCAAAAAATAAGTGTGAATGGAAAAACTTTTGCAAAATCTGTTTCTCCTGTATGGTCTCGCTCCTTTCAAGCACCAGATCCTAACTTTCCTCCACAAAAACTGGTAGTGCTGTATAATACTCAAACTACAACCGTAAAGAAATCTCGTGTCATGTTTAGTAAACTTTATGATGAAGTACGTGCAGGAACTAAAACGTTACCTAACTACCCAAGTACAGGTGATAGCTTTTATTCGTCTGGTCGTTTGCCGTATATGGTTGAAATAGAGACAAACATTAATGGAGTTAAAAAAGACCTTACCATTATTAATCTTCACGCTCGTGCAAATAGCGGTAGCGATATTGCTAGATACAACATGCGTAAGTATGATGTTGAATTGTTAAAAGACAGTCTTGATGTAAATTATCCTAATGCAAATATTATTCTTCTTGGCGATTACAATGATGATGTTGACCAATCTGTAATTGCAGGAAATCCGTCTTCTTATCAAAAATTAGTAGAAGACACAGCAAGATATAATACACTGACCTTAGATATTAGTAAAGCTGGTGCATTTAGTTATTTGTCATCTGGAGGATTTTTAGATCATATTTTAGTATCTAATGAACTTACTGATGAGTATGTTACAAATTCTACAGTAGTATATGATCCTAGAAATGATGTTCCAAATTATGTTACTACAACCTCAGATCACGGTCCTGTAATTGCTCGTTTTGAATTAAAAGCTGATCCTGTGTTGAGTGTAAATGATGTTTTACCAACGAATAAAACAATCGTGAAAATGTATCCAAACCCAGTATCTGATATATTAAACATTTCATTAGATTCATTTGAAAATGAAAACGTGAAACTTCAATTTTATGATGTTTTAGGAAGAGCCATTGGAATGCCAATACAATTGAGTCCAAAATCAAACAGAGATAATTCCTCTATTGATGTATCTCAACTACCTACAGGCATATACATCTACTCGCTTTCCGTTGGAAATAAAATTATTCAAACTGATAAAATCATAAAAAAATAATTTAAAGTAGATCCATAAAAAAAGCCAGATTTCATGTATTTGAAATCTGGCTTTTTTGTTACGATAAAACTAAAAACAGGTTAATATACTTGCGAATTATTTTGAAACAGTTATTTGATTTAGTATCTAAATAGCTAGAAAGTTTTTCTTAATTTTACAGTCTTACAAAAGAAATTTTATGTCAACTTTACTTCCTTTTTTATTTATTTTTTTGGTTGCATTAGGTCTCGGAATTTTTCTGGGAAAACTCATTTTTTCTGCTCGATTTCAGTCAGAAAAAATTGGATTAGAAGAAAAACTAATTGCTTACACCAGCCAATTCAATCAACTTAAGGAACAAGTTCAAGTAGACAAAGCAACTTTTGAAAAACAACTGGAGAGCGCCACAATTGCGAAAGAAGCAATTCGGAATGAAAAAGACAGTTTAGCGATTCAACTTTCAAAAAAAGAAGTAGATTTCGAAAATCTTTGGGAACGAAATAAAGAACAAAAGGACGAAGTAGAAAAACTACAAGAAAAATTCACCAAGGAATTTGAGAACCTTGCCAATAAAATATTAGACGAAAAATCGAATAAATTTACGGAGCAAAACAAAGAAAACATGAAAAACATTTTGTCTCCACTACAAGATAAAATTCAGTTATTCGAAAAGAAAGTAGAAGATACACATAAAGAAAGTATTGATTATCATGCCGCTTTACGCCAACAAATTCTGGGCTTACGCGAAATGAATATTCAAATGAGCAAAGAAACCATCAACCTTACCAAAGCATTAAAAGGC
The DNA here is from genome assembly GCF_056428925.1 of Flavobacterium sp. GNP011. NCBI lineage: Bacteria > Pseudomonadati > Bacteroidota > Flavobacteriia > Flavobacteriales > Flavobacteriaceae > Flavobacterium > Flavobacterium sp. GNP011. The sequence continues at coordinate 100,001 of NZ_JBWJVJ010000015.1, read as the reverse complement.
GATAGCAAAATGCAAGGAAATTGGGGAGAATTAGTTTTGGAACGCGTTCTAGAAAAGTCAGGCTTAGAAAAAGGTCGTGAGTATGAAGTACAACAAGCCTTTACTACCGAAGATGGAAACCGCGTATTTCCTGACGTTGTTATTAATTTGCCGGATGGTAAAAAAATGATTGTCGACTCTAAAGTGTCCCTTACGGCTTACGAAAAGTACATTAATGAAGAGGATGATGCAGCAAAAACTGGATTTTTACGTGAGCATGTCAATTCAATTAAACGTCATGTGGAGCAATTAGGCAATAAAAATTATCATGACTTATACCAAATGGAAAGTCCTGATTTTGTTCTGCTTTTTATTCCGATAGAGCCAGCCTTTGCTATGGCCCTTAATGAAGATACTACGCTATACAACAAAGCATTCGAAAAAAACATAGTCATTGTAACTCCAGCCACTTTATTAGCTACCTTACGAACTATTGATAGTATGTGGACCAATCAAAAACAACAGGAAAATGCACTAGAAATTGCGAGACAAGCTGGTGCACTTTATGATAAATTTGAAGGATTTGTTGCTGATTTAATCAAAATTGGTAAAAAAATAGACGAAACTAAAACAGAATATTCAGGCGCAATGAACAAACTAGTTGATGGAAAAGGTAACTTAATTGTCAGTGTCGAAAAATTGAAAAAAATGGGAGCCAAAGCTAAAAAAGCACTTCCAGAAAGTATATTAAACAGAGCCGAAAAAGACGATAATCAATTACTAAACTAAATAAAATGAGAAAATTTTTAATGATCACAACAGCAATGATTCTATTATTTATTGTTGGATATTTCACTTTTTTATACAATGCTACCTATAGTGAAGGAGTTCGTTCTGGCGAATTAATAAAGGTAAGTAATAAAGGAGTCGCCTTTAAAACTTGGGAAGGAGAAATTAGCCAAGGAATTTCAGGAGCACAAATTTTCACCTTTTCCGTATTGGATAGCGAGGAGAAAGTAATCTCTGATCTGCAGTCGCTAGAAGGTCAATATGTTCAAGTAAATTATGTAGAACGATACCGTACTTTTCCGTGGTGGGGCGATACACGCTATTTCATTACTGAGGTTAAAAAAGTCAACTCGCCATTTAAAATAAAATAAATGGATCAGACGTTTAAAACTATTGCTTCGTCAAAGATTACTATTTCTGAACTCATGTTGCCTTCACATACTAATTTTAGTGGTAAAATACACGGCGGTTATATATTATCCCTTTTAGATCAAATTGCTTTTGCTTGCGCCTCAAAATTTTCGGGAAATTATTGTGTAACCGCATCAGTTGACACAGTCAATTTCTTAAAACCCATTGAAGTTGGTGAACTAGTGACCATGAAAGCAAGTGTCAATTATGTGGGTAAAAGTTCCATGATTGTAGGCATCAGAGTAGAAGCAGAAAACATTCAAACCGGAAAAATAAAACATTGTAATTCTTCTTATTTTACTATGGTTGCCAAAAATAATTCAGGGGAAAGCGTAACCGTTCCAGGGCTTATATTGTCAAATCAAAATGATTTGAGACGCTATTTTAACTGCGTCAAGCAAATTGCTTTGAAAAAAGAAAAAGACTTACATGAAGAAATTTTCGATTATAATTCTCCATCTGCCATTGAAAGTCTTTCACATCATAATGTAAAACTTAATTTAGAACCCTAACATCCATCATGATAACACAATCACAAAAATGTTAAAGAATACTGTTATTTAGTTAAACAATTCCTTAAAGCACCTTCCAGATTTTTAAACTGAAATTGAAAACCAGTTTGCTCTATTTTTTCGGACGAAACCCTCCTACCCGTAAGCACAATTTTTGACATTTCTCCCATCATAAACTCTAAAACAAATACAGGAACATTAGGCAACCAAATAGCGTAACCGTATACACAGGCAAGAGTTTTTGAGAAAATAGTATTAGTAGTATTGTCTTGTATGGCAGCATTGTAGGCTCCGTTCATGGTTTCATTTTGCATGGCATGAAAATACATCTCACATAAATCATCTACATGAATCCAAGGCATATACTGTTTTCCAGTACCAAGTGCAGATCCTAACCGAAGTTTAAAAACTGTGGATAACTTATTCAATACACCATCCTTTTTACCCAATACTAAGCCTGTTCTTAACTTAACAGTTCTAATATTTCTATTCTCTATAAAATCAATTGCGTCCTCCCATTTTTGACAAGTGTACCCTAAAAAATCATTTTCTGGAAGCATTGTTTCTTCACAAATCTCCTCGCCATTAACAGCACCGTAAATACCAACTGCAGAGGCAGATATAAATGCGTCAAGCTTTTTATTGTGTTTCTTGATCGTAGTGTATAATAATAAAGTAGATTGTTCCCTACTTTCAATTATAGCAGCTTTACGTTTTGCAGTCCATCTTTTCTCTGCGATGTTCTCTCCAGCAAGGTGTATAATAAAATCTGCTCGCAAAACTGCTTGTTCATCAATGGTTTGATTTTCAACGTCCCACTTATAATAAAAAACCTTTTCAAGGTTAGGTCTTAAAGTCCTTGTCAAAATAGAAACTGTAAAGCCTTTTGATAAAAGCAAAGTTGTCAATTGCTTTCCTATAAATCCTGTTCCGCCACTTATTAATACATTCTTTTTCATAATAGTGTAAAGCTAATGATTTTTAAAGATATAAATTTATAATAAATTTTGTTTAACTTTATTAATATATAGTTAAACATTTACTATCTTTATACCTTAATTTGAAATACACACTAAAATGGCTACCAAGAAAACAGCAATTACAAAAGATAAAATAGTTTCATTGTATATGGATTATGTACTAGAACACAGTGAAAAACCTAAGTCCGTATACAGTTTTAGCAAGTCTAATGATTTTACTGAGACTGATTTTTATGCCTACTTTGGAACAATTGAGAGCATCGAAAAGGAAATTTTCAAAATGTTTATAGAAAAAACAGTAGAACTACTGCATAAAAACAAAGAATATGAGATGTATGACATGAAGAGTAAAATGCTAAGTTTTTATTTTACTTTTTTTGAGATTCTTACTGCCAATAGAAGTTATGTAGTTTTAGTTTTAAAAGAACACAACAATCAGCTCAAGAAAGTGATGCAACTCTCTGGATTGAGAAATAGCTTTAAAAATTTCCTAACCGAGATTATCTCTGATGATTTTAGAACACAACAAGAAAGGTTACAAAACTTTCAAGAAAAAGCCTTTCAAGAAACGTCTTGGATACAACTTTTATTAACCTTAAAGTTCTGGCTTGATGATGCTAGTCCCGCATTCGAAAAAACAGATATCTATATTGAAAAATCTGTTAAAGTAACTTTTGAGTTAATGAATATTGCTCCAATAGACAGTTTAATCGACTTTGGAAAATTTATTTTCAAAGAAAAAATATACAACAAGTAATGAAAACAATAGATTATATACCCACCTCAAAAATTGAGCGGGCAACTAAATTAGTACAAACAGGAGCAAAAGTTGGCGTAAACTACCTTAAATATTATGGTGGCAAAATGGTCAACTCTGATATGACTCGTGATCAATTGAATGAAGATAATGCCGAGGATATTTATGATGGACTTAAAAGCCTAAAAGGAAGTGCACTTAAAGTAGCCCAAATGTTAAGCATGGATAAAAGTTTTTTACCACAAGCTTACGTTGAAAAATTCTCACTATCGCAATTTTCAGTTCCACCTTTATCTGCTCCATTGGTTTTAAAGACATTCAAAACTAATTTTGGTAAAACACCGTATGAAATATTTGATGAATTTAATACTAACTCTGTAAATGCCGCTAGCATAGGACAAGTGCACGTTGCGGTTAAAGACGGTAAAAAATTAGCGGTGAAAATTCAGTATCCTGGTGTAGCCAATAGTATATCATCTGATTTGTCTATGGTAAAACCAATTGCTATAAGAATGTTTAACCTGCAAGGGAAAGATTCTGATAAATATTTCAAAGAAGTAGAAGATAAATTGATTGAGGAAACTAATTATTTATTGGAACTAAAACAAAGCCAAGAAGTAGTTGAGGCCTGTCAAAAAATTGAAAATTTAATTTTCCCTAGCTATTATCCTGAGTTTTCATCAGAGAAAATCATCACTATGGATTGGATGACAGGAAAACACTTATCAGAGTTTACCAAGATCAATACAGATCAAGTAGCAGCAGACAAAATAGGTCAAGCTTTATGGGATTTTTACATGTACCAAATTCATATACTGAAAAAAGTACACGCAGATCCACATCCTGGTAATTTTCTTGTAGACGATAACAACAATCTTGTAGCACTCGATTTTGGATGCATGAAAAAAATTCCTACCGAATTCTACATTCCATATTTTGAACTTATTGACAAAAAAGTAATCAACGACCCTAAAATATTTAATGCTAAATTGTTTGAACTTGAGATATTAAGAACAGATGACACCAAAGAGGAGATAGCTTATTTTACAACTATGTTTCATGATCTGTTATCCTTATTTACACAGCCATTTCAAGCATCAACATTTGATTTTTCTAACGAACGATTTTTTGAAGATATTGCAGCACTAGGGGAACGTTTTTCAAAAGACACCAACCTGAGAAAGATGAATGGGAATAGAGGTTCTAAACATTTTATATACATGAACAGAACATTTTTTGGATTGTACAATTTAATGTTTGACTTAAAGGCTACAGTAGTTGTCAATGAGTTTGAAAAATACAAGTAGTGAAAAAAGAGCATTTGCCATCTAAGATGTGCCTAGTTTGTAACAGGCCCTTCAACTGGCGGAAAAAATGGGAAAAGGTTTGGGAAGACGTAAAATATTGTAGTGAAAAATGCAGAAGAAACAAAAAGGTTTAGTTTGGTTTAGAAATGATTTAAGAGTTCAGGATAATGAATCACTTAAGAATGCAATTGATACTAATGAGACGGTTGTTGCTGTATATTTTTTTGACCCAAGACAGTTTGAAGAAACGCAATTTGGATTTAAAAAAACAGAAAAATTTAGAGCCAAATTTTTAATTGAATCTGTGGTTGCTTTACGCAAAAATCTAGAAAAACTAAACATTTCATTATTAGTTTACCAACAAAAACCTGAAGATGTAATTCCAGATTTAGTTCAAAAAAAAGAAATTAATTCCGTTTATTTTCAAGAAGAATGGACAAGTGAAGAAAAGCAAGTTGAACTAAATATTAAAGAAAAAACAGATCCTTCAGTAGAATTTAGAACTTCTTACAACCAGTTTTTATTTCATCCTGATTCCATTCCATTTGATATTGAATCGATACCAAATGTTTTTACACAATTTAGAAATAAATGCGAAAAATCAGCTCGAGTTAAATCTTTATTTGTTTCTAAATCAAAATCAAAAGAAAATTTAGTGCCAAATGACACTAAGATTCCTACTCTACAAGACTTAGGATTAGAAGATTTTGAATTAGATTCTAGAACTGCTTTTCCGTTTCGTGGAGGTGAAGATGCAGCTTTGTCTAGATTACAAAGTTATTTTTGGGACAGCGAAAAGTTAAGTGTATATAAACTCACACGTAATGGATTGATTGGCGCCGATTTTAGTTCGAAATTTTCACCTTGGTTGGCCAATGGTTCTATTTCGGCCACAACTATTTATTGGGAAATCTTGCAATACGAAAAAGAGGTAGAGAAAAACGAATCTACATACTGGTTAATTTTTGAGTTGATTTGGAGGGATTATTTCAAATACATTTCATTAAAAAACGGAAATTCTATATTTAAACTTGGTGGGATTTTAAACCGAGATTATGAATGGAAAAATAATAAATATGCAATTACTAAATGGATAAATGGTACTACCGAAGAGTCATTTGTAAATGCAAATATGATTGAACTAAAGGAAACTGGCTGGATGAGTAATAGAGGCCGACAGAATGTTGGGTCTTATTTTGCCAAGGAACTGTGTTTGGATTGGCGTATTGGCGCTGCCTATTTTGAATCGCTACTACTTGATTATGACGTACACAGTAACTACGGGAACTGGATGTATGTTTCTGGAGTAGGTAACGATCCTAGAGATCGCAAATTCAACATCAAGTTACAAGCATCTAATTATGACGGACAATCCAAGTTTCAAAATTTATGGTTGCAAAACAAACTATTCTAATATAAATGAATACCAATAAAAAAAATATCAATGTAGTCTGGTTGAAAAGAGACCTTCGTTTGCAAGATAACGAAGCTATTTTCAATGCAACAAAAACGGGAATACCTACTTTGTTGTTATATGTATTTGAAAAATCATTAGAAAATGATACTCATTACAGTACAAGACATTGGAATTTTATCAAACAATCTATAGTAGATTTAAACAAGCAATTAGAAAAATCTAACACAAAAATATTAGCAGTTTCATCTGAGGTGATTCAAGTATTCAATTTTCTTGAAGAAAATTATAAAATAATAACCGTCTATTCACACCAAGAAACAGGAATTAAAATAACCTATGAACGAGATAAAACGTTCAAGAGATATTGTAAAAACAACTTTATTCAATGGGAAGAAAATATCAATAATGGTATTTTTAGAGCTTTAAAGAATCGTTCCAACTGGGTACAAGACTGGGAGCAGTATATGAATTCACCGTTACTACATTTTGATTTTGATCCGAATAAATACATCTCAGCTGAAGAGATTAACGAAATAGAAAAAACATTAGAAAAACAGAATCTAGAAACCGTACCAGATACCATTTTTCAAAAAGGAGGTACCACAATGGGGCGTAAATATTTAGAAACCTTTTTTACTGAACGTTATTTCAACTATAGTTCGCATATTTCTAAACCTTTATTGGCTAGAAAAAGCTGTAGTAGACTTTCTCCTTATATTGCTTGGGGAAATTTATCCACTCGCGAAGTATTGCAAAAAGCAGCTACTTTTAGATTAAATTGTAGTGATCCCAAACAAATTGACTCCTTTGTTTCTAGGCTAACATGGCAGGCCCATTTTATTCAAAAATTTGAAATGGAGGAAATCATGGAGTTTGAGAGTGTAAATAAAGGCTTTCATTCTTTACAAAAAAAGGTGAATTTGAACTATATAGAAGCGTGGAAAACAGGTAACACAGGATTCCCACTTATTGATGCCTGCATGAGATGTTTAAATGAAACTGGATATCTAAATTTTAGAATGCGTGCTATGTTAGTGTCCTTTTTTACACATAATTTGTGGCAACCATGGCAGGAAGCTACCCATCATTTATCCCAAATGTTTTTGGACTTTGAGCCGGGTATTCATTTTCCGCAATTGCAAATGCAAGCAGGAGAAACAGGTATAAACATGCTACGAATTTATAATCCTATAAAAAACAGTTATGAACATGATCCAGAGGGAGAGTTTATAAGAAAATGGGTTCCTGAGTTGCAAAATATTCCGCGCAGCTTTATCCATGAACCTTATAAAATGACCTATTTAGATCAAAAATTTAATGATTTTGAAGTTGGTGTAGATTATCCAAAACCAATTGTCAATATGGAAAGGACTAGAAAATTTGCGAGTGATTTTTTATGGAAAATGAAAAAAAATCCGCTTGTAAAAGAAGAAAGTTCTCGTATCCTAAAATTACATACTATGGCCGATATAGGCGAAAGTGAATCCTAGATTAAAAAAGATAATAACAAAAATATTCTATCGTGACTGTAAAAAAAGAACTTACTGATTTAGAAAAAGACCGAGTTATAGAAATGGCTTGGGAAGACCGAACAACATTTGATGCTATTTTATTGCAATTTGGACTCAAAGAACAAGAAGTAATTAACTTGATGCGCACCGAAATGAAACCCTCAAGTTTTAAAATGTGGCGTGAGCGAGTTCAAGGTAGAAAAACTAAGCATGAAAAACTAAGAGATTTTAGAGAAGGACGATTTAAATGCACCATGCAAAGACAAATCAACAACAATAAGATTTCAAAACGATAATTTACATACAACTACAAAAATAAATTTTAATAACTGATTGATATTACACATGAAAAACATAGTAATCATTGGGGGAAGCAAAGGTATTGGTAGTGCTATACTATTACAACAATTAGAAAGCAATATCGTGTACAACATAAGTAGAAACGAGCCTGAAATAACTCACCCCAACTTGAGACACTTTTCAATAAATGTCCTACAAGATGCTTTACCAGAAATAGAAAACGTAGACACTTTAATTTACTGTCCAGGTTCTATAAATCTTAAACCAATAGGAAGTTTAAGTATTGACGATTTCAGAAATGATTTTGAAATAAACGTCATTGGGGCTGTAAAAGCTATTCAAAAATACTTACCCGCTTTACGAAAAGGAACTAATCCATCAATAGTGTTATTTAGTACTGTTGCTGTAAAATTAGGAATGCCATTTCATGCGAGTATTGCAACGGCCAAAGCAGGTATTGAAGGACTTGTAAAATCATTAGGAGCTGAATTAGCATCGGTGATTAGAATCAATGCTATTGCCCCTACAATTACCGAAACGACTTTAGCAGCGGGAATATTAAGAAACGATCGTATGAAGGAAAATATGGTAGAACGCCACCCGATGAAAGGGTATTTAAAGCCCGAAGAAGTTGCGAATATGGCTAACTTCTTGATTTCGGAGAATGCTAAATCCATATCCGGTCAGATATTCGAAATGGACTACGGCATCGTATCTTTTAAAATCTAAAAATAATTCACCCAAAATAAAAATTGAAACCCAGAATAGAATGATCAAAGAAATGAAAAGTTACGAAAAAATTGAACAGTACGATACCGAAATAACAAACGCATTGGCGGATAATTATAAAGTAATAATCGAAAATTTAGGTGAGGATGTGACTCGCGAAGGTCTAGAAAAAACACCTGAACGCGTTGCAAAAGCAATGCAATATTTAACACATGGGTATGGCTTAGATCCTTTAGAAATTCTAAAATCTGCTATGTTTACTGAAGATCACCAGCAAATGATTGTTGTAAAAGATATTGAAGTGTACTCCATGTGTGAACATCACATGCTTCCGTTTTTTGGAAAAGCACACGTTGCTTATATTCCAAATGGTAAAATTGTAGGTTTGAGTAAAATACCAAGAGTTGTTGATGCTTTTGCTCGAAGAATGCAAGTGCAAGAACGATTAACAGACCAAATTAAAAACTGTATTCAAGAGGCCTTAAATCCATTAGGAGTGGCAGTTGTTATTGAAGCTCAACATATGTGTATGCAAATGCGTGGGATTCAAAAACAAAATTCTGTAACAACTACTTCTTCATTTACTGGTGCATTTGAAAAAGACAAAACCAGAAAAGAGTTTATCAGTTTGGTATCTAATAAACTAAGTTAATTGTATCTTTATTTAAAAATTACAGTTCTACCATAAATTCACAAAAGGAAATTACAAGATTTAAATATTGCGTAGTTTCCTTTTTTTGTTAACCTAATTTATAAAGCCATGAAAATTCTCTTAACTGGTGCCACAGGATACATAGGAAAAAGACTTTTACCCTTATTAGTAGAACAAGGTCATGAAGTCATATGTTGTGTACGAGATAAGAATAGGTTTTATTGCCCTATTGAATTTCAAAGTAAAATTACGGTAATTGAGGTTGATTTTTTAGAAGAACTATCGGTTCAAAATATTCCGAATGCCATAGATGTAGCGTATTATTTGATACACTCCATGTCAGGATCAGCTACAAACTATGACGAATTAGAAAGTTTATCAGCGAAAAATTTTGTTTCTAAGTTGAACCAAACTAGGGTACAGCAAGTGATTTACCTAAGTGGTATTGTAAACGACCAAGCCTTGTCAAAACATCTTTCTTCCCGAAAAAAAGTAGAAGATATTTTAACTAATGGAACTTTTGCTACCACTACCCTACGCGCTGGAATTATTGTAGGATCTGGTAGCGCCTCATTTGATATTATCAGGGATTTAGTGAATAAACTACCTATAATGATCACCCCAAAATGGCTCAATACAAGATGCCAACCCATAGCCATCACTGATGTGTTGGATATTTTAATGCGATCCTTATTGAATCCAAAAACGTTTGATCAAAGTTTTGATATTGGTGGGCCTGATATTTTAACATATAAAGAGATGCTTTTAGGTTTTGCTGCAGCCAAAAATTTAAAAAGATGGATTTTCACAGTTCCTGTAATGACCCCTAAACTTTCCTCCTATTGGTTGTATTTTGTAACTTCAACATCCTACAGATTGGCATCGGCACTAGTAAGTAGTATGAAAGTGGAAGTGGTATGCAATGACAATAGAATTAATGACATTGTGCAAGTAAAACCTATGACGTACCAACAGGCATTAAAACGAGCTTTGATAAAAGTGGACGAAGATAAGGTGGCTTCCAGCTGGAAAGATTCTATGATTAGCGGGCGTTTCAACACCAATCTTTCTAATTATTTAAAAGTACCCAAAAAAGACTGCTTTATTGACCGCAGAAAAATGGAAATCATTGATCGGGAATTTACCATAAGTAGAATTTGGTCCATAGGAGGTGAAACGGGTTGGTATTATGGAGATTGGCTCTGGGATTTACGAGGTTTTATTGATAAATTATATGGTGGTGTAGGTTCCAGACGTGGACGAACCAACAGACATGACATACATGCAGGTGATGCTCTTGATTTTTGGAGGGTTTTGTATGCCAATAAAGAAGAAGGAAAACTTATCTTATTTGCCGAAATGAAACTTCCAGGTGAAGCTTGGCTCGAGTTTAAAATAATTGGAAATACCTTATATCAATCAGCAACTTTTAGACCTGATGGAATATGGGGCAAATTGTATTGGTACAGCGTTGTTCCTTTTCACGGATTTATATTTAAAGGAATGCTTCAAAAATTAATTTACTAATTCTGTTTAAAATAAAAAACAATACGCGCTTAAAAACTTCAAACACGTATTATTAAATGTAAACTATTTTAAAATTCCTGCTTTGTAAGTAGCAATAGCTCTATCTCTAGCCATAGCGTGATCTACCATAGGTTTTCCGTATCCTAAATCAAATTCTTTAATCCATTTTCTAATGTAAGCTCCTTTTTCATCAAACTTTTTTTGTTGAATATCTGGATTAAAAACTCTAAAATATGGCGCTGCATCACAACCAGTTCCAGCAGCCCATTGCCAGTTGCCAACATTTGCAGACATGTCATAATCTAATAATTTTTGTGCAAAATAGGCTTCGCCCCATTGCCATTCAATTAATAAATGCTTGCATAAAAAACTAGCCACAACCATACGGACTCTATTGTGCATGTAGCCGGTCTCATTAAGCTGACGCATCCCTGCATCAACCATAGGATAACCTGTTTTTCCTTCGCACCAACGCTTAAAATCGGCTTCGTCATTGCGCCACTCAATACCATCATAAGCTGACTTGAAATTACGGTTGACTACTTTTGGGAAACTGTAAAGAATTTGCATAAAGAATTCTCTCCAAATCAATTCGCTTAAAAAAACATCATTTTTATGAAAAGCCCAATTGACTAATTTGCGCACACTTACTGTCCCAAAACGCAAATGAGGTGACAAATAAGAGGTTTTATCCATAGCTGGAAAATCTCTTGTATCCTGATAATTTGATATAAACTTGAGATTATGCGGCTTAACAGTGATAGCGCTTTTTTCAAAACCAATTTCGGATAAAGAAGGCATTGCATAGGTATTGTTATGAAAATTAGCATATAATAATTCCGTATCATACTCCACAACAGGCGCCATCGTTTTGTATTTTTCTAACCATTTGTTTTTAAAGGGTGTGTATACGGTATAAGGCAACCCATCAGCTTTTGTGATTTCTTTTTCTTCGAAAATTACTTGGTCTTTAAAAGCTTGTACTTTTACATTATTTTGTTCCAGCAACTCACAAATGGCAGCATCACGCTCTAATGCATACGGCTCATAATCTTTGTTATAAAAAACATTTTGAATATCGTACTCTTCTAAAAGTGATTTCCAAACGACATGAGTTTGTCCTTTTTTTACAAGTAGTGAACTCCCTATTTGAGCTAATGCATCCTGAATGGTACTTAATGATTGATGTATAAAGTTGACCCTTGCATCATTTACTGGCAGTTTATCCAGAATAGCTTCATCAAAAATAAACAAAGGAATTACAACATCGCTTGACTGTAAGGCCTGAAATAAACCTGCGTTATCGTCTAGTCTTAAATCCCGTCTAAACCAAAAGAGAGATACTTGTTGCTTGCTCATTATTTTGAATTAAAAATTTCATCAACCTTTGTTACACGGTATTCAAAAATTGATTTTAATTTATTTTTTACAACTAAGGCGTTCATAATTCGACCTAAAATGCCTAATGGCAAGCCATAATGTACCACATCAGTCATTTTTGTTCCTGTTGGGGTTTCCTCAAAAAAATGTTTGTGATGCCAAAAGCTGTAAGGTCCAAAACGTTGTTCGTCTATGAAATAGCTGTTTTCTTTAACTTGAGTAATAATGGTCATCCAAGATAAGGTGATGCCAAAAAGTGGTGTCACTCTATATTGTATAACTTGTCCGGGATACATTGATTTTTGATCAAAATCAGTGATTTGAAAACCCATTCCTTCGGGTGTAATTTTTTGAAGGTTTTTTGGGTTCGAAAAAAAAGTCCAACATTCAGCAACAGATGCATTGACATGCTGAACGGTTTCTTGTTTGTATATTTTCATAATGGTTTTGTAAAAGAAATTGGTGTTTTTGTGCGCGTGAGGGATAGTAGTGGAGCTCTTTTTTTGGGTTGACTTTTTTTGTCAAGCCAAAAAAAAGCGGGAACGGATAGCCCGACCCCGCTGTAACGCTAGTGGAAGCGAGGTCACGCCCCAACGATTTTTATTAAATTTTGTAGTATTTGAAGGGTACAAAAAGCATCCCGAAACACTCTCCGTGTTCTTTACCTAAATGCTTGTGGTGTACTTTGTGTGCTTTGCGCAAACCTATTAAATACTTATTATTTGTGTGTTTGAACCACTTAAAACGCTGATGAATAAGGACATCATGGATTAAGAAATAACACAAACCATAAAACATAATGCCTAGACCTATGAAAAATCTATAATTCAAGCCGCCTTCAACTCCGTAATAAAAAAGAGCAATGCTTGGCGCTGCAAAAATGACAAAAAAGATGTCGTTTCTCTCAAAGATGTTTGCGTATTTTGGCTGATGATGATCTGCATGAAAATACCACATGGAACCGTGCATTACATACTTATGGGTACACCAAGTAATCCCCTCCATGGTTAAAAAAGTACCAAGAAAAATCAAAAAAAATATCATTTTATTATGTATTTAAGTGTAACAATTTTTATTAATGCTGAAAATTATACTAGTTTCAATTTATAAGACACAAAAGATTTGGCTAGTAAACCTGCTTTGGTGTAGTTAGAAACCCTAATACGAGCGCTACCGATTTCGTGATACGGCGTATTTTCAAGTTTTTTTAATAATTTTTTGTAGTAAACAAATGCGGTGTAAACACCAAACTTAGCTTCGATTGGCAATTTCACAATCCCTTCGTAAGCCACTCTAAAATCTTCTTCGATTTCAGTAATGATGGCTATTTTTGCCTTTTCATCAAATGAATTTAGGTCAACTCCTGGAAAATAATTTCGGTTCAATACCAAATTATCATCTTTTAAGTCCCGTAAGAAATTCACCTTCTGGAAAGCCGATCCTAATCGCATGGCTTCATCCTTAAGTTGATCGTAACGCTCGTTATCTCCGGCTACAAACACTTTGAGGCACATGAGGCCTACTACATCTGCTGATCCGTATATGTAAGCATCATATTCTTCTTTACTATCATAATCAGATTTGATTAAGTCCAATTTCATGCTACGTAAAAAGGCCTGAATTAAATCGTCAGTAATATTATATTGCTTTACGGTTTGTTGAAATGAATTCAAGATGGGATTCAGACTTATACCACGATCAAAGGCTTTATAGTATTCGTCTTCAAACTCTGTGATTAAACTTTCCTTGTCAAAACCATGAAAGGTATCTACAATTTCATCTGCAAAACGCACAAAACCATAAATGCTATAAATGGCGTCCCTAATGCTTGGTGACAGCATGTACACCGCTAGTGAGAACGAGGTGCTATAATTTTTGGTAACTAACTTGCTACATTTGAAAGATACGTCGTCAAATAATTGCTTCATACTATTGTTCTGAAAATTGCTTATTAATTAATTCCGACACTAATTTTCCAGAAATTAATGCGGGTGGAACACCTGGTCCAGGAACGGTCAACTGGCCTGTAAAATATAAATTTTTAACCTTTTTACTTTTCAACTTCGGTCTCAAAAACGCTGTTTGCAAGAGTGTATTTGCCATACCATAGGCATTACCTTTATATGAATTATACTCTGAAACAAAATCATTTTTACAAAACGATTCTTTAAAAATAATACTTTCTCTAACATTTTGCTGTGTTAAAGTTTCAAAACGCTTGATAATTATTTGAAAATATTCCTCTCTTAAAGCCTCAGTATCATTTATCCCTGGTGCTAAAGGTACAAGAAAAAATCCAGATTCCATACCTTCAGGAGCAGCAGTTTGATCTGTCACCGATGGGAAATTTGCATAAAACAAAGGCTCTTTAGGCCATTGAGGTTCATCATAAATATCCTTGGCATGCTGATAAAAATCAACATCAAAAAACAAAGCATGGTGTGTTATGTTGTCTAATTTTTTGTTAAAGCCTACATAAAATAATAATGATGATGGGGCAAAAACTCTACTGTCCCAATATTTTTCTGAGTAAGCTCTGTATTTTTGATCTAATAATGTTTCTGTGTGGTGGTAATCAGCACCACTCAAAATTAAATCAGATGCTATGCGCTCTCCGTTTATTTGAAGTGCAACTGCAGTACCATTTTCAACAATTATTTTGTCAACTCCAGCATTGGTTACAAATTGTACTCCTAATTCTTTTGCAAGATTTACCATGGCTCTCACCACATCAAACATTCCAGTTTTTGGGTGCCAAGTTCCCAAGCCGAAATCAGCAAAATTCATGAAACTATAAAAGGAGGGTGTATCTGATGGTTTTGCACCAAGGAACAATACAGGAAACTCTAAAATCTGGATTAGCCTTTCGTTTTTAAATTTCTTGCGTACATCTCTACTTATGTTACTGAAAAATTCACCTACTTTTAATGCCGTTTCGGTAGTGATTAACTCTAAAGCAGAAACTCCTGGACGATAGACTAAATCTTTAATAGCGATATCATAGTTGCTTTTGGCACGTGACATAAATTTTTGCAGCTTTGCACCGCTACCCTTTTCAATGGACTCAAAAGTGGCAACAATTTCATCTAAATTATCAGCAATAGTAATAAATTCATTGATTCCGTAGTATACCCTATATGCTGGTGCTAGTTTTATTAACTCATAAAAATCAGTAGTTTTTTTGCCAAAATCAGCAAAAAATCGCTCAAATACATCAGGCATCCAGTACCAACTTGGCCCCATGTCAAATGTAAAACCGTCTATTTTAAGTTGTCTGGCTCTACCACCTAATACATCGTTTTTTTCATAAACTGTCACATTATGACCACTTTGAGCTAAATAGGAAGCTGCAGCCAAAGCAGAGAAACCTGATCCTATTATTGTAATTTTTTTTATATCTATCATTTGTTTAGCAAATATAATAATTGTTTGAACAAAATATTAAATCCAATCAACTAATTCTGAAATAGAATTAAAAATTGTTATTTGCTCTGGAAGTTCGTCCTTTTTTATAAACTCAACCATGCGACCAATATACCATAATTCTGTGGTGTCATCTAATAATTCTTCTGACATCTTCTGGATATAATTATCAAGAAGATCTCTTTCTGGCTGAACCGTCATGTAAGACACATATACAATAGAGTTAAAGTGTTTTTTTAAATCTTTAAGGTTTTCAATAGGCATACTTTCACCCAGATAAATCGTCTTGTACCCGTGCAATAATACTTCATAGTTTAAATACATCAAACCTAGCTCATGAATCTCGTTCATAGGCAAAGACAAAACAAAAACTTTATCGTTCTTGGTTTGCTTCAATACTTGAAGTTTCTCTGTATTAATTAGCAATTTTTGCTTGATTAAATAACTAATAAAATGCTCGTGAGCAGGTGTAATGGTATCTGATTGCCATAAAAGTCCTAATTCATTCATCAATGGAATAAAAACCTGATGAAAAATCTCCTTGAACGATTTTTCAGCAATTAACCAATTGTATGTGTTAAAAAACAACTCTTGATCAAAGTTCATCATGGCCATCTTAAACTCGCTGATGGCGTGGCTTTTCGCAGTTTTACTAGAAATTATTTCACGTACAAGCGACGGAATTTTTTCCTGAGGATAGGTTGCAATTTTTGATATCTTGTACCCATAATCATGGAGCAAGGTTATATTTAAAAGTTTTTGTAAACTAGCCAAATCATACAAACGAATGTTAGTATCTGTACGCATGGGCTGAAGAATATCGTAACGTTTCTCCCAAATTCGTATCGTGTGAGCTTTTATCCCCGAAAGGTTTTCAAGATCTTTGATACTGAATACATTTTTTACATTGTTCATCGTTTTTCAATATTTATTGAACAAATGTAAAATAAATTTTATTATAAATGGCACTAAATAAATCAAAACAAGCAAAAACAGTCGTATTTACTTTAAACTTACGTGCTTTACTGCATTCAAAAGGTCTAAATGAAGAATTGTCTTAGAATTATCTTCATTTCTAGTGTACATAGGTTCAAATTTAGCCCCATAAATTAATTCGTTAAATGTATATGATGTTCTTGTGGCAACTGTATTGCTAAACATGTCGTCAAAAGCGGTTAAGAATACAATAATTTCTCCATTGGTAGATTTGAAATCTTCTTCGGTAAAACCATATAGTGGACTGCTCTCTGTAATAGGATGAACGAGTGTCCAGCTTAAAGTGAGTACATTTATTCTTTCTAATTCTAGGTCTAATGCAAAAAATTTATTGATATAAACCCCATTTTCTTTTATGCTCATTCTAATGGTGACCTTAGCAAAAGCATCAGTAAGATTGGTGTTTTTAAAAGGGGTTACTCGCATCATCAAACCCGTACCCTCTCTATACGGTGCAATGATAGCATTATGGGAAAACTTAAGAAAAGCGGTGGGTTTACTAAATCTTCCAAAAAATAAACCTGTTGCAATGGCAAAGCTCAGCAAACCAATTAATGCCTCGGCTGCAGCTAATAAACTACTAAAAAAACCCACAGGACTAATGTGACCATACCCTACAGTGGTAAAGGTTTGAGCACTAAAAAAATAAGCTTGACCAAATTTTCCCCAATCAGATCCTGTAACATCAATACCGTTTAAGTGTTCGATCCCAATTGCATAATATAAAAGTGCAAAAACAAGATTTATTCCAATATAGAATAACAAAAGTATAGAAAGAAACCGCCAACGTGGCATATCAATCATGGTGTGGTACCAACTGATTCTATTTAAGATAAACATTCCTCTTTTTTCAACATTGGCACTTCCATCCTTGTTGATAAAACGGCCACCGTAATTATTGGCATTCGTACCAAAACCCGTATTTTGTTGTGATTCTCCTTTTGGATTCATAGCTTTTAGTTATAAAATGACAAAAAATACCATTTGAATTGCCTCCCTAAATGTTTGATTGAAACAACAAAAATATAAATATAAAAACAAGTAAGTTTATACAGAGTATAAAAACGTTTTCAATCTCATAATATAATACCATTTTCAAAAGTAATTCGTTCCCACTTTTTTTATAATTTAGTACCAACTAAAAAGAAACTATGAAAAAAATAACCAAAGAAGATATCAGTCAAGAAGTATTTGACTTGTATGACGATTATGCACACAACAAAATTGATCGTCGAGGATTTGTAGAAAAACTATCTTTATTTGCTGTTGGTACCTTAACGCTTCCGTCATTATTGAGCTTTATGTCCCCTAATTATGTAGACTCAATTTTGATTCAGCCAGAAGACCCCAGAATAAAATCGGGATTTATTACTTACAATTCAGATAAAGGTGGCGGACCAATAAAAGGACTTTTATCTCAACCTACAGGAACAAAAAAGAAATTACCAGGAATTATTATAGTACATGAAAACCGAGGTCTTAATCCGTACATTGAAGATGTAGGCCGTAGAGGAGCAGTTGAAGGATTTATTACGCTAGCGCCAGATGCTTTATCTCCATTAGGTGGCTATCCTGGTACTGATGATGCGGGACGCGAACTACAAAAGAAACGTACGCGCGAGGAAATGCTCGAAGATTTTATTGCTGCATACCATTTTTTAAAATCGCACAAAGATTGCAACGGACATGTAGGAGTTGTTGGTTTTTGTTTTGGAGGTTGGATTGCGAATATGATGGCCGTAAAAATACCAGAACTTGATGCCGCAGTACCTTATTATGGAGGGCAACCCACAGCTGCTGAAGCCGAAATGATTAAAACTCCTATCCTAGCCCAATATGCTGGCTTAGATACCCGTGTGAACGAAGGTTGGCCTGCTTATGAAACCATCTTAAAAAAGAACAACGTACAACATGTAGCCTATTTTTACGATGGTGTTAACCATGGTTTTCACAACAATACCACACCAAGATACGATGAAAAAGCCGCTACTTTATCTTGGACCAGAACCATTGATTTTTTCAAGCAGGAATTAAAGAAGAAATAATGAAATATGAGATAAAATTCCCAAATTATCTTTGGGAATTTTTGTTTTGACCAACAAAAATAAGCACTTACACTGTTAAATTGAAAGTAGTTGTAAGATGGATTCCTAATAAAGAAAAAGAACTAAAGCAAAAATGAAACTAAAATTACTATCCCTCTTTGCTGTTTTATGGAGTATTAATGGAATGGCGCAAGAATCCAAAGGATTGATCATAAAAGACATTAATACAATAACAATGACCAGTCCAAATGTTACTGAAAGAAAAAGCGTTTTAATTGAAAATGGCAAAATTGTAAAGATTGATGATTACAATAAAATGTCAAAAAAATCAAACCTTGAAGTAATTGAGGGTTACAACAAGTTCTTGATGCCAGGCTTAGCTGAAATGCACAGCCATGTCCCTGCAGAAAAAGATGTAGAGAATTATCTTTTGGAAAATATTGCCGCAGGAGTAACTCACATTAGGATTATGAATACTAAAACACCACAACTCCTGCTAAAAAATAAAATTGAAACCAATTCAAAGATTTTAAGTCCTAAAATACATTACAGTCATATTATATCCCGTGAGGATAAATATACAGAACCGCAATTTGACAGTTTGATGGTTGCAATAAAAAAGAATAATCTTAATTTTATAAAAGTTTTTAGCATAGCTAATGAAGAAGTTTTTGACAACTTGATGAAATCGGCTAATAGAAATTCTGTTATCGTTTGTGGACACTATCCTAAGGAAGTTGCACTTGAAAAAGTACTGCAATCTGGCTACAAAAGTATTGAACATCTTGCTGGCTACGAAAAAATTAATGACCCAAGTGCTCTTGCAAATGCTATTCAATTAACAAAAAAATATAGCGTTTACAACTGCCCTACGCTAGATTGGGATATTATGTCAGTAAAACTAAGTTATCCTAATGACTATAAAAATAGACTGGTATACTTTAATGCTCCTAAAACGTATCTCGAAAAATGGGAAAAAGAATTAAACGATTACGTAACTGCAAAAGGGAATGACCAAATCATACAAGCTGCAGAAAAATACAAACCTCAATTTCAATACAAACAAAAAATTCTAAAACAACTCAATGATAACAAATGTCTTTTGTTACTAGGTAGTGACCCAGCAGGCACCTTTCAAATGAACGGATTTAATATGCACGATGAAATGGTAAATTGGTCAAATGCTGGAATTGATACCTTTACTATTTTAAAATCGGCCACTTCAACACCTGCTTCCTTCTTTGGTGAAACCAAAAATTGGGGAACAATCGAACTAGGCAAATCTGCTGATTTAATAATTCTAGATAAAAATCCATTACAAGATATTACAAACATAAAAACAGTT
Source organism: Flavobacterium sp. GNP011 (assembly GCF_056428925.1). Lineage (NCBI taxonomy): Bacteria > Pseudomonadati > Bacteroidota > Flavobacteriia > Flavobacteriales > Flavobacteriaceae > Flavobacterium > Flavobacterium sp. GNP011. The sequence continues at coordinate 79,941 of NZ_JBWJVJ010000015.1, read as the reverse complement.
GCAATCACAATTATTGAAGGCAAAGTATATGTAAAATCAGACCTACTAAAAAAATTAGAATCAAACTCTAAAAATTAAAAAATGCGCAACCTGTAAAACTTTGCTAGGCATACAAAAAAAATAAACAGCTAGTCAAACAAAAATTAGTAAAGCACACCCATTACATCACAACTCACAAGTAAATCCTAATTTTTACTCTACTGGTTTTTAATAGCCTACCTTACCAAGAAAGTCATGGCTATAGCGCACAAGGTTCAATTGGTAGAAGCATTATTTGACCGTCTTGAAAAGGAAATTGTAGTCTTTCAGGCCCAATCACAATTAAACTGTTGTAGCGGTTGCGGCGCATGTTGCAGTACTCCTGAGATAGAAGCGTCGCCATTAGAGTTTTTGCCTTGGGCACTGCATTTATTTTTGAATGGAGAAGCTGAAAAAACGCTGGATACGTTACAACATAAATCCAGCACTTTTTGTTACTTGTATCAACCTTTAACTTTGGTAGATCGAGCTATGGGGCGTTGCAGCAATTACCGATACCGCGGTTTGATTTGTAGACTTTTTGGGTATGCAGCCACAAGAGACAAATACGGTCAGCTACGATTAGCGACTTGCAAAATCATAAAAGAAGGACAAAACGAGCACTACAAAACTACTGAAGAAGCTATAAGTAAAGGGCTTTACATTCCTGTTTTTACAGACTATTACATGCAACTTTCCCAGATTGATGCACGCCTAGGAACTACTATGATGCCTATCAATAAAGCATTAAGCACAGCCATTGAAGAGGTGCTACACTATTATGCTTATCGCCCTTTTCCAACAGATTTGGGAAATATTGCCTAAAACGATATATAGACGCGCAAAAAAATCCTAGTCTAAGCACTTTCACTAAAAGGCTGACCCCCTAAATGATAAAACCTTTCAGGAGAATAATTTTTATAAAACAAACCATTTTTATTATGATTAAAAAGAGAATAACATACTTTATTTAACTCATTCTTAGTTTTCAGAAAAGTCAATTACTAAATGAAATAGATGCATTATAATTTATATGTTTTTAATTCAATAAGTTGATATTTTTTCTATTTTTGTAGGATAACCATGCTTTCAAATCTTAAAAATCATAAAATAGTCTTCATTGAAAAAAGCTTTAAAACTTACTTTAAAAATATTTTTAACTTTCTTAGGATTTGTATTTTTATATCTTATTGCTGTATTTACACTTTCTAAAATTACTGTAAATCAAGAATATAATACAAACCCCGAAGTAGAAATTTACATCATAACCAATGGAGTTCATACTGATATAGTAGTGCCTACAAAAAATGATCAAATAGATTGGAGTAAACTAGTCCAATTTCAAAATACTAAAATTGCCGATTCTACCTATAAATATTTAGCATTGGGCTGGGGAGACAAAGGCTTTTATCTAGAAACTCCTGAGTGGTCTGACTTAAAAGCTTCAGTTGCAATTAAAGCCGCCACAGGTTTAAGTACTACAGCAATTCATACTACTTATTACAAAAAAATGATTCAAGCTAATGACTGCAAAAAAATAATGCTCAGCAAAGAACAGTATTTTCGTTTAATCAAATACATTAGTAATAGTTTTAAAAAAGATGCATCTGGTAACTATTTAAATATAAAGACAGATGCAAATTATGGAAAAACAGACGCTTTCTATGAAGCTAATGGCAGTTATAGCTTATTTCAAACGTGCAATACATGGGCAAATAGCGCTCTAAAAATTAGTGGTCAAAAATGTTGTTTTTGGACTGCTTTAGACACTGACATTTTTTCAAAATACAATTAAAACAAAATAAATATGGTACAAAAAACATCGATGGCCTTTATAGCGGCATCATGGGTAGCTCTTGGAGCAGGGGCAGTTGGTTTCATAGTTGGTCTTTCACGAGCTGAAATGCTTTTAAATGAAAAAGGATATTATTTCACCGTTTTAATGTTCGGATTATTTGCTGTGGTTTCATTGCAAAAAAGTGTTAGAGACAGACTAGAAAAATTACCTGTTACAGATCTCTATTACGGACTTTGCTGGTTTGCTACACTTTTATCTATTGTATTGCTTATTGTTGGACTTTGGAATGCAACCATTTTAGCAAGTGAAAAAGGTTTTTATGCCTTTGCTTTTTTGTTAGCTCTATTTGGTGCTATATCAGTACAGAAAAACACAAGAGATAACATGTTGCAATCAAATGAATAATAAATCTTAGAATAAACAAGAATAACTTCCAATTTACAAAGCTCCATAATTGGAGCTTATTTTCATGTAATTAATTATCCTGTCAAGAATTCAATATATTTACTAAAAAAAATAGTTATAAAAATTATTTTCATCTATGAAATTAAATCAATTTATAATAGTAATTCTGCTTTTGTTAAGTAGTACTTCCAAAAGTCAAAACAGTAAAAAACTAAGTCAGCCCGAAAAAGATTTCGAAATTTTCTGGACAACCTTCAAAGATAACTATGCTTTCTTCGATTTAAAAAAGATCAACTGGAATGAAACTTACGAGAAATTCCGTCCACTGGTAACAAGTAAAACCAAAGAAAAAGAATTGATTGAATTATTTAAAAAAATGGTTGAATCTTTAAACGATGGGCATATTACTATTTCAAAAAATGATGAAATTTTATATAAAGTAAAAAAGTATTCAGCATTTCGTGAAGAATTTAAAGGGCTTGAAAATGAGCTGTGGAAAACTAGCTTTACCACATTAGAAAATAATGGTTTTTCAAAAGTAACTGCAGTAGGACCTGTTGTAAAAGAAATTCCTCTATATAATGTTGCAAAAAATGATGACATTGGCTACATCAGAATCTCAAGATGTTTTGGAACTCTTGAAAGCCTTTTTGATGATAAAAAAGAAGAGGAAGATATTCAATTAATGCTAACGCTTTTTGATAGTATTTTAAAATCTTTTTCAGAAACAAAAGCTATTATTATAGACATGAGGTCAAATGGTGGCGGACATGGAGGAGATAGTTTAGCCAGTAGGTTTGCATTAGAAAAAAGAATAACACATTACAAATCAATTAGGCAAAAAGGAGATTATGAAAATTTCAGCAATCCCGAATCTATATATATCATCCCAAACACTGGTATTCGTTATTTAAAACCTATAGTGATTTTAACCAATGATAAGACAGCAAGTTCTGCAGAAGATTTTACAATTTCGCTATACCAACAAAGCAACGTAACAACTATTGGCACCAATACATCGGGTATGTTATCAGACATGTTTGGAGCAGATCTATCGCATAATATTTCATTCACATTATCTAATCAAAGATATTATTCTACGGATAAAAAATTATTTGAAGATGTTGGTGTTCCAGTAAAAATAGAACTTAAGAATACCAAAAAGGATATCGAAAATAAAAATGACCCCTTGATTCTAAAGGCACTCGAAATTTTAAAATTCTAATAAAAAAGTCCCAGTTGGGGCTTTTTAGTATCAATACTTTGAGTTTTATTTACTCAAATCCATTTTTCTTTTGAATTACAATTCACAAAACTCATCGTCTTTCAAGTCTTCAATTAAATATTTCCTACTTAGAAATCCCTAATAGGTCTTAAAGTTTATTCAAAATTTATAAAAAATATGGAAAATCACCCACAATTTGAAGTGACACGTCATGAATACTAATAAAAAAATACATCCCAAGCGATTTCAAACTTAACAATATTAGAAAATACATCACCAATAAAATTTAAGAATAATTTTACTACATTTGTAACGAATTAATAAAATAGATTATCAAAAACCAAATCAGAATAAAAATGAAAAAATCAGCTTTCCATTTTGCAATAACCGCAATCATATGTTTATTGTTTTATAATTGTAATGTCGAACCTTTTGAACCAACATTAGAATCTTCGAACCCTATTCTAACAACTAATTCTATTACAAATATTACTACCACCTCTTGCAGCGCTGGTGGAAACATAACTTCTGATGGAGGCTCAGCAATAACTGCTCGTGGTATTGTTTGGAGTAAAAATCAAAATCCTACCATTATAGATTCAAAAATAATAAATGGTATTGGAACAGGTACTTTTACCACATCTATAACGACTTTAACAGCTAATACCACATACTATGTACGAGCTTTTGCTACAAATAGTAAAGGTACCGCCTATGGAAATCAAGTGTCATTTCAAACGCCAATTACAAACTCAACTCCAACTCTGACTACTACAGAAATGAGCAGTATTACTGCTACTTCTGCTTCAGGAGGTGGAAACATTACAACAGATGGAGGAGCTACGATCACTGCTCGTGGGATTGTCTGGAGCACCTCTCAAAACCCAACACTAACTAATACAAAAACTATTAATGGTTCTGGAATTGGTAATTTTAACTCTTCTTTAGCTTCATTGTCTGAAAACACCACCTATTACGTTCGTGCATACGCAACAAATAGTAATGGCACTTTCTATGGTAATCAAGTCTCTTTTAAAACAATCAATTCAAATGCAAATACAACGCCTACAATAACAACCTCAGCAATAAATAGCATCACAAGTACTACTGCTTCAGGTGGTGGAAACATAACCACTGATGGCGGTGCAGCAATAACATCTAGGGGAGTTGTATGGAGTACAAATCAAAATCCAACTACTTCAAATTCAAAAACAAGTAATGATTCTGGAATAGGAACTTTTTCTTCCTCGATTAGCGTGTTATCTGCTAATACAACGTATTATGTGAGAGCATATGCTACTAATAGCAAAGGAACTTATTATGGAAATCAAGTTGTATTCAGCACTGCAACTACAACTAATACACCTACTACATCTACAAATTCATTTAGTGCTAAATTAAACGGCACTAACTTTGTTCCAACAATACTATTCGTTCAAAAAATTAATCTCACAAACTCAATTGCAATTGTAGCAAATAGAGGTGGTAATGAAGCCATTTCCATTAACTTCCCAAGTGATGTAAAACAAGGAACATACGATTTTGACCCTTTTGGGACATACGTAGGGCAATATACGGCTAATTCCACTGATGGTGGTTTTGCAGCAACATCTGGGACTATTACTATTTCTAGTCATGACATTACTAATAAAAGAGTAACAGGTAGCTTTTATTTTACAGCAACTTCTTTCACATTACCAACTACTCATCAAATATCACAAGGTAACTTTAATATAAAATATTAAGTACTTAATGTTTCTTCATAAAAAAAGCCCCAATTGGGGCTTTGTCAATATAAATATTTAGAGTTTTATTTACTCAAATACATTTTTCTTCTAGAGTACAATTCATAAAATTGATCGTCTTTCAAGTCATCAATAAATAAAATGCTTTCCCCGGTTGATTTCATTTCTGGTCCTAAAGCTTTGTTTACATTGTGGAACTTACTAAAAGAAAACACGGGCTGCTTAATGGCAAATCCTTTCAACTGCGGATTGAAATCAAAATCAGTTACTTTATTGTGGCCTAACATCACTTTTGTTGCATAGTTCACATACGGTTCTCCATAGGCTTTTGCAATAAACGGCACCGTACGAGAGGCTCTTGGGTTAGCTTCTATAATGTATACAATATCATTTTTTATCGCAAACTGAATGTTGATTAATCCAACTGTTTTAAGTGCCAATGCAATTTTTTGAGTATGATCTTTTATTTGTTGCATCACAAATTCACCTAAGTTGAATGGCGGCAAAGTAGCATTACTGTCGCCTGAGTGTACACCGCAAGGCTCAATATGTTCCATAATTCCTATGATGTATACATTTTCACCGTCGCAAATAGCATCAGCTTCAGCTTCAATAGCACCATCTAAGTAATGATCTAAAAGTAATTTATTACCTGGAATGGTTTTCAATAAATTAATTACGTGTTCCTCTAGTTCTTGCTTGTTGATAACAATTTTCATTCCTTGCCCTCCTAAAACATAAGAAGGACGAATCAATAATGGAAAATCCAGTTGGTCTGCCAATGCCGATGCTTCATCAGCAGTTTCTGCAATACCAAACTGTGGGAACGGAATAGCTAATTCTGTTAAAAGTTCAGAAAAACGCCCTCTATCTTCAGCTAAATCCAGTGCATCAAAACTAGTTCCTATGATTTTGATTCCGTACTTAGATAATTTTTCAGCTAATTTCAAAGCCGTTTGACCCCCTAGCTGAACAATAACTCCTTCTGGTTTTTCGTGTTGAATAATATCATAAATATGTTCCCAATAAACAGGTTCAAAATACAATTTATCTGCCGTATCAAAGTCGGTCGAAACCGTTTCGGGATTGCAGTTGATCATGATGGTTTCATAGCCACATTCTTTTGCAGCAAGCACACCATGTACGCAAGAGTAATCAAATTCAATACCTTGCCCAATTCGATTTGGCCCTGAGCCCAAAACAATAATTTTCTTTTTATCCGTAACAATACTTTCATTGTCTACGTAACGTGTACCATCTGCTTTTTCGATTTCAGCTTCAAAAGTAGAATAGTAATATGGTGTTTTTGCTTTGAACTCCGCAGCACAAGTATCTACCAGTTTAAATACACGGTTGATATTTTTAGCGGTACGCAAATCATGAACTTGGCTTTCTAAACAACCCATCATGTGCGCAATCTGTCTGTCAGCAAACCCTTTTTGTTTGGCTTCAAGCAACAATTCTCTTGGCAACGTTTCAACTTTAAATGTAGAAATTTCTTTTTCTAAAGTATAAAGTTCTTCATATTGCTTCAAGAACCACATGTCTATTTTAGTGATTTCATGAATGCGACTCAAAGGAATTCCCATGGCAATAGCATCATAAATCACAAAAACTCGATCCCAACTTGCAAAAGTTAGTTTCTCAATAATTTGTTCGTAGTTGGTATATCCTTTTCCGTCAGCTCCTAAACCATTTCTTTTTATTTCTAAAGATTGTGTGGCCTTGTGAAGAGCTTCTTGAAACGAACGTCCTATTCCCATCACCTCACCTACAGATTTCATTTGAAGTCCTAATGTTCTATCAGCTCCTTCAAACTTATCAAAGTTCCAACGTGGTATTTTTACAATTACATAATCCAAAGTTGGCTCAAACAATGCCGAAGTAGATTTTGTAATTTGATTTTGCAATTCATCTAGGTTGTAACCCAATGCCAGTTTAGAGGCGATTTTTGCAATAGGATATCCTGTTGCTTTGGATGCTAACGCAGAAGAACGAGACACACGAGGATTGATCTCAATGGCTACAATATCCTCTTTTTCATCTGGCGAAACAGCAAATTGTACGTTACATCCACCCGCAAAGTTCCCTATGCTACGCATCATCAAAATAGCATAATCACGCATTTTTTGAAACGTTGTATCAGATAAAGTCATTGCTGGAGCAACTGTAATGGAATCTCCGGTGTGAATCCCCATCGGGTCCATATTTTCGATAGAACAAATGATAACGACATTATCATTTTTGTCTCTCAAAAGTTCCAATTCATATTCTTTCCAACCCATCAAAGCTTTGTCAATCAAAACTTCGTGTATAGGAGAAGCTTCTAAACCTCTAGTTAAAAGTTCATCAAAATCTTCTTTTTTGTATACAATTGCTGCTCCCGTTCCTCCTAATGTAAACGAAGGACGGATTACCAATGGAAAACCAAATTCCTGCGCAATTTCTTTCCCTCTAAGGTAGGATGTACATATTTCAGCAGGTGCCGAGGGTACATTTATTTTTTTAAGCAATTGTTTGAACTGCTCTCTATCCTCAGTAATATTAATAGCATTAACATCAACACCAATTAATTTTACGTCAAAATCTTTCCAAATCCCCTTTTCTTCAGCCTCTAGACATAAATTCAAGGCCGTTTGCCCTCCCATCGTTGGTAAAACTGCATCAATTTGAGGATGTGCTTTTAAAATTTCAATGATTGACTTTGTGGTCAATGGCTTCAAATAAACATGATCAGCCATTGAGGGATCAGTCATAATTGTAGCTGGGTTAGAGTTGATTAAGATGACCTCAATTCCTTCTTCACGAATAGAACGTGCGGATTGTGAGCCTGCATAATCAAATTCACAAGCTTGACCAATAACAATAGGACCAGAACCTATTATCAAAACGGATTTTATAGATGTATCTTTTGGCATTTTATGTAGTGTTGTGTAGTTGTTGTTTATAATTATTAAAAGTATCAAAAATAGATACTTAACTGTAAAAATACCTTTCCTTTTTTAACGAATAGGTATAAAAAAAGGCGATACTAAAAAAAGTAACGCCTTAATTATGTTTATTCAAACATTATTTTTTGTGTCTTGGTTCACTAGAAACAGTCAATTTATGTCTTCCTTTAGCTCTTCTACGCGCAAGAACTTTTCTTCCATTAGCAGAAGCCATTCTGTCCATAAATCCGTGCTTATTTCTTCTTTTTCTTTTCGATGGTTGAAATGTTCTTTTGCTCATTGCTTTGTATCTTTAAAATCTTATTTATATGTCTACTAATTTGAATAATTGTTTATTCGAAAACCGAGTGCAAATATACAAAGACTTTTTTTCCTCACAAGTAGTTTTGCAAAATTATTTTCAATTCATTTTACTATATTTGTAATCTTAAATTAAACATACTATGTTTCACAGAAATATCAAACTTATTATTGCCGGACTTATTGTAGCTACTGGCATTTGGCAATTCACAGAGAGTAATATTGGTAACGGAATTTTTCTTTTAATACTAAGTGTTATCCCCGTTTTTTTATATTTTAAAAATGAATTCATCCTTTTAGCTTTTCTTAAATTAAGAAAACAAGATTTTGAAGGTGCAAAAAAATGGTTAGCATACATTAAAAATCCAGAGACTGCATTGGTACAAAAACAACAGGGTTACTTTAATTACCTTCACGGAATTATGCTTTCTCAAACTAATATCAATCAAGCTGAGAAATATTTCAAAAAAGCAATTGAACTTGGTTTATCAATGGATATGGATTTGGCTGTAGCCAAATTAAACCTTGCTGGTGTAGCCATGACGAGACGTCGTAAGCTGGAAGCAACAACATTATTGAACGAAGCTAAAAAATTAGACAAACAAAACATGCTGAAAGAGCAAATTGTAATGATGAAAGAGCAAATGAAAAAGATGTAACTCTTTTTTTTTAATAAATTAATTACGAACCACTTACAATTGTAAGTGGTTTTTTTACACCTATTACAGTTTGTCGATTTTTTTGGTAATTGAACGATTTTATTAAAATTAATAAAGTTATTAACATACTTTTAAACAATAATAAAAATATATGTGGAGAAAATTATACTTACTGTTATTTTTCCTCTTTACCACAGGCAATTATGCACAAGATAGTATTGTCTATTTTTCTGATGCTGTAAAACGCAATATTAAACCTTATCGATCAGCAAGTGCAATTGCTTTTGAAAATAAAGACTTCACAGAGGGCAAGCGTTTATTTGACTCTTTAGTCCAACATAAACTAAATGGTACTCTATTTGATGATTTTACAATAAAAGGATATCATTCAAAAAAAGTAATACTTCACAAAATAAACAAACCCATTTTATTAGTAACTTATGCCAGCTGGTGCGTGCGTAACAAAGGAGATGCTCCAGCTTTGAATACACTAGCTAATAAATATGGTAATAATTTACAAATAGTCATAGTCTTTTGGGACAAAAAGAAAAATTTAAAGAAAACAGCAAATCAATTTAATTCTAAAATAAAAATTTGCTACGCTAATGAGGCTTACCAAAATGATTTTAAAATAGTAGCTACTTTAAAACACACATTAGGAATGCCTACCGTTTATTACATAGACGAAAATAAAAAGGTAGTAACCATTAACCGAATTAAAAATCAAAATAAAATAAAAATTTCCAAGGACGCAGCATTCGCAATGAGTTATTCCCTTTTTGAAGATATGATTCGCACAACAAACACTAAATTAAGCTTCAACACAACTACAAGAAAACATTAAGCACACTTTATTCAAAAATGTTTAAAACCCCATAACAATCATTAATTATAAGTGGTAATTTCTCATTCAACCATTTGTATTTATTTAAAATCATAATGTGAGTACCACCTTTTACAACAATACATTTTTTTATGTTTTTTATAGGAAAAACATCGTCTAGATCTCCATGTATGTGAATCACATTTTCATCAACTACAACTCTATCCCAAAGCACCACTTGTTCTACTGCCCAATTTAAATACCGAATATCCCGAACAGATAAAAACTTCTCATACAACTTGAGTCTTTGATTTACTTTTTCTCCAAAAGAGAATTTAGCCAAACTTTCTATGTTCAAAATCAAGTTCATCGGGATTAACTTGTATGCTTTAGTAGACTTAGCCAGTTTTAATCGAAGAGGGAATTCAGCATTACTCTTGACACTTGAAATAATTATCACTTTACTAGCAGCAATATGTTTTGCCATTTCCTGAACTAAAATACCCCCAAAAGAAACTCCTATTAAAACAGGATTTTGATGAACTATTTTATCTGCAATTCTCTTGGCATACGCTACCAATGTTTCATTATCAAATGGAATTTCCCACTCCAAGAAGTGTATTTCAAAATCAGTTTCAGGTAGTTTTATACGCTCAAAAATAGTTATACTGGCCGCTAAACCAGGCATAAAATAAACATGTATTTTACTCATAATTGCTTTTAACTTATTTATAACACCTTTCGATATTATTATACCGAAATTTGTTTAAAATTAATTTTTTTTTAGAAAATACACCTACATACAATCATATATTAATAATAAATTATGACTTCGCAAATTTACAAATCAAATACAAGAGGCACAGCCGACTTTGGCTGGCTAAAAGCTAATTTTTCATTTTCATTTGGTAATTATTTTAATCCGGATCGCATACAGTTTGGCATGTTACGTGTTCTAAATGATGATACTATTGTTGCTGGTGCTGGTTTTGGCACGCACAGCCATGCCAATATGGAAATTATCACCATCCCGCTCGAAGGTGGTTTGATGCACAAAGACAGCATGGGCAACCAAGGCGTTATTGGTTTTGGAGAGGTTCAAGTCATGAGCGCAGGTAGCGGCGTAGAACATTCTGAAATGAATGCATCCCAAACAGAAAACGCAAAGACCTTACAACTTTGGGTATTTCCTAATCAAGAAAACGTTACTCCGAGATACGACCAAAAATCATTTGACCTAGAAAAGAACAACAATAGCTTTGTAAACATTGTATCGCCTAAGGACAAAAACGACGGAAACGCGCTATGGGTGTATCAAAACACGTTTTTCAATTTAGGTATTTTTGATCAAGACAGGACCGTAACGTATCCCGTAAAAATTGAAAACAACGGCATATACTTATTCTTGATTGAAGGTGAAATCGAAATTAATAATGAAAAATTATCTGCGAGAGACGCTATAGGAATTACTGCTGTTGAAAACATCGAAATTAAAATTCTTAAACAGTCAAAAATTTTATTGATCGAAATCCCTATGTAACAATAACTACAATACTTTTTTTATGGAAATTAAAGATAATGCATTTTCGAGACAGTATGAGGCTACTACAACGCAAGGACTCGTGTCGGTGGAATACTCCTTTCAGGAAAAGAAACTTTTTCTAACCAAAATTAACACACCCGAAGGCTTTGACAATGAAGATTTTTTGAATGATTTTTTAAAAAGTATTTTAGAAAATGCCATCGAAAAAAAGTGGAAAGTAGTTCCGATTTTGCCAAGAATTGTAGCATTCTTTAAAAAAAATCCAATTTACAAAGAATTACTTCCACCAGGAATAAGACTATAAAAAAAGAGGCTGTATCTTATGACACAGCCTCTTTTTTATCACTTCTAATCTAAAAAATTATTTTTCAATTTCACGCATACTTTCCATTTTCTTATTAGCCAAGAAACCGGTAATATCTTCAAAATGCTCCACCACTCGTTTGTTTCCAAATTCGAAAACCTTTGTTGCTAATCCGTCCAAGAAATCACGATCGTGTGACACTAGAATCAAAGTTCCGTCAAAATCACGCAAAGCATCTTTGATAATGTCTTTGGTTTTCATATCTAAGTGATTCGAAGGCTCATCTAGAATTAATAAATTTACAGGCTCAAGCAACAATTTAATCATCGCAAGACGTGTTTTTTCTCCACCTGAAAGTACTTTTACCTTTTTAGTAACATCGTCACCGTGAAACATAAAGGCGCCCAAAATATCTTTTATTTTAGTACGTACATCACCTACGGCAATATCGTCTATGGTTTCAAATATCGTTGCATTTTCATCTAATAACGAAGCTTGATTTTGAGCAAAATACCCAATTTGAGCATTATGACCAATCTCTAAACTACCACCATCAATGCCAATCTCCTTCATAATGGCCTTAATCATAGTCGATTTACCCTCACCATTTTTACCTACAAAAGCTACTTTTTCACCTCTTTCAATAACCAAGCTAGCATCTTTAAAAACTACATGATCACCATACGATTTAGTCAACTCCTTCACAATAACGGGATATTGACCAGAGCGAGCAGCTGGAGGAAATTTTAATTCTAAAGCCGATGTATCTACCTCATCCACTTGAACAATCACCAATTTTTCGAGCATTTTTACACGTGATTGTACGGCATCTGTTTTAGAGAATGTTCCTTTGAAACGGTCTATAAAAGTACGATTATCAGCAATCATGCGTTGTTGTTCATCGTACGCTTTTTGCTGGTGCATACGACGGTCTTTTCTTAGCTCCAAATAATGAGAATACTTGGCTTTATAATCATAAATACGACCCATAGTAACCTCTATAGTACGATTTGTAATATTATCAACAAACGCTCTATCGTGTGAAATTACCACAACCGCCTTGGCTGAATTTATCAAAAAATCCTCTAACCATTGAATACTCTCAATATCCATATGATTGGTAGGTTCATCTAGTAAAATTAAGTCTGGTTTTTTCAAAAGAATTTTAGCCAACTCAATTCGCATTCTCCAACCTCCTGAAAACTCCGATGTTTGTCTGGTGAAATCCTCACGTAAAAAACCCAAACCAGTTAATATTTTTTCAACTTCGGCTTCGTAATTCACTTCTTCAATGGCATAAAACTTCTCGCTTAAGTCTGAAACTCTTTCGATTAATTTCATGTACGCATCACTTTCATAATCGGTACGAATGGTTAATTGGTCGTTAATCTCGTCTATCTCAGCTTTCATTGAAAAAATTTCCCCAAAAGCTTTTGATGCCTCCTCCATTACGGTAGCCCCATCAGTTGTTAACAAATGCTGCGGCAAATAAGCTACTACTGCATCTTTTGGTGCCGAAATATTTCCGGTTGAAGGTTTACTTTGTCCTGCAATAATTTTAAGTAAGGTAGATTTACCCGCGCCATTTTTACCCATCAAGGCAATTTTGTCATTTTCATTTATGGCAAAAGAAACATCACTAAAAAGCGTTGTACCACCAAATTGCACTGAAATATCATTTACTGTAATCATTATTTGAGTTTAAAGTTTAATGTTCAAAAGCGTAAAGGATTCAATATTTTATGAAACCGTTTTTTGAAGGTGCAAAGATAGTTTAAATACAGAACTAGACAATTTGCAACCCAGAAAGTTTTTAATATCCAAAAAACAAAAAATGCCATTGCTGAAAAGGATAATAGCACACAGCATTTCCTTCACAGCAATAGCATTCTAAAATAAAAGACCTTAAAAAAACTATTTTATTCTTTTCTCCACTTTTTGGTTTCCTCAAAAACATGTTCTAAAATAGCCGCTTCTCTTTCATCAAACTCTATATTTCTGCGGCTCATAACTAATCGGGCTGTTTCAAAAGCTTTTTTAGTGATGTAAGTTGTAAATCCAGCGGCTCCACCCCAAGAAAAACTTGGCACAAAATTGCGAGGAAAGCCACTTCCAAAAATATTAGCACTCACACCTACCACTGTTCCTGTATTAAACATAGTATTGATGCCACATTTACTATGATCACCCATCATCAAACCACAAAACTGAAGTCCCGTTTTTGCAAATCCTTCGGTTTCATAACTCCATAATTTTACTTCCTCATAATTATTTTTCAAATTTGAGTTGTTACTATCGGCACCAATATTACACCATTCTCCAAGAACCGAATTTCCTAAAAATCCATCATGTCCTTTATTTGAATACCCAAACAAAACCGAATTATTGACTTCGCCACCTACTCTAGAATGTGGACCAACCGTAGTAGCACCATAAATTTTGGTAGCTAATTTCACCTGCGCATGATCGCACAAGGCAAATGGACCTCTAATTACAGAGCCTTCCATAATTTCTGCATCCTTACCAATATATATGGGACCAGTATATGCGTTCAAAGTTACAAATTCTAACTTTGCTCCTTCCTCAATAAAAATATTCTCTGGTGCTATAACATTTACGCTCTTTGGAATGGGTTGTGATTTTCTATCTTCGGTTAAAAATTCAAAATCTTCTCGAATGGCAGCATCATTTTTAGCAAAAATATCCCAAGAATTATGCACCGTTAAACAATCTTCAGTATACTCAAGTATCTCATAAGTATCAAAATCTACTTCTTCTTGCTCCTCTGTTGTGTAAAAAGCAATCACTTCGTCTCCTTTAAAAATAGCTTGATTAGGCTCTAGATTGCTTACCATCTCTGCTAACACCGCATTAGGAAGGTACGATGCATTAATCATTACATTGACTTCTAATTCCACCATTGGATATTTTTCTGATAAATATTCCTCTGTAAGTGTTGTTGTTGTAGAGCCCAAATGCAATTCCCATTTTTGTCTAATTGTCATGATACCAATCAAGATATCAGCAACAGGACGAGTAAACGTAAAAGGCAATAAGGCATTTCTTGAAGGTCCGTCAAAAAGGATGTAATTCATAGTGTGTATTATTTATAAGTATATCGGTGTCAACTGCACCTTAATTTTTGCAATATTGACTTCAAAGTTACAAAGTTTTCAAATAAATAGCATAAAAAAAGCCTTTCTTGAAGAAAGGCTTTACTATTATAAAAAACAAGTTA
This sequence comes from Flavobacterium sp. GNP011, assembly GCF_056428925.1. Taxonomy (NCBI): domain Bacteria; kingdom Pseudomonadati; phylum Bacteroidota; class Flavobacteriia; order Flavobacteriales; family Flavobacteriaceae; genus Flavobacterium; species Flavobacterium sp. GNP011. Next base: position 64,932 of record NZ_JBWJVJ010000015.1, on the reverse strand, counting down.
TAATTATTTAACGTGTTTCGCGTATTTAGTTTTGAATTTATCAATACGTCCTGCAGTATCGATAAGTTTAGATTTACCTGTGTAAAAAGGGTGAGATGTTCTAGAGATCTCCATTTTTACAACTGGGTATTCAACACCATCAACAGTTATTGTTTCTTTAGTATCTGCAGTAGATTTAGTAATAAAAACTTCTTCATTTGACATGTCTTTGAAGGCTACTAATCTGTAATTTTCTGGGTGAATTCCTTTTTTCATCTTGTAAATCTTTTTTATTTGTTAATTATAATTGGCTTTGAAGCTTTTCTTGTTATAGAAAAGGTATAAACCCCTCATAACTTTTTTGTTTTATACTTTTATTTTGAGTCTGCAAATTTACACTATTTTTTCAATAAACAAATCTTTGTTTCACTTTTTTTATATGAACTCAAAAAACGTTTTTTAGTGTTGAATATATTGGGAATTGTTATATTTGTGGATTAATTTAAAAACCAACTAAAATGATCAACGAAATTGTTAAAAAAAACGGAATTACATTTGGAGTTATAATTGGAATTGTTTCTGCACTAATAACAGCAACAATATATGCTGTTGATCTTAATTTGTTTACTGAATGGTGGATTGGCGTACTCAGTATTTTAACTTATTTAGTTTTGGGTATCGTATTATTGGTAAAAACAAAAAAAGAGTTAAAAGGTGTTTTTTCGTTTAAAGATGCATTTACAACATACTTTATAGCAATCGTAATTGGAATCTTAATTTCAGTTTTGTTTAATATTTTACTTTTCAATGTAGTTGATCCATCGGCAAAAGAAACCGTTAATGAACTAATTATTAAATACACTATGAACATGATGCAAAAGTTAGGAGCGCCGTCAGCAGCTATTAACGAAGCAATTGCAAAAATGAGAGAAAACGACCCTTATTCTCCAATCGAATTATTAAAAGGCTCTCTTTTTTCTATCGGGTTTAGTTCTATTTTTGGTTTAATTTTAGCAGCTATTTTTAAAAGCAAATCTACACAAGAATAAAAATTAATGAATTTATCTATACTAATTCCTCTTTTAAACGAAGAGGAGTCACTACATGAGCTTTACTCATGGATTATCAAAGTAATGCAATCCAACAATTACACGTATGAAATCATTTTTTTAGATGATGGCAGTACTGATAATTCTTGGGCACTCATTGAAGGCTTTTCAAAAGATAATCCTCATGTAAAAGGAGTGCGTTTTATGAAAAACTTTGGAAAATCACAGGCATTACATGCTGGTTTTGCTAAAGCTCAAGGAGATGTCATCATTACCATGGATGCTGATTTGCAAGATAGTCCTGAAGAAATTCCGGGATTGTATGACATGATTACAAATGGGAAATATGATTTGGTTTCGGGGTGGAAAAAGAAACGCTACGACTCAGTAGTGGCTAAAAATTTACCATCGAAACTATTCAACTGGGCGGCACGAAAAACATCGGGAGTTGAATTGAATGATTTCAATTGCGGATTGAAAGCGTATAAAAATATTGTAGTTAAGAATATTGAAGTTTCTGGTGAAATGCACCGCTATATTCCGGTATTGGCTAAGAATGCTGGTTTTGGAAAAATTGGTGAAAAAGTAGTACAACATCAAGCCAGAAAATATGGTGAAACTAAGTTTGGGATGGAACGTTTTATTAACGGATTCCTAGATTTGATTACCATTTGGTTCTTGTCTCGCTTTGGAAAAAGACCCATGCACCTTTTTGGCGCCATAGGATCTTTAATGTTCATTATAGGATTTATGCTTGCTGGTTACATCGGTATTTCAAAGTTATACCACATGTACAACGATATGCGTTATAGCCTAGTGACCAATAATCCTTGGTTTTATATTGCCTTAACCACAATGGTCTTGGGAACACAATTATTTCTAGCGGGATTTCTAGGTGAAATCATTTTGAGAACAAAAAATAATGAAGAGCGCTATAAAATTGCAAGCAGTGTAAACCTGTAGTTTTAAGAAAAAACGACATACAACGGGACAAACCCTAGCCCTGATAGCAGTGAAAATCCTTTTATGCGCCGCGGCGCATAAAAGATTGTAACGAATAGCAGGATAAAGCTCCAAAAAATAAAAAAAAACATACGATGGAAATCAAACAAAACATTTTAGACGCTGTAAATGAGTGGCTAACCCCTACATTTGATAGCGCTACACAAGTGGCTGTAAAAGAATTGATGACTACTTCTCCAAAAAATTTAGAGGAAAGTTTTTATAAGAACTTAGAATTTGGAACTGGAGGAATGCGTGGTGTAATGGGAGTAGGAAACAACCGTATTAACAAATATACATTAGGAAAGAGTACCCAAGGATTGTCTAATTATTTGCATACTGCGTTTCCAAACCAACCTTTGAAGGCCGTTATTGCTTACGATTGTCGTCATGATAGTGATACACTAGCCAAAATCGTTGCTGATGTATTTTCGGCAAATGGGATTGAAGTATATTTGTTTTCGGAATTGAGACCCACACCAGAATTGTCTTTTGCGGTAAAACATTTGGGATGCCAATGTGGTATTGTACTTACGGCATCACACAACCCACCTGAATATAATGGATACAAAGTGTACTGGCAAGATGGTGGTCAAATTGTTCCACCAGAAGATAAAGGTATTATTGATGTAATTGAAAAATTGACCTATGATCAAATTCAGTTTACAGCAAATGAAGATTTAATTCACTACGTAGATACTGCTATTGATGCCGCATTTATAGCATCATCTATTGCAAATGCAAGTTTTAACACATCGCAAACAGCAAAAGACGATTTAAATATTGTATTTACCTCCTTACACGGTACCTCAATAACTATCATTCCAGAAACTTTGGCGCAAGCCGGATATAACAATGTACATATTGTAGAGGAACAACGCGAACCAAATGGTGATTTCCCAACGGTAAAATCTCCGAATCCCGAAGAGCCTGAAGCTTTGACTATGGCATTGGCGTTGGCAGATAAAACTAATGCCGATATTGTTGTGGGTACTGATCCAGATTGTGACAGATTGGGAGTTGCGGTGCGCGATAACGAGGGTAAAATGGTATTGTTAAACGGAAATCAAACTATGGTTTTGATGACCGCATTCTTGCTTGAGCAATGGAAAAAAGCTGGAAAAATTAACGACAAACAATTTATTGGTTCTACGATTGTATCAACTCCTATGATGATGGAACTTGCTACTAATTATGGCGTAGAATGCAAAGTAGGTTTAACCGGTTTTAAATGGATTGCCAAAATGATCAAAGACTTTCCAGAGCTAGAGTTCATTGGTGGTGGCGAAGAGAGTTTTGGTTATATGGTAGGCGACGCTGTACGAGATAAAGACGCTGTTGCAGCAACACTATTGGTTTGTGAAATGGCGGCTCAAGCCAAAGCCAATGGTAGTACCGTATATCAAGAACTGATTAAATTATATGTAGATAATGGTTTTTACAAAGAACACTTGGTATCAATCACTAAAAAAGGAATGGAAGGTTTGCAAGAAATCACTCAGATGATGATTGACTTACGCGAAAATCCATTGAAAGAAATCAATGGTGAAAGAGTGATCATGGTAGAAGATTACCAATCTAGCACTGCTAAAAACTTGTTAGATGGTACTGAATCAGCCATGACGATTCCAAAATCAAATGTATTGATTTACTATACCGAAGACGGTTCTAAAATATGCGCTCGCCCAAGTGGTACCGAACCAAAAATTAAATTTTATATCAGTGTAAATACTGTACTAGAGTCTGTTGAAGATTTTGAAGAAGTGGAAGCAATTCTGGACCAAAAAATCGCCAACATTATTACTGCAATGCAATTGAACTAATGGATCCAAATATAAAAAAATTAATACCTTTTACAAAACCCTATCAATCACACATTATTTGGAATGTGATTTATAATATTTTGTATGCTTTGTTTAGCACGATTTCAATGCTGACTTTGTTTCCTGTATTGCAGGTACTTTTTGGCAAAACAGAAAAAGTATATGAACAGCCAATTTACACTGGAATAGGAAATCTTAAGGATTATGTAACAGAGTTCATTAATTTTAAAATATCCTCTTTATCAGATGGTGAAAGTACTGAGGTTGTTTTATTGTTTGTTGTAGCCATGGTCATCACAACATTTTTCATTAAGAATTTGTTCAACTACTTGGCTTCCTATCACATCATGCACCTAAAAAACGGTGTTTTAAAGGATTTGAGACGCTCGATGTACGCCAAAATTATTGAATTGCCTATTTCCTACTATTCTGAAAAAAGAAAAGGAGACATGATGGCGCGTATGCTGGGTGATGTCAACGAGGTTCAAAACTCTTTTTTCTCCATTTTAGAATTGGTTGTAAAAGAACCCTTGACGATCGTTTTTGCATTGGGAATGATGTTTGCCATTAGTACCAAATTGACATTATTTGTACTAATTTTCATGCCTATTTCGGGTTATATCATTTCTAAATTGGCTAAAAATTTAAGAAGCCAATCGATGGAGGCGCAAAAAGAAAGTGGTTCTTTAATTTCTGTGGTTGAAGAAACTTTAGGCGGTTTAAAAGTGATCAAAAGTTACAATGCCGAACCCACTTTTAAAGGTCGCTTTAATGAATCTGTAACCCGTTTGTTAAATTTGAACAACAGCATCGGAAGCCGAAATAACTTAGCGACACCCTTAAGCGAATTTCTTGGTGTAACTACAATAGCTATTTTACTTTTTTACGGAGGCCTATTGGTTTTAAATGACAAAACTCTTGATGGCGCTTCATTCATTGTATACTTAACACTGGCATTCAATATTTTAACACCAGCAAAAGCCATTTCAAAAGCATCTTATTCTGTAAAAAACGGATTGGCTGCTGCCGAACGCGTTTTTGAGGTTTTAGATGTAGAAAACGAAATCACATCCAAAGACAATGCTATTGAAAAAGACGCATTTGAATCAGATATTACTATTTCAAACATCAACTTTAAATACGAAGACGAAAAAGTGCTAAAAAACTTTTCGTTGCAAGTAAAAAAAGGACAAACGGTGGCGCTGGTAGGACAATCTGGTAGTGGAAAAAGTACTATTGCTAACTTACTAACTCGTTTTTATGATGTAAACGAAGGCACGATTTCAATTGATGGAACAAACATTAAGGATCTTGATTTGCAATCGTTACGCGGTTTAATGGGATTGGTAACACAAGACAGTATTTTATTTAATGATACCATCAAAGCCAATATATCATTAGGAAAGCCAGATGCTACCGATGAAGAAATCATTGAAGCCTTGAAAATTGCAAATGCATTTGAGTTTGTAAAAGATTTACCAAAAGGAATTTATACCAACATTGGCGACAGCGGAAACAAATTATCCGGTGGACAAAAACAACGTTTGTCTATTGCTCGTGCCGTTTTGAAAAATCCGCCAATCATGATTTTGGATGAAGCAACCTCGGCATTGGATACTGAAAGTGAAAAATTTGTGCAAGTAGCGCTAGAGAACATGATGCAAAACAGAACTTCAATTGTTATTGCACATAGATTATCCACGATTCAAAAAGCAGATGTTATTGTGGTGATGCAAAAAGGAAAAATTGTCGAGCAAGGAAACCACGAAGAATTGATTGCATTGCAAGGTGTTTACAATAAACTGGTGAGTTTACAATCGCTTGAGTAATTAAAATCTACAACTCAGAATTGAACTAAAACATTTCAGTATACATTTTTTAAAGGTTACGTAAGATAGCAATATATTTACGTAACCTTTTTCATTTAAAATAATCTGTTATGCTATTCAAAACTATTTTAATACTTCACATTCTTTCTGGATTTACTGGTTTACTGTTGGGTACCGTTATTTTAATTCGCAAAAAAGGCGATCGACTTCATAAAAGAATTGGTTTGATTTTTACCGTAGCAATGGTCAGCACCGGATTGTGTGCTTTTTACTTATCGTACGTACATCCTAATTTATTTCTTTTTATAGTAGGTGTATTTACGATCTATTTGGCCGTTTCGGGATACAGAATGATTCAGTTAAAAAAAGCCCATTTAGGTCAGAAACCGCAACTTGGCGATGCAATACTTACGATTGCCATGTTGATCTGCTCAGCACTTTTTTACTACATTGGCATCCGTTATTTACTAGCTAAACAAGTTTTTGGTATCGTATTTCTATTATTTGGAACTGCCAGTTTAAGATTGTGTTACATAGAATACAAAGCCTACACAGGTAAAGTTACCGATACCTTATACGGTTTAAAAAATCATATTGGCCGCATGACAGGTGCTTATATTGCAGCTTTTACAGCTTTTATTGTAGTTAACAATACTTTTTTACCAGATGTGGTAGCTTGGAGTTTACCAGGAATTATAGGTAGCATTTTCATTTCAAGGTCTATCCAAAAATTAAAATCTAACCTAAATAAAATTTAATGATGAAAAGAATTTTTGCTTTAACACTATTCTTGAGCTTTTCATTTTCAAATTACGCTCAAAAAACAAAAATAGACACAATTCCATTTACCTTGAAATCATCTTTATTGGTTTTTAAAGGAAAACTAAACGGAGTAGCTACAGATTTTGCACTAGATACTGGTGCTTCGCTTGGTGTAGTTCCTACGGCCAAAGCTAACGCGGCTAACATTAGGATTTCTGGAAAAAAAAATATTACTGATAGTAACGAAAATCAAAACACCATGCAATCTACAGAAATAGAAACGGTAACTATTGGTACTTTTGAAATTAAAGATATCAAAAGTGTTATTTATGACATGCCCTTTCTAGCCTGTAAAGACCTGTATTTACTTGGCGCGAATGCCATCAACAATTTGAATTGGAAAATTGATTTTGACAAAAAACTACTGTATGTTTCTAAAACTGTTTTTGAACCTACTACTGAAATGCTAACCATACCGATTGTGTACAAAAGCAACAGGCATTTTACTACTATTAAGATCCAAGGAAATGTATTAAAAAATTGTTTAATCGATACGGGATACAACGATTTTCTTGAAGTTCCAACTAACGAGCCTGTGCTTAAGAAGTTGAAAAAAGATCCTAAAAATGATATTATTAGTAGTTCAAGAATAAGTATGAGCCTTTCTGAGATGAAAATAAATGCTTTTGAAACCCTTTCTTTTGACAACTTAGTATTAGGAAATAAACGCTTTGATAATGTAAAAATAGATAGTAGACCCGAGATTGAAAAAAAGATTGGAATTAAATTTTTCTCGCAATTAACTTCGGTCACGATTATGAACAACAGTACGTCAACCTATCATTTGCAATTGTCTAACAAACCCATATCGTTGCAATTGAGTTTTGATGCTGATGTTTTTCTACAAAATAGCAAACTAATAATTACTGGAAAAAGCAATCATCCAGAGAGTACAGCAAAAGAAGTTTTACTCGGAGATGAAATACAAGCTGTTAACGGTTTACATGCCAACGATTTTAAAAATGAATGCGATTTTATTTTATGGCGTATCAAAGCAACAACAAATGACACAATGGAACTATTATTAGTAAATGGAAAAAAGGTAACACTAAAAAGACAAGTTCTGAAATCATATTTAAAAAAAAATGATGAACTTTACTAAAAAGTATTCTTCTTAAATTGCAGCTATGTACGTTGATAACGCCAATATTAAACTTCCTGAAGATCCGCACACAGTAGTATGGAAATACCTAGACCTATCTAAATTTCTGGATTTATTACTTTCGCAAAAGCTATTCATGTCGCGATCTGATAAATTTGAAGATCAGTACGAAGGTACATTTAGCGAACCCACTTTTGAGGAAATCAAAAAATTATCCAAAGACAATCCTGATTTTTTAAATTATTACAAAAAACATCGGGAAAAAGTAGCCATTAGCAGCTGGCACATTAATGAATACGAATCCTTTGCTATGTGGCAAATATTTACACAAAATACAGAAGGGCTCGCCATTCAATCTACAATTGGACGTTTGCAACAGTCCCTTCAAATAGAAAAAGAGTATCAACAATACATAGGAGAAGTCAACTACATTGATTACAAGAAAGAGCACATTCCATTTGACGACTTGTTTTTTCCTTTTTTATTTAAAAGAAAAAGTTTTCAATATGAAGGTGAGGTACGCATCATCACTGATATTGGCGAAAGCGAAGTTAAAATCAATGAAGGTCTGAAAATTAACATTGACATTAATACCTTAATTGAAAAAATTTACATTCACCCAAAATCCGAAAACTGGTATAAAAACTTGGTAATCCAACTAGTAAAACAACTCGGCTTTGACTTCACTATTGAAAAATCCGATTTAGAAAGTGAGATTTTGATTTAGAAAAACCACTTAAACTGGCTCGTAAGCATTAATTTTCCACTCGTTATTGCTTAGATCAATATAATAATAATGAACCAAATCATTTTTATCAACCTGACCGTTTTTATTAGTATCCTCAACCGTTCTAAAATACAAACGATTGCGAGAGGCTAGAAGTTTCCAATCTATTAATTCCTGAAAGTCAGGCGAAATTTTAGTAAGTCGCTCCCCACTTATAGTACTCAAATGCAAGGATTTAATGTCACTTGTATCTAACTTACCATCTTTATTGGTATCCATATCAACCATAGTGTACACCATGATTTGGTTTTTAGTTTTATCGGCAACTGTTTTTAAATAAGTAGCCGTTTGAATCAAAACGGGCTTTTCAGTCAATTTTCGAATAGAATCTGAATTTACTTTTTGGAATTTTAAATTTTGCAAATAACCTGTAATTTCATATTCTCCATAATTTGAAATAGTAAAACTCAAATCATTAACGCTAGAGGAACCGTAGCGAGATTTAACGCCACGATCACGAATACTCAAATCAGCAACAGGGTGAATTAAATAATCCGTACCTTCCATTTGCCAAGGCAAATCAGCAATTTGTATTTGGGTTGAGTCTGCCTTCACAATCGACTTTGCTTTATTAGTTGCATCGTAAGTCACTTTTGGCGTTGCTGTATCCTCTTTACAACTTGCTAAAAATAGCAATGCAATTCCTAAACAAGTGAAATGTATTTTTTTCATGTGCTGATAGTATTAAAACTCAAATGTAATCATTTTTAAAAATAGCTTCCTTATTCTAAGTACAATTTAACGAATAAATAGAATGAATTTGACTTTTGAAAGAACCTTATAACTTAGCAGTCAATTTCACATTAAAAACTCGTGTAGTCATGTAATTTGGTATTGCATATTGATTTTTAGAGTATACATCCCTAACCCAAGTATTTGTAATAGCATTTTGATTGTTAAAAAGATTAAAAATTTCTAATCCTAGAGCTAATTCTTTACAATCTTTAAATAAACCCGAGCTTCTTTTCCTTGTAGTGTTATCAATAAATACTTTAGAAAAGCCTACATCAACCCTGCGGTAGTCATTCAATCTGTTTTGATACAAATAAGGATCTGCGTATGATGGTGATCCTCCTGGTAATCCTGTATTGTAGACTAAATTTAAATATAACTTTAAACTAGGAATATTTGGCATATAATCCTGAAACAAAATACCAAATTTCAATCTTTGGTCTGTGGGTCTGGCAATAAATCCTTTATAATTGCTGTTTTCCTCTGTTTTTAAATACCCAAAACTAATCCACGATTCGGTTCCCGGTACAAACTCACCATTCAAACGAACGTCTACACCTTGGGCGTAAGCCACTGCATTGTTATTAGCTGCATACCGTATGCGTACATTATCAATAGTGTATGTATTAGCATCAGTTATAGATTTATAATATATTTCAGAAAGTAACTTAAAAGGACGATCCCACAATTTAAAACTGTAGTCATTTCCTAATACAATATGAAAGGATTGTTGTGCTTTAGTATTGGGCTTTACAATGCCGTCTTCATCCCTGAGCTCTCTATAAAAAGGCGGTTGATGATAAAGTCCTCCAGAAATCCGAAAAACAACATCTTGTTTCCAATTTGGTTTAATGGCAAACTGAGCCCTTGGACTTATTGTAAATTGAGACTTACCCAATGTGCTAGCGCCAGAAACTTCCCAGTTGTGCATTCGGATTCCTGCATTATACCAAACCTCATTCGTTCCTAAATTTGATTTTAAACTCCATTGTCCGTAACCCGAAAACCGATTTATAGAATTGAAATTTATCGCTCGTATATCTTGATATGGAACCAACGGTCCCGTGTAAGGAGTATAAGGCTGATCGTTTTTTGGCAAATTTAAAATAGGTGGATTCAAAGCAAAACCAGCAGAATCAATGACTTCCCACTCTATTATTCGGTCTCTAATTGATTCACGAGTATACTTAACACCCCATTCTATTTGACTGTTTTTCCAGTCTTGAAATCCTTTTATTTCAGTATTTACAATTAAGGCATCAAGATCATTCCTAGCATGACTCAATTGCGATCCAATACCTCTCGTAAATGAAACATCACCTAGAGTTTCTGAACCAATATTGGTATCAACTTCACCCAGTCTATATTGCGCCAATATGTCAAAATATTCTTGTTCTAAAGTATGAAAGATAGAACCTATAAATTTTAAAGTAAAATTATCTGAAACATTAAAGACTGATTTTATTGCTCCAAAATACGTATCGTATTTATCTTTTTCTTGACCTTCATAAAAAACAGTAAGCGCCATTGGACTGTCTAGTGTTCCAAAATTTGAAACGCGTGATAAAGGACGATATTGGTATTTATTTTGAGAAATGTTCCCTAAAAAACTCCACTGCCATTTGGCCGAAGCCTGATAATTAATATTGGTTTGGATATCAGCAAACGATGGTGTAAAATTAGTTTGTGTTTCTTGACTGTTCACTAGTAGCGAATTGTTTCTATAGCGTAATCCCGTTACAGCTGACCATTTTTTATCTTTAGAAACCGCATCAATAGCAACGCTTCCGCCAAGAAAACTTGCTTCTAGGCTTGCGCCAAAGGTGGTTGGCTTTCTATAAGTTATATCTAGTACCGAAGACAGTTTGTCTCCATACTTAGCTTGAAATCCTCCAGCAGAAAAATCTACATTATGAACCAAATCAGTATTGGTAAAACTCAAACCTTCTTGCTGACCTGAGCGAATCAGAAATGGACGATAGACTTCAATCTCGTTTACATAGACTAAGTTCTCATCATAATTCCCTCCACGCACAGCATATTGTGTGCTTAACTCATTATTGGAATTCACACCTGGCAAGGATTTCAAAATGTTTTCTACACCAGCATTCGCACCCGGAATTTTACGAATCATTTCGGGTTCTAGATTTACTATTCCCTGAACCACACTCCTATTCCCAGTCACTACAACAACTTCTCCCATTTGCTCTGCCTGACTGTTCATTATAGGGTTAAATTCCTTTTGCTCATTAGCCTCAAGCATAAAAACAACAGTAATTTTTTTAAGAGAAACGTGTGTGAAAACAACTGTTACTTTTTGATTTGCCGGGACTTTAACATCATAAAAACCATTCTCATTAGACTGTGTATTAAAACCGTCAAATGTAATATTGACATTCTCTAAAGGTTGTTTGTTTTCATTCAAAACAATACCGCGTATTCTTGCCGTTTGTGCAGTTGCCGAAAAACCAAGACAAATAATCGATAAAAAAAGAAAGAATTTATTAGTACTCAATTGATTTGAATTTATTTTTTTTGACCTCTGTAAAAACGCGTTTCAAAAGTAGTTGAATTTCCCATATTATCAGTAACGTCTACTTTTAAATTATTAGCACCTTCTTGTAAAAATTCTGGATTCAAAATATGAGTGATTTTTCGAGTTTTATTATCGTATTCAAAAAGCACCCATTTCCCATTCAAGTATCCGTTGTAGGTTTTAATTCCAGATAAAGCATCACTTATATTAAGCTGTAAAGACTTTTGCTCATTAATCCATTTGCCTTCAATAGGATTAGCCATCGTTACTGTAGGCGCCACCGTGTCCGATACCAACTTATAATTTCCTAAAACCTTCACTTTGGTAGAAAAAACACTATCCTTTCTGTAAGTAGAATTGTAACTTATTTTGCCGCCTTGCACTTTACCTATAAACATTTTTTGACGTTGCTCTTCAGTACTTTTTGCATCTTTAATGGTAATTGTAAAATTTGAATGAGCTGGAACAGTATCATCATGCAAAAATAAAGTATCATTAACCACATTAAAATTCATATTGAAATCTTCATAAAAAGTGCCTGCAGGAAAAAATACTGACATGTTTCCAAGTTCAAAATTACTGTCATTTAAGGCTTTTACAAAATATTTAGACTGCGGCTGATCAGTGCCAATAATTGTAGGTAACAAATCATAATGTATGGGTATAGAAACGATTCTGCTGTTACCAAAATAATCAGATACTTCAATTCGATATAACGAGGCTAAGTTAGGAGAAACCTGTAAAACTCCTTTATTTTCATCTGCTTGAATAAAACGCAAATCATAAGGTGCTTTCATAAATAGCTTTTGTACCCGTTGTTGCATTTTTTTATAACGAGAAAAATCAATTAAAGCATTGATATACCTCATATCAGTAAAAGAATAGGTGTTAAATGCATAACCAAAATTTGGTTTGCCGTTCAAAAAAGTCTGGACCTTATAAACACCATTATTATTAAATGATACATCATCAACGTCATGAGCCGTTATACCGAAACCTATAACACCATTTGAAACAACTTTATCAGACAAGTAGGTACCATCTTTTTGTAAAGAAACATTTAATAACACAGGACGCTTCGCATTATTTACAGTGGTTTTACTATCTAGTGGATAGACATAAACACCCGTAACAAGTGGCTTTTTAGTGTCTTTTAAAAAAGTATCAAAACCAAAAAGTAGTGGATTTATAACAAATTCTGTTTTTGTATCTCTAAATTCAAAATGCAAATGCGGACCTTCAGAAGCTCCTGTATTACCAGACAAAGCAATAACGTCTCCTTTTTTTATTGGCAATTCTTCTGGTTTTAAAAACATTTCAATCTCAAAAGACTGTTCTTTATAGTGGGTGTTTTTAATATACGATTCAATGGCGCCTTCAGCTGTTTTTAAATGACCATAAACAGAAGTATACCCATTAGGATGATTAATATAAATTGTTTTTCCATTACCAAAAGTAGAAATTTTAATTCTAGACACATATCCATCAGCTACGGCATAAACCTTTAAACCCTCCTTTTGTTGTGTTTTCAAATCAAAACCCGCATGAAAATGATTGGGCCTCAACTCACCAAAATTCCCAGACAATTGCATAGGAATGTCAAGAGGTGAACGAAAATAATCTTTTGGATAGTCATTTTGCGCTTGAATTGAGCAGCAAAAAAACAGAAAAAGGACAAAAAATCTCATAATTTACATTTTGGCTAAGATAAAAAAAAACAATGGAAACCAAATGAGAAACACAAAAATGTAACTCTTTCAAAATAAGTATTTTAATTTATTTAATGCAAAAAAAATAATAAATTATTGCAAAATTAAAAAGGAATAGTAACTTTGTAAGATATGTAATGAAAAGGATAAATAATGAGTACAATTGCAGAAATTATTGATACTCTTGAAAATAAGGTTCTAAAAATTTTTAGCAAAATGAAAATTTTAGAACAAGAAAATCAAGATTTAAAAAACAAATTAATAAGGTCTGCAACCACAATACAAACTCAATCAAGAGAGATTGAGGCACTAAAAATGCAGTATGAAACACTCAAGATGGCAAACTCATTACTGGGCAGTGACGAAAATAAAAGGGATACAAAGCTAAAAATAAATTCATTAATTCGGGAAATTGACTACTGTATAGCTCAGCTATCAGATTAAGAAATATGGACGAAAAGCTAAAAATTAAAATATCAATTGCAGATAGAATCTATCCTTTAACAGTAGATCTTTCACAAGAAGAAGGTTTAAGAAGCGCTTCAAAAAAAATTGATATAATGATTAAGCAATTTGAAGAAAACTATGCTGTACGTGATAAACAAGATGTATTAGCAATGTGTGCGTTACAATTTGCATCGCAAACAGAACAAAAACAAATTGACAATCAAATAAATGGCGAAGAAACCATGGAGCGAATTAAAAAAATTAACGCACTTTTAGACCAATATCTCGACAAATAAACGTTCTTTACAAAAACTAAGATACTGCCTACATTAGTTCATATTTGGTAAACTCAACACTAACAATTTAGAATGAGCAAATCATCGTTACTATAGCAAGCCAATTTAGTTTGGAAGCTTGAACAACGAGTTAGCTCAAAACTTGTCTTTTCGAGTTTATACAAGCAATCTAATGTAGGCTTTTTTTATATATAAATTTTAACAAACATGGACAACATATTAACGATCGTTATTACAGGAATTATAGGTATCGCAGCTGGTTTTGGGATAGCAAAACTAATTGAGAAAAGCAATATTTCAAATCTCATAAAAAATTCAAAAAAGGAAGCCGCATCCATACTTAAAGACGCAAACCTTGAAGCCGAAAATATTAAAAAAGATAAAATCCTTCAAGCAAAAGAAAAATTTATTGAGTTAAAATCTGAACATGAGCAAGTAATCCTGGCACGAGATAAAAAAGTAGCTGAAATCGAAAAAAGAATACGCGACAAAGAATCTCAAGTATCAAATGAACTATCAAAAGCTAAAAAGGTAAATGATGATTTTGAAGCTAAAACTCAAGAATACAGTTCAAAAATTGAAAATTTAGAGAAAAAACAAACAGAAATTGATCGTTTACACAAAAGTCAATTACAACAACTTGAGGTCATTTCAGGTCTATCTGCAGAGGAAGCAAAAAACCAACTAGTAGAAGGGCTAAAGGCTGAAGCCAAAAGCAAAGCAATGTCTCACATACAAGACACTATTGAAGAAGCTAAACTTACTGCACAACAAGAAGCCAAGAAAATAATCATTAACACCATACAAAGAGTAGGTACTGAGGAGGCTGTTGAAAACTGCGTATCGGTATTTAATATTGAATCTGATGATGTAAAAGGTAGGATCATTGGTCGTGAAGGTAGAAACATACGCGCTCTTGAGGCCGCGACAGGTGTTGAAATCATTGTAGACGATACTCCAGAAGCAATTATCCTTTCTTGTTTTGATCCTGTACGTAGAGAAATTGCTCGTCTAGCCTTGCATAAACTGGTTACCGACGGAAGAATTCACCCTGCACGAATTGAAGAAGTTGTTGCCAAAACAGCCAAGCAAATCGATGATGAAATTATTGAGGTTGGAAAACGTACTGTAATTGATCTTGGTATTCATGGTTTACATCCTGAATTAATCAAAGTTGTGGGTAGAATGAAATACCGTTCTTCTTATGGACAAAATTTATTACAACACTCGAGAGAAGTTTCTAAGCTATGTGGTATCATGGCAGCGGAACTAGGATTGAATGTAAAACTAGCTAAAAGAGCTGGATTACTTCACGATATAGGTAAAGTACCTGATACTGAAAGTGATTTGCCACACGCTTTATTAGGAATGCAATGGGCGGAGAAGTACGGGGAGAAAGAAGAAGTTTGTAATGCGATTGGTGCGCACCATGACGAGATCGAAATGAAATCTTTACTTTCACCTATAATCCAGGTTTGTGACGCTATTTCAGGAGCACGACCAGGAGCACGTAGACAAGTACTAGACTCATACATACAAAGATTAAAAGACCTTGAAGAAGTTGCTTACGGATTTAATGGTGTAAAAAATGCTTATGCTATTCAAGCCGGAAGAGAGCTTCGTGTAATTGTTGAGAGCGAAAAAGTTTCTGATGAAAATGCTGCAAGTTTATCTTTTGATATTTCGCAGAAAATTCAAACCGAAATGACCTATCCTGGACAAGTAAAAGTTACTGTAATTCGTGAAACAAGAGCTGTAAATATTGCTAAGTAAGACACTTAATTCCATTAAAGAAATTCCAAATCCCAATGCTAATTTATTGGAATTTGGATTTTTTTTGAAGTTTATTCTCTACTTCCTAGGATGAAAACTATTCATTACTTGTGTTAAAAAAGTACGATCGAGATGCACGTATATTTCAGTAGTTGTAATAGACTCGTGTCCTAGCATGAGTTGTATAGCTCGTAAATCAGCACCATTTTCCAGTAAATGAGTAGCAAATGAATGTCTAAGTGTATGAGGACTTATGGTTTTGTTAAGATCAATTGTAACGGCTAAATTTTTTATAATAGTGAAAATCATAGCCCGTGTAAGTTGTTTTCCTCTCCTGTTTAAAAAAAGAGTATCCTCAAACCCTTTTTGAATAGAGAGATGGGTCCTCACAGTATTTTTATAGAGAAGAATGTATTTTTGAGTCACATCACTTATCGGAACTAAGCGCTGTTTATTTCCTTTACCCGTGATTTTGATAAAGCCTTCTTCAAAAAACAGATCTGATATCTTTAATGTTACCAACTCCGAGACTCTTAAACCACAACCATACAATGTTTCTAGCATGGCACGATTGCGTTCGCCTTCATTTGAAGACAGGTCAATTGACTGTATTAAACGATCAATTTCTTCAACCGTAAGCGTGTCAGGAAGTTTTCGACCAGTTTTGGGTGTTTCAATGAGCTCCATAGGATCATCGTTGCGATAATCTTCAAAAACTAAATATTTAAAAAAGCTTTTTAAACCCGAAATAATTCGAGCCTGCGATCTCGGATTTACCTCTTTGGCAACGCTATAAATAAATTGCTGGATGATTTCGTCAGTAATTTTTAAAGGCGATACGACAATTTCATTTTGAGATAAAAAAAGCAATAAACGCTCTAAATCAAACGAATAATTTTCTACCGTATTTTTAGATAATCCTCGCTCAATCTTTAAGTATGACTGATAACTTTTTATAATACTTTCCCAATTCATACTGACAAAGGAACGTATTTTTTTTGGGTATAAAAAAACCTCCTTTTTAAAGAGGAGGTTAATTAGTTATTCAATAACTGTAATTTACAATTTGAAATTCAAACCTAAATTTACAGAAGAGTAATTTCCACCATTTACAGATATCCCTTTATAACCAAGATACAATTCGATTTGTTCTGTTTGGTAACCTATTTTTGGTTGGTAATACAATCCTCCATTTCCTTCATCTTTACCTAGGTAAATTCCATATCCTAAATCTGCTCCAAGAAATAAGTTATCAGTAAGAGAATATTGCGCTGTTGCCGCTACAGGTATAAAGCCAGAATCTTCAGCTTTAAATTCTACAACTCCAAAACCAATATTAACTTCTTCTTTTTTACCTAAGAAATTAGTATATCCTGAAGCAATACCAGCACTAAACTTATCAGCAACTTTCCAGGTGTAAGCAACGTCGCCTCCCACATTTAGCGAGCTAAAATTTTTTGTATCTCCAGTTGTTAATCCAACATGAGCACCTAATTTAAAATTTCCCTCTTGCGCATTTGCAAATCCGAAAACTAATACAGCCGCAACTGTTAAAATATTTTTTTTCATTTTGTTTATTATTTGTTAAATTATAGTTCAAATATAAATAAACCCTTAATTTATAAAAATTTTATTATAAGATTTTTATACTGTTAGATGATAAACCACTGCGATAACTGTAGCCCAAATAGATAATAATTTAGTAACAATAAACACCTTAACAATAATTTTGTCACGAAAATTGATGATATGAAAAATATTAAAAAGAATATTAAAATAAGAAAATTATTTCAAATATTTCATCAAAGATATATCTTAAACCTAAATAGGTACTGTTTCAATTAAACCTAAAACATATTATTGCAATTTTAAATGAAATATGTTTTTTAGACATAAAAAAACCACGTTTTTAACGTGGTTTTTAAAAGTAGAATAATGAATTATTTACCCCATTTTCCTCCACCTACGTAAAACCCTAAGTGAATTCCTAAATAAGAGTTTGCAATTGTACCAACTTTGTCTCCATTAATATTTTGCAAAGTAGATTTAGGAACAAGATTATATTCTAACCCCATTCTAAATTTACCCCATTCAAAACCAGCTCTCATCAAACCACCCATTTTTCCACTGGCATCTAATGCTACTTGATCGTTGTTATTATTACTATCAAACTCCACATTAGCTATTGTATAATAACCAGCTCCCGCTCCTACATAAGGAACAAAAGATTTTCCTGAGTTATTAAAATAATAATCGTATGTACCTACATAAGATCCATTTGCTGAAATTTTAGCACTTGATGATTCTCCATCAGTTGCTATATCACGAACCATTGCAGCAGATCCGATACGAAGACCTACATTCATGTTATCTTTAATGTTGTATTTAGGCTCAATTGATAACAATATACCTCCTCCACCGTTTGAAGGAATTGTGTAACCTAAATCTAAACCTACTCTAAAAGACCCTTCTTTTTGAGCATTGGCAAATCCGAAAGCAAATACAGCCGCAACTGTTAAAATAATTTTTTTCATTTTGTTTTTATTTGTTGAATTATGAATCAAATATAAATAAACTCTTAATTTAAAAAAACTTTTTTATAGGATTTTTATATTACATGACAATAAATCCCTGTACTTATTTAAACACAGATAAATTACATGTAATTCGTAATCAACACATTATAAAAACCCTTTATCACGGAAATTAGTGAGATAAAAATTATTAAAAAAAATATTAAAAAATAAGAAAAACATTAATAATACAATACTTTTAAGATGTTTTAAAATTAAAAATAAGAATACTTTCAATAAAATTATAGCATATTATTAAAATCTTAGAGGAAACATCTTTTTAAGGCATAAAAAAACCTCCTTTTTTAAGAGGAGGTTTCTATACATTATTTTCAATTTACTTAAAATGCATAGCCTAAACCAAATCCAAAATTTGGTAAAACACCACTAGCTTTCAAAGAAGAAGTTGAAGAATCTGAATCTTTATAATTAAAATTGTTATAAGCTAAACCTAAATTTAAGTCAAGTGAGAAACCACTATCCCAAATCCATTGATACCCTCCTTTTGCTCCAACTTTGAACGATCCAAATTTTGTTTCGTCTGTAGTTGAACTTGAATTACCATCTCCATCAAAAGAAAAACTATTTCCTAACTCTACTTTACCTGAAGAATATCCAGCCTGACCTCCAGCATAAAACCCTTTTAATGCTTCATTAAAATAATAGCGATATTGAACCTCACCACCCAAGTTTGAATACTTAGCATCTCCAATTTTAAATCCACCAATTCCTGCTCCTACTAAAAAAGATGATTTCTCACCTAATTTAAGCTCGTAACTTACTAAATCAGTACCCCCTAAAATAGACAAAGGATTAACTTTAATGACATTTTCTTGTGCATTAGCAAATCCGAAAGCAAATACAGCCGCAACTGTTAAAATAATTCTTTTCATTTTGTTTTTTTGTTTAATTATGAATCAAATATATATAAACCGTTATTTAAAAAAAAAAATTTAATAAGATTTTTATATCACATGAAATTGAATTACTGTACTAATCCATATACAAATTAATAGTAAATATTTGTTATTCAATAGATTAATTAAACACCTTGTAACGGAAATTAGTGAGATAAAAAAATAAATTAATAGATAGGAAAATTTTTAATAATATTGTGATTTCAACATCATTCTAAACCTTAAAAAGAAACTGTTTTAACTCAAAAGTATAACGTATTATTATAATTTTAAAAAGATCCGTTTCCTTTAAAGTTTATTAAAAAAACTTCTTAAAAAAAATAATTGAACACTTCTTGGAACAGTTATTGAAACGTTAAAAATTATGATGAATAGCAATAATTTTGAAACAAAATAGTTTTTAAGTATTGTGCTATATAACTAACAACAATAATTATAAAAATGTAAATTATGAAAAGAATACTTCTAGCAACAATCGTATTGTTTGCAGCTTCTGCTAACATGCAAGCACAAGCCATTAAATTCGGATTGAAAGCAGGTTTAAATTACGCAAATCAGTCAGGTAGTGATATTGGCACTAGCCTTGTTGATTATAAAAAAGAGGCTATTACTAGCTACCATGCTGGTTTAATTGCTGAAATAAAATTAACCGATGGTTTTGCTATTCAACCAGAACTATTATACTCCACTCAGGGTGCTACCTATAAAAATGCAGGGGAAGAATTTAAAAATGAATTAGGATATATTTCAATTCCTGTAATGGCAAAATTCAGCCTTAACAACAGTATTAGTTTAGACCTTGGACCTCAGGCTTCTTTTTTATTGAGTGAAAGAAAAAATGTTGATTTTAAAGAAGCTGAAACATTTGAATTTGGCGCTGCTGCAGGTTTGACCTTAAATATCACTAAAGGTTTATTCATACAAGGTAGATATGTACTAGGATTAACCGAAGCTACTAAAGATGCTGAAGTCAAAAATTCAGTAGTCCAGTTATCAGCTGGTTTTAAATTCTAAAAATATTTATAATTAAATTGTAAAACCGTTCTATAAATTAGAACGGTTTTTTTATTTTTACCAAAATCAATATTATGAAAATAGTTATCATCAATGGTCCAAACCTAAATTTATTAGGAAAACGCGAACCTGAGGTTTATGGAACCCAAACATTTGAAGACTACTTCTATATTTTAGAAAAAAAATACATGAACGTTGAGTTCCGTTATTTTCAGAGTAATATTGAAGGTGAATTGATTGATAAAATACAGGAATTTGGCTTTTCATTTGATGGTATAATTCTAAATGCTGGAGCATACACACATACCTCCATAGGTATAGGAGATGCTGTAAAAGCAATAACAACACCTGTAATTGAAGTTCATATATCAAATACATTTTCTAGAGAAAGCTTTAGACATCAATCCTATATTTCTGGAAATGCCAAAGGTGTCATTCTAGGTTTTGGTTTGCAAAGTTATGATTTAGCTGTACTTTCTTTTGAACAAAAATAATTAACAATACCTTAAGTTATTGTTTAACAAATAATTAATAACCTATGTAAAAAGTACTGCTATTTTTGTGGAAGAAAAAACTTTCATGAAAAAACACTACCTGTTACTCTTATTAGTTTCTACATTTTTTTGCAATGCACAAATAAAAGGAAACGTCACTGACGAAAAAGGCAATCCATTAGCATTTGTAAACATCTTTCAAGAAGATACTTATAATGGAACTACCTCAAACGAATTAGGGAATTACGAATTTAATGTGCTTCCAAAGGGAAAGCAAACATTAGTTTTTCAATTTTTAGGATTCAAAACTCAAAAAATTACTATTGAAACTGCAAAGTTGCCTTATACTTTAAATGTAAAACTCGTTGAAGAAAGTTTTTCACTAAATGAAGTAATCATAAACACCAAAAGTAATCTCGCCATAGCAATCATAAAAAATGCAATTGCAAATAGGGATTCTAATACTAAAAACACCAATAAATACCGTGCAGATTTCTATTCCCGTGGTATATTTAAACTGAAAAATGCTCCTAAAAAAATCTTTGGACAAAAAATAGGCGACTTAAATGGCGCATTAGACTCAACAGGAACGGGGATTATTTCTTTATCTGAAACATTTTCTAAAATTGTTTATGAAAAACCCAATAAACTCAGTGAAGTAGTAGTGGCATCAAAAGTAAGTGGTGACAATAACGGCTACAGTTACAACACTGCTCGATCTTCATTTTATGATTTTTATGATAATACAATCGACTTTGGCATAGCAATGATTTCGCCAATTGCCAGCAATGCATTGAATTATTACAATTACAAACTAGAAAGCACTTTTTTTGATGATAATAACAAGATGATCAATAAAATTAAGGTTAGTGCAAAACGAGATAGCGAACCTGTTTTTGAGGGATACATCTACATTGTTGAGGATACTTGGGCTATTTACGCCGTAGAACTTGACATTAAAGGGTACCGAATAAAAGAAGATTTTCTCGATGTAATGACTTTAAAACAAAATTTTAGCTACAACAATAATTCGAAAATTTGGACAAAAAACACGCAGAGTCTCGAGATTACAGCAGGAGCCTTTGGAATTAAATTCAACGGGAAATACAACTATGTCTATAGTAATTATGAATTTGTAACTTCTTTTGCTCCCAAAACGTTTACTAATGAAATTACAAAAATTGAACTGAACGCAAATCAAAAAGACAGCACGTTCTGGAACAATAACAGACCAATTCCCTTAACAAGCGAAGAAAATTTAGATTACTATAGAAAGGATAGTATTTACACGGTTCGAAATTCAAAAAAATACTTAGACTCTATTGACAAAAAAAACAACAAATTTAATCCACTCAAACTGCTTACTGGTTATACATTTAAAAACAGTTCACAAAAATATAGTTTTAGTTATGCTGGGTTGGTTAATATAGGTTCCCTTAGTTTTAATACTGTTCAAGGGTATAATCTTGATTCGGGTTTTAGATATACAAACTGGAAAAATCAAGAAAAAAAAGGCATCTACACCTCTTTGAGTACCACATTTAACTATGGTTTCTCAGAAGATCGTCTGCGCGTAACGGGGCAATTCCTTCATAGATTTAACAATCAAAATTATGCTACCGTTTATGTAACAGGTGGAAGTTCTGTAAAACAATTCAATCTAAATGAGCCTATCAGTAAAGCCATAAACAGTGTAAGTACTCTTTACTTTAAGAATAATTTCATGAAATTGTACAACCTAGAATCTATGGTTATTGGGTTTACACAAAATATTGCAAATGGTATTAATCTTAACAGTAAAATTGAGTATCAACAACGCAAACCTTTATTCAACACTACTGATTATTCGCTGTTTAACAAATCTGATTTTTATACGTCAAACAATCCCTTAGACCCCACTAATTTCAGTTCATCAGCTTTTGAAAAACATCATTTAACTAAATTAAATCTGTTTTTCAAAATCAATTTTGGTAATAAATATTCCTCCAGACCAGATGGGAAATTCAATATTAGAAACGAAAAATATCCTACGCTTTATGTAGCTTATGAAAAAGCCATTGGCGCAAGCGAAAAAAAATATGAATATGACTATTTCAACCTGCGCGCTACTTATGATTTAAAATTAGGAAACAAAGGAGTTCTTGGTGTGAATGCAAAAGCAGGTGTGTTTTTAAATGCTCAAAATATTGCTTTTATGGATTACAAACATTTTAATGGAAACCAAACAAGCATTGGGCAAACTGAACGTTATTTGAATGTTTTTAACTTGCTGCCTTACTATTCCAGCAGTACTAACGACCGTTTTGCAGAAGCTCATGCAGAATATAATGATAAAGGATATATTATGAATAAAATTCCACTATTGAACAAATTAAAATCTACTATAAATATAGGAGCTCATTCACTTTCTATACCAGATAAGAAACCATATTCTGAAATGAGTATTGGTCTAGATAATATAGGAATTGGGAAATTTAAAATGTTTAGGATAGATTATGTTCGCTCCTATCAAAGTGGTTTTAAAGGCGACGGAGTGGTGTTTGGACTTAAATTTTTAAACATAATTGATTAAAACAGTACGTAGTTTTATCTCGATAAACAACAACTCACAATACATAAAAAAGGCACCTGAAAATAATCTCGGTGCCTTTTTTATTAGTGCAAATCTACTCATGAGGTTCTACATGAATTAATACGTGCCCTAATTCTGGGATTTGTTCTCTTAAGGTATCTTTGAGTTTATGAGCTAGGTCGTGCCCTTCCTTTACGGTTATATTTGAGTTCACTGTTGCGTGTAAATCAACATGGTATTGCATGCCTGCCTTTCGGATAAAACATTTTTCGGTATCTAAAATTCCGTCAACTTGAACAGATACTTCTCTAATATGTTCAATCAAATCATCGTATAAATGTTCATCCATGATTTCGCCAAGAGCAGGACGGAAAATCAAGTAACTATTATACAATATAAATCCAGATGCAAAAAGTGCTGCCCAATCATCGGCAGCTTCGTAACCATTACCTAAAATTAAAGCAATAGAAATCCCTAAAAAAGCAGCTACCGAAGTGATGGCATCACTCCTATGGTGCCAAGCATCGGCTTTTAATGAAGAACTATTAGTCTCTATACTGCGTTTCATAACTACTCGAAAGGAATACTCTTTCCAGATAATTATGGCTCCAAGAACAATTAGTGTCCAAGGCTTTGGCAATTGATGCGGTGTACCAATATTAATGATACTTTCATAAGCAATTATTGTTGCCGAAGTAATTAAAAACCCCACTACTAGAAATGTAATCAATGGCTCAGCCCTACCGTGTCCGTACGGATGATTCTCATCAGCAGGTTTATTGGAATACTTAATTCCGAACAAGACTAAAAATGACGCAAAAATGTCTGTTGTAGACTCGATAGCATCAGCAATCAAAGCGTATGAATTGCCAAAAAAACCTGCAAATCCTTTTATAATGGCCAGTATTGTATTGCCCACAATACTAAAATAAGTAGCCCTAATTGCTGTTTGTTCTTTTGTCATTTGTTTCGTTTAAAAAAGAATCGTTTAAATAAACCACTTGCATTTTTGCATTGCTAGGTGGTTTACTTAAACGATATATTAAGAATTGAGTAGGTTTACGCTCTAATGATTTGAGCACCAATAGCTCTCAAACGTTCGTCAATACGCTCATACCCTCTATCTATTTGTTCAATGTTTTGTATGGTACTTGTTCCTTTTGCAGAAAGTGCGGCAATTAATAATGATATACCAGCGCGAATATCTGGTGATGACATAGTTGTAGCCTTCAATTGTGATTTAAAATCATGTCCCATAACTACAGCACGGTGTGGATCACATAACATGATTTTAGCACCCATGTCAATTAGTTTATCAACAAAAAACAAACGACTTTCAAACATTTTTTGGTGAATCAAAACGTCTCCTCTTGCTTGTGTAGCCACTACAAGTACAATACTCAATAAATCTGGTGTAAATCCAGGCCATGGTGCATCAGCAATGGTTAGAATAGAACCATCAATATCTGTTTTAACTTCGTACCCATTTACATGAGCAGGAATGTAAATATCATCTCCACGACGCTCTAGGGTAATCCCTAATTTTCTAAATGTATTTGGAATTACTCCAAGGTTATCCCAACTAACATTTTTTATAGTAATTTCAGATTTTGTCATGGCAGCAAGACCAATCCAACTTCCTATTTCAATCATGTCAGGCAAAATTCTGTGCTCACAACCACCTAAGCTTTCTACCCCTTCAATAGTCAATAAATTTGACCCTACTCCGGTAATATTTGCACCCATTGAGTTCAGCATTTTACACAATTGCTGTAAATACGGTTCACAAGCAGCATTGTATACCGTTGTTCTTCCTTTTGCTAAAACGGCCGCCATTACAATATTTGCAGTTCCGGTTACTGATGCTTCATCTAATAACATATCAGCTCCAACTAATCCATCAGCAGCTTCTACACCATAAAAATGATCTTCTCTATTGTATCTAAACTTAGCTCCAAGATTTATGAAACCTTCAAAATGTGTATCCAATCTTCGGCGACCAATTTTATCTCCACCCGGTTTTGGAATATATCCTTTACCAAATCTTGCTAACAAAGGTCCTACAATCATTATTGATCCTCTAAGTGATCCACCTTCTTTTTTAAAGGCTTCAGTCTCCAGGTATTGAATATTTACCTCATCTGCTTGAAATGTGTAAGAACCAGAACCTGTTTTTTGAATTTTTACACCCAAATTACCTAATAAAGTGATCAATTTATTAATGTCAATAATATCTGGAATATTATTGATAATAACTTTTTCAGGCGTTAATAAAACAGCACACAATATTTGTAATGCTTCATTTTTTGCACCCTGTGGAGTGATTTCTCCTTGAAGACTTATGCCTCCCTCTATTTTGAAAATTCCCATCTTTTATGGTTATGAGTTATAAATTATTTAATTGCAAGTAATGATTTTAAAAAAAAGTGACGAAAACGAAAAAAGATACTAATTGTAAAATTAAATTACAAGGGTTTTCTATTTTGGTTTTTGTGAGGTAGGTTTGGCTTACCTGCTTTCAAATTTTTGTTGCTTAAAATTTTAGGTTGACCAATAGGAGCTATTTTATTAGAAACTCGTTTATTAGTTCTTAACAGATCAGTGGTGTTAAGCAATTCTTCTGAACTTTGTATTAAATTTAATTTTCCATCAGAGAGTTCATATAAATGCTCAAAGATTACATCATCTTTAACTGTGTCTTTATTCCAACTCAAATAGGATTTTTTCATGTGATTGGCAATTACTTTTACCAAAGCTTTTTTCATATCGCCATCTTCCCATTTATTGGCAACATCAATCATATATTTAATGTTATTCCCGTAAAACCTATATTTTGGAAAATTTTGAGGGTATTTCAAAACATCTGGCTTTAACTGCAATACTTCACGCGATGGTATAGGATAAGGAGAATCAGCAACAAGTTTAAAATCAGACATAATAAATAGCTGATCCCATAATTTATGTTGAAAATCTGGAACATCCCTTAAATGCGGATTCAAGCTCCCCATCACCTGAATGATATATTTTGCAGCTTTATTACGCTCTACTTCATCTTGAATGTTTGTAGCCAAGTCAATAAGTTTTTGCAAATGCCTGCCGTATTCTGGAATTATCAGGTGTGACCTTTCGGCATTGTACTCAAGATGATGTACTACATCATTCGAATTTTCTTTAATATATTTTGAATTCATGTTTTGAATGTATCTATTTTAATTCGGTTGCATTATCGAGAAGTTCACCCAATCGAGAAGCACATCAAAAAAATTATGTTTTTATAAAGAAATAATGCCTTCAATTGTAGAAACTTCTAAGTATTTATCTACAATTTCTTGTGAATTTTTCATGGTCACATCAATAGATATGCTTGTAAACTTACCCGTTTTAGATTTTGTTGTTTTTATAACAGCACCCATACAATCAAAAGCAGTCTGTACTTTTTCAATATTTTTAGCATCACTTGGCACTATAAATTTAAATAAGTATTCTGCAGGCCAAGTATTATTTAGGTCTAACTCTACTTTTAATCGATCATAAAATTCTTCAGTCTTTTTATCCATTTTGATTTAAAATAAAGGCAAATATACGGTTTCAACCGTTAATTATGAATTTTTGATTTGTGAATTTTTATCTATTTGCATTTTATATGTGTTGAATTTTTATAATCCCAATAAGTTTAAGTAAATTTGCCCCTTATTTTTTAAAAGTGCAAAAAGAAATCATTGTTATCATAGGTGGTCCTGGTACAGGAAAAACTACTATTATAGACGGATTGGTCGCAAAAGGCCATTGCTGTTATCCCGAAATTTCACGTGAAGTTACCATGGAGGCAAAAAAACAAGGAATAGAACAATTATTCCTTGAAAAACCATTGCTTTTTAGTGAATTATTGCTTGAAGGCAGGATAAAACAATTTTATAACGCTCAAAACGAGGCTCATAATGTAGTTTTTATAGACCGAGGAATCCCTGATGTTTTGGCTTACATGCACTACATAGGCGATAGTTACCCTGCAAGTTTTGATGTTGCCTGTAAAGAACACACGTATTCAAAAATATTCATCTTACCACCTTGGGAAGAAATCTATATCAGCGATGATGCTCGTTACGAAAATTTTGAACAAGCAAAACTTATTCACAGTCATCTTATTGAAACATATAAAAACTATGGCTACGATTTGATTGAAGTTCCGAAAGACACAATGGAAAATAGAATTCATTTTATCTTAAACACTATCTCGAATTAGTTGCATCAACAAGGAGTTTTAATTTTTCATGGTAATAAAACAAATACTTTATGAATGATGCTCTTGCTGTTCTTCAAAAATATTGGAAACACGACTCCTTTCGATCGCTTCAAAATGAGATTATTGAATCTGTACTGCAGGGTAAAGATACCTTTGCAGTATTGCCTACAGGAGGTGGAAAGTCAGTGTGTTTCCAAGTCCCAGGGCTTTTAAACAAAGGAATATGCCTTGTCATTTCTCCGCTGGTAGCATTAATGAAAGATCAAGTAGCTAATTTACAACTAAAAGGCATCAAAGCAATTGCCTTGACAGGAGGAATTAAAAGCGAAGAAATGATAGATTTGCTAGACAACTGTCAATACGGTGATTATAAATTTCTTTATTTATCACCCGAGCGATTACAATCAGACTGGATTATTGACCGCATAAAAAAACTTCCTATAAATTTAATTACAATTGATGAAGCTCATTGCGTATCGCAATGGGGACATGATTTTAGACCAGCATACCTTAAAATCTCTACACTTAAAGAGTACTTCCCAAAAACTCCTTTTCTGGCCTTAACCGCAAGCGCAACTCCTAGAGTAAAAACGGATATCATACAACAGCTTAGTCTTGAAAAACCAATATTATTTGAAAAATCTTTTTCAAGACCAAACATTGCTTACATGGTTTTTGAAGTAGAGGATAAATTATTTAGAGTGGAGCAAGTTTTAAAAAAAAATCCAGAACCATCTATTATTTATGTTCGAAACAGAAAATCAACTCTTGATATTGCTTCCCAATTAAACAGTTTAGGATTTAAAGCTACTTACTATCACGGAGGTCTCACTACGAAAGAGAAAGATAAAAACATGCAGGCCTGGATGCAGGAAGAGGCACAAGTCATTGTAGCAACAAATGCTTTTGGAATGGGAATAGACAAACCCAATGTAAAAACGGTAATTCATATACAATTACCAGAAAACATGGAGAATTATTACCAAGAAGCTGGTCGTGCCGGACGTAATGAAGAAAAAGCTTTTGCAATTCTACTCACGAGTCCATCAGATATAATTCATGCTGAAAATCAGTTTTTAAACAATTTGCCTGACAAGAAATTTTTAAACCTAATGTATGTTAAGCTTTGCAATTATTTCCAAATTGCCTATGGCGAAGGTATTGATGAACAATTTACGTTTAATTTGAACCAATTTTGTATCAAGTATAAATTTCCTACCTTAAAAACGTACGCTGCAATGCAGTTTTTAGATCGCCAAGGAGTTATTACTTTATCACAAGAATTCTCAGAGAAAATTACTTTGCAATTTACCATACCTTCAAAAGAAGTAATTCGATACATGAGTTTGAATCCAAATGATGAAGAAATAATTTTAGCTATTTTGCGTACATATCCAGGCATATATGAGATGCAAACCCCTTTCAACCTGCAGCTTGTAGCAAAAAAATCAAATCATAATGAAGCTCAAGTACAAGCTGTTTTACACAAATTAAAAGAAAAAAATATAGTAGAATACCACTCTAAAAACAATGATACCACATTGGTTTTTAACGAAATTCGAGAAGACGAAAGAACAATAAATAGAGTATCCAAACACTTAGAACATCAAAACCAATTAAAAAAGACACAGCTAGAATCTGTAATTGAATATATAAACAATAAAGACACTTGTAAAAGTCAATTAATTCTAGACTATTTTGGGGAGAAAAAAACAGAAGATTGTGGTCATTGCTCCTACTGTATTACCCATAAAATAAAGAAAAAAGACAGTAAGAATCTTGCTCAAGAAATAGTAACTTTGCTCAAACAAGGAGATCTAAGCTCTAGAGATATTCAAAGTAAAACAAACAGTACTATTGACGATATTTTTTTCGTTTTACAAGATTTATTAGAAAATAACATTATACTGGTTCAACCAGACAACACTTACAAATTACGATTATGACAGAGAAATTACGAATTGTTTTTATGGGAACTCCAGACTTTGCAGTTGGGATACTTGATACTATTTTAAAAAACAACTATAATGTAGTAGGCGTAATCACAGCAGCAGATAAACCTTCAGGTCGTGGTCAAAAAATAAAGTTCTCAGCCGTAAAAGAATATGCCTTGAAACAAGAGTTACCTTTATTACAACCGGTAAGTTTAAAAGATGAGAATTTTATAACCGAATTAAAAAACCTAAAGGCAAACTTACAAATTGTTGTAGCGTTTAGAATGTTACCAAAGGTCGTTTGGGACATGCCCGCGTTAGGAACATTCAACCTACATGCTTCCCTGCTTCCTGAATATAGAGGTGCAGCTCCCATAAACTGGGCAATTATCAATGGCGAAAGCAAAACCGGAGTAACTACCTTTTTCATTGAAGATAAAATTGATACGGGAGCGATGATTATGAGCGATGAAATCCATATTGATGATAATGAAAATGCAGGACAACTTCACGATAGATTAATGAATCTAGGAAGTAAAACTGTTATTAAAACGCTCGAAATGATTGCAAATGGCAATGTAAGTACCCAAATTCAAGAAGACCATCAAGATATAAAAACAGCTTATAAATTACACAAAGACAACTGTAAAATAGACTGGACAAAACCCGCTAGTGAAGTGCACAACCTAATAAGAGGACTTAGTCCTTACCCAGCAGCATGGTGCTTTATCAAGGATAAGGATGAGGAATGGAATGTGAAAATTTATGAATCTGCGGTGATTATTGAGGAGCATTGTCATGAAATAGGAAGTTTACATGCTACTAAGAAAGAATTAAAAATTGCTATTTCAGACGGATTTGTAAAAATACTCAGCTTACAATTT
Source organism: Flavobacterium sp. GNP011 (assembly GCF_056428925.1). Taxonomy (NCBI): domain Bacteria; kingdom Pseudomonadati; phylum Bacteroidota; class Flavobacteriia; order Flavobacteriales; family Flavobacteriaceae; genus Flavobacterium; species Flavobacterium sp. GNP011. The sequence continues at coordinate 34,415 of NZ_JBWJVJ010000015.1, read as the reverse complement.
CCTGGAAAGAAAAGAATGAACACAAGCGATTTATTGAACGGAATTGTCTTTTCTGCTTTCGCAAAAGCGTATTAGACCCAATAAAACAAGGGAATCACAGTGTGGAATCTAGATTTATCAACAAAAAAAGCAAGTTATCAACAAATTAAACTAAATTAACACAAAACACTTGCGAGGAAAGGAAATCCACTTAAATTTGTATATTAACAATATTTGATAACCAACAATTAATAACTATTATTATGAACAAATCAGAATTAATCGATGCTATCGCTGCAGATGCAGGAATAACAAAAGCTGCTGCAAAATTAGCTTTAGAGTCTTTTTTAGGTAACGTGGGAGAAACCTTGAAAAAAGGTGGTAGAATTTCATTAGTAGGTTTTGGATCTTGGTCAGTATCTGCTAGAGCTGCAAGAGATGGTAGAAACCCTCAAACGGGTAAAACGATTCAAATCGCAGCAAAAAATGTAGTGAAATTTAAAGCTGGAGCTGAACTTGAGAGTGCAGTGAACTAATTTTAGAACACCATATATAGACAAAACCTTCCATTCGGAAGGTTTTTTTTTGCATTTCAACGAAAATATTTATGAATTAAATAATAAAAACCTTAATTTTAATAAAAAAATTAATCCAATGATTACAGATAAAATAAAAAAAGGACATTTGCTCATTGCAGAACCTTCCATAATTGGTGACTTATCATTCAACAGATCAGTAATTTTACTAGCTGATTATAACCAAGAAGGATCAATAGGTTTTATCATTAATAAACCTTTAAAATACACTATTCACGATTTAATTCCTGAAATTGATGCTTCTTTCAAAATTTACAATGGCGGACCTGTAGAGCAAGATAACTTATATTTTATTCACAACATACCTGATTTGATTCCAAATAGTATTGAAATATCAAATGGTATTTATTGGGGTGGTGATTTTGAATTCACAAAAGAGCTTATCAATAAAGGTTTCATAAATAATGACAACATTCGTTTCTTTTTGGGTTACACTGGCTGGCATGAAAACCAACTGGAAACCGAAATGAAAAGCAATTCATGGATCATAACAGCAAATAGCTATGAAAACAAGATCATTGGAAAGTCTGCAACTCATTTCTGGAAAGAACAAATAATGGAACTCGGGGGAGACTACCTCATATGGTCAAACGCACCCGAAAACCCGTATTTAAACTAATTTTACATAAGATTATTTATTTCATTAAGTAATTGTAAGGCTATTTTTGAAACATATACTTTTTTACGATAGTGTGTTATGGGCTGAATTCCCTTTATAACATTGGTAACAAACAATTCATCTGCTTTTTGAAGATCAAAGGGAGAAATTACCTCCTCAAGCACTTCAATATTTTCAATTTTTTTTGCTAATAGTAAAATTTGCTTTCGCATTATCCCATTCAAACAACCTTCTGAAATGGGTGGCGTTATCAACTTATTACCTTGAACCATAAATATATTTCCTTGCAATGCTTCGGCTACGTTTTTACTATCATTAAGCAAAATACAATTGTCTAAGCCGTTTTCGCTAGCAAAAACACTACCCGTTATATTGATAATTTTATTTGTTGTCTTTATACTAGAAAGTAATTGCTTTGAGATGTAAAAATCCTTGTATAAATCAACTTCATACTTTTTATCTTCTATACAATAACGAGAATTTTCAATAGGTACTATTTGAATCACATATGAAACGGATTGATTTTGTGGCAAATAATATCCTCCTTCGTTTCTAAAGACCGTAATTCGGGCTCTTGCCGAACTAGATATTTCATTTTTAAGTGCCAAAGTAATAATTTCTTGAAGAAGAAATTCCATGGTGAAATTCATGGGGATTTCCATTCGGAGTACACGCATGGATGCCATTAATCTGAAATAGTGATCTTCTAGAAAAAGAATTTTACTATTAACAATTTTGACTGTTTCAAAAACACCATCACCATACAAAAAAGCACGGTTTTGACTCCATTTGCAATCGTTTTGAGAAATAATTGTTCCGTTAAAATTAACCATAAAAAAAGCCCTAAAATTATTTAAGGCAAATATAGTTATAAATACTATTTTTAAACGGAACCGATGAGATGTTTTAAATCAGAAATTTGATTTTCCCATAATAAAGTAGCTTCACTAACCTCTCCTTTTTCGGCAAAGTCCACCACCATTAGAGATACATCTTTAGTCAGCTCATCAACAAGTATGTGTAGTTCAAAAAAGTAATCCGTATCCTTACTATTCTCATCAACCCACTTAAATTTAACTTTCTCTCCCGTTTTTTTTGAAGCAAGTCTGGCCTTTTCCTCTGAATCATTCCAAATAAAAGTAAAATATTCGCCTCTAGAGTTAACGTTATCTGCAAACCATTCTGACAACCCTGATGGAGTTGATATGTATTGATACAGTAATTGAGGGGATGAATTTATGGGAAACTCGATTTCGTAACGTACTTTTTGATCCATGAGAAGCTTTTGTATTTTTTTGGAAATATATAGATTATTACCACATAAAAAAAGCATTTTGAAAAATATTTTTTTTTATTAATTTATGCTTGCAAGCTCTAAATTTATTTCTATATTTGCACCCGCAATGAGGGACAGTTAACCACCCTACAATGGCGAGATAGCTCAGTTGGTTAGAGCGCAGGATTCATAACCCTGAGGTCCCGAGTTCAAATCTCGGTCTCGCTACAAGTTTTAAAAATCATAAAGTCTAGATTTTAAGCGGTATTAAAGCAATTTAATACCGCTTTTTTATGTCGAATTTATTACGATATTTACAATCTGAACACGATTTGAAAGAAAAGAAGAAATACTCCGAACCCAAGATCTACGACGATGACGGTGATTTGTCAAAACGATGGTATGTTTATTTTTCTTTTAGAAAAACTGCTGATCTAACCCTAACTAGATTTCCTAGTCACATTTATGCTCCGCAACATCTTGATAAAAAAGGGAGACTTCAATGGTTAAAAAGTATCCAACGTAACTTATCTATACTTTTAAAGGACGGCTTCAATCCCTATGACCCAAATAACAACTTTGAATTTGAAAGTGAAGAAAGTTTAAGCCATTCTATAAGAGAAGCTTTTGAATTTGCGCTGAACATTAAAAAAAGCACCTTAGCAGGTACGTCCTATCAGGGATTAGAGGGCAGAATGCTGCGATTTGAAAAATGGCTGAATGAAAATGGGTTTAAAAACAGCCTAATTACATCTGTAAACAAGAAAGTGGTCACCTCCTACTTAAACGAAATTTTAATTGCTACATCGGCTAAAAACAGAAATAACACACGCACTGACATCAGTTCTATGTTTACTGTTTTAGCAGATAATGAAATTATCCCTGACAACTTTATTCATAAAATTCCAGTTTTAAAAAGTACTCCTGAGAAAAATAAATCTTTTACTAGTGATCAAGAAACTGAAATTTTTAAATATTTAAACGAAAACAATACCTTACTATCCTTGTATGTTAAATTCATTTCCTTTAACTTTTTAAGACCAGTGGAAGTGAATCGTATTAAAATTGGCGACATTGATTTAAATGATAAAATTTTAAAAATTAAAACCAAAACAAGATTCAAAGTAAAGAGGATCCCTCAACTGCTTATTGATGAAATTCCTAATCTCTCCATTTATAAGTGATGCCTATTTATTTGGAAGAAAAGATTTGGGCCAATACTGGGAGGCTACAGAAAATAGCAGAAGAAATGATTTTTCGGATTATTTTTTAGAAGTCAAAAAGAAATTTGGGTTTGATAAAAATTACGGATTGTATAGTTTTAGACATACTTTTATAACTAAACTTTACAATACCTTCATAAAAGAAATGACACCAGATGAAGCCGAATCAAATATAATGTCTATTACTGACCACACCAGTAAAACGGCTCTTAGAAAGTACTTAAGAGAGATAAATGCATATATTCCTGATGATTATTCTAAGTACATTAGATAGTTTATTCGCTTTGTAGAATAACTTAGCATAATTTTGCTTTTTAGTAGAGTACAACTAGTTATAATTGGTCTGCAAAGGAAATAAAAACCACTCTGTAGTGAAGTGGCTTTCATTGTTTTATCCGCGTTGCAAACGCTACGATTTATCTTTTAATTTAAGTAGACATTCGATGCAAATATGAAGCTATTTAAGCCTAATAAAGACATCCTCAGACAAAGTAAGGAGACTTTTATCTCGTTTAAAGCCTACAACACGATCTAAAATAGCTCGAAGTCAGAGACGTTCGAGCAGCACACACAAGAAATTTATATATAAATAAGAACACTGCGCGTAGTGTGGTATTAAAAAAATTGCGCAAAATCAGAGACATTTGCGCAGCTTTTCATGAGAACACTTCAGTTAGCGGGGGCAAGTTTAGCTCGGTTTTTTGTTTTTTAACTTGTTTTACTTGACTTTGTTTGCGGGCACAGATTGCAAATCTGCGCTATCGTTGCCGACATATCCGAGCCATCAGGGGTAATGGTTTTCCACTAGGTTACTGTGATGGTACTAAAATAGTAGAAAAAAGATTCAATATCACCACAGGTACATTTACGGCTATTCCCTAAAAATGTAGCAACTCTATAAACAGCAAAAAGCCACTCCGTAATGAAGTGGCTTTTCTATGTTCAAGTCTAATTTGTTGTTTGAAATGATTTTATAAAATCAATATGTTCTTGTGATAAGACTGGGATGTTTTTGTATTTAGCCAGCTCTAAAAGATAGTTTAATTTAAGGTTGAGATAACCACTTTCATTATCAGTATATGATTTAAATAATGTCCTATAGAAACTATATTCCTTGTTATCATTCTTACTTTTAAGAAAAGGAATCCAGTAAGTATTTAGTGTAAAAACTTTCTCAATTGCCCAATATGTTTCTGTATTATTCCTAAAGAACTCATCTAAATAAATACTAATAGCAAATATTTCTTTTTCAGAAAGATTTTCAACTACAAATTCCTTAATTTTTTCATCAAGAATATCAAGATTTGATAAGTTTTTCAAATCCAAATTTATATTAAATTTTTTTTCTAAATCTTTAGTATAATCATTTGCGGATGTTGTCATGTTTAATATTCGTTCTTGCTCACTTTCTCTAATATCTTCAGTTTCTAAATCAATTGAAAATCTTTTAACAGTCTCTATTTCTTTTAAGTTTTTAATGTCTTTAAATAGAATACTGAATTTACTTATTGATGAATAAACTAAGAATTGATTGCCTTCCAACTTATAAACAGGACAATTATTTCTCTCCAAATTTTTAATAAGCTTCGGCTCTGATTTTGACATTAGGTTTCTAGCAAAACTTGAATTAACAATTTCAAATTTTTGCGAATACGATTTTAAACTCATACTCATGATTAGTATGTTTAATATTATTAGTTTTATACAACTCATAGCTTTACTGGCTTCCAATTACTTTGAAAAACAGGTGGAGTAACTGGACTATTTTTATATCCAAAATCCACATGCATTGAACCATTTTCTATTTTATATTGCGCTTGCCAGTGCTGAATATTGACTCCCCTAGATTGCGCATAAATATAAACTTCAGGACTGACATTACTATTACTTGTTGTCACAAAACATAAAAATGCGGCTCCCGTTTTTGTAGCAGTATATTGAAATTCGTTCGCAATACCATCTATAAAACCTTTAGTTTGTTTATCCAAAGTGACATTTTTGTTACGTACCTTAACTTCCCACCAAACTGATTTAGAATATCTGTAACTTCTTAATCTCATTAAATTAAAATGTTGTCCATCAGAGTAAGCATCAGGTATTGATAATGTAGAACGACCAGGTACACCATGAAAGTTAGCATCTTCTTCAAAATTACTTTCTCCAAATTCTATAAACTTTTGCTCAAATAACTTTCCTGCAAAATCACCTAATTGATTATCTGCAACTCCATATTTTTTTTGAACATAGTTATTAAAAGTTGCACTATTTAAAGGACTCCAGTCAGAGCCACCTTCTTCAACTTCATTCCCGTCATTATCAATGGTCTTGCCGTTATTACCAGAAAATGTTCCATCATTGTTATTCGTATATTTAGTTCCACTAGCAGAGTTCTTCAACTTATCCATAAAGGATTGCGATAACATTCCGTCAGGGTCTACATTTATTACTGGATTATTATATGCATAATTATATGGTGTCCAACGTCTCGATACTTCCGCCAACGGGTCAATATTCATCCAACGCCCAAGTGCAGGGTCGTAATTCCTAGCTCCATAGTCGTAAATGTTAAGCCCCAGCTCGTCCTGCAGTTCTTTCCCGTTGTACTTATACTTTAACGCATCATTAGTAGAAACAATTACAGGCACACTGTAACTACTGTGTTTCAATCCAAAAGGATAATAATTATTTTCCTCTTGTATGGTTAAGGTTTTGTCATAGCTTACACGCACATTACCAAGGTGATCTTTGTACTGATACACATATTTATAAGAACTTCCAACGGGTTCTACATAGCCTTCGGCAGTCGGGAAAAACTTAAATGCGGCGTTACTGTATTGGTATCCTCCTAAATAGTCCGTAGTTATGGTGGTTTTTCCAGGCTCCACTACTACTTTCTGTACTTTTTGTCCCGTTGCATTGTAAATGTAACTAATATTTCCAGCTCTGCCAAATGTAATTTGGGTAGGCAAATTCAAGTGGTTGTAGGTTATGGCTGTGATGTTTTTGTTGTTGTCCTTGGTCATATTACCATTGGCATCATAATCATAATCATCTACAGTATTAGTAGCACTGTCTTTGAACTCGTCCCTAAAATTAGCATTGTTCGCTTTGGTATCCGTAACTTTCATCAATTGATTACTTACCGAGTTCTTATACGCATAGGTAAGTTCATCAATTACAACAGGAGATAAAAACTTAATTATATCAAACAAAAAACCGAGCAATTGCTCGGTTTTTCATTGACTTGTTTTGTCTGATCTCGTTCGTTGCCTATTGGAACGGGTGCGAAGTCGAAGACATTCGCACAGCACGCCCAACTTTTAATAACCTTTTCGTTTTAGAGAAGACTTCGGACAGCTGGAGTTCTATTGTGGATTGTTTGTGTTCTCCCTTTTAACCATTTATGCTATTTATTTTCGAGATTCAACACTAGACTTATAAAAACCAAAAGCCACTCCGTAATGAAGTGGCTTTCTCGTTTAATTATGTTTGTCGCTCATTGTTGTGGGTGCGAAGTCGCAGACATTCCCACAGCACACCCAACTCTTAATAACCTTTTCATTTTAGAGAAGACTTCGGACAGCTGGGGGTAATTTCAGGAACTAAATCGGGGAATTTAGTATTGGAATAGCTGATACAGGGAGGAGACGAGGTATTGAATCGTAATTTGCATTTTTTTTGTGCTTCCTAATGATTGCAGGCTAATTTGGGTACAGATTTTAATCTTTTGGTACGCATAATTGGCGTTATAAAACCAAAAACCACTCCGTTTATGGAATGGCTTTCTTGATTTTATTCGAACAAAGAAATTTATTTTATAATTTTTATAATAGAATTATTTCTAAAATTAGTTAGATTTTTATCATCCATTTTATAACTGCGTAAATCTGTTGAATCAGGAATATATATAATTACTGAGCTTTTAAGCATATTTAAATAAAGTCTTTTTAACTTTTCTTCATCACTTTTAAAATCTTGCTTATGAAAAAACTCTTCTGATAAACCAAAATAATCCCTTGATTCATTTAAATAAATATCTCCCATCATTTTTATTGAATCTTTTGGTGCAATTGAATTTATTGTTTTGGAATACAATGGAATTATTTTATTTTGTACAGTATCTAATATGTACATCACTGACTTTGTTTTATCAAATGAATTTCCTTTACTAGTGAATAATTTCTCATAATTGGATACATTCTTAATAATAAAATTTAAATGAAATATAGGTGGTAGTGGTGCATCACTACCTTTTGGAGATTTCAAATAAACATCAAAACCTTTGTAATTAATCACTAAATCTTCTTTTAAATCTTCTTTTTTGCAACTGAAGAAAAGAATTACAAGAAAAATCAAAATAGTATTTTTCATTTTTATCTAAGTTTATTAAATTTTGAATTATAATTTGTTTGCATTTAATATATGTTGTCGATACGCACCTGAAGTAAATTTAAAATTTGGACTATTCAATTGCATTTTATATATAGCCTTATGTTCTAAATTATCGTATTTTGAAGAACTTGGTAATACAGAAATGTTAAAATCTGCTCGTCCTCCATGCCCCCTAAATTCATGCTCAAAATTACTAAAAATATTAGCGGCTGTATTTAATATCTTCCTATTGTCAAAACTTTGAGTTATTACGTCTATATTCCCACCCACATTATGATAATTACCAAATTCAGTATCTACAGGGCGTGCATAGGGGGTACCAATTCCTAATTCCGCAGACGCTGTTTGTACACTTCCTCCACGTAATTCTTTCGTTGGATTTTCGCCATAAAAGAATTTATAAAGCGTTTTATCTATAAAGTCTGTCGCTTTATTAAACAGACGCATATTACTTTCTGTCGATTTTAATTCAGATATTGCTTGGCTATTCTCCACAGCTACATTATGGTCGATAACTCCATTTTTAGATTCACTCTTCAAATTACTAAACTTTTCCTTGTCCATGAAGAGTACTTCGCCTTTTAAGAAACCTTGACTATCATTCCCTAAATATGCCCCAGTTTTACTATCAAAAATTGGGGACTTTGCTTCCATACCATCTGGGTCAATAAAATACATTGGATTATTAAAAGCATAATTAAATGGACTATGTCTTCTCATTTTCTCTGCTAATGGGTCAATATTCATCCATCTACCTAACGCAGGGTCAAAATTTCTCGCGCCAAAGTCATACATATTCAGCCCCAGCTCATCTTGCAACTCCTTGCCGTTATACTTATACTTTAACGCACTATTAGTAGAAGATATTGTATTAGCATAGCCTGCGTGCTTCAATCCAAAAGGATAATAATTATTTTCCTCTTGTATGGCTAAGGTTTTGTCATAGCTTACACGCACATTACCAAGGTGATCTTTGTACTGATACACATATTTATAAGAACTTCCAACGGGTTCTACATAGCCTTCAGCAGTTGGAAGAAACTCTAAATTAGTCACAGCGATAGTTTTGCTAGTCGGTGAAGTTGAAAATGTTCTTTTGTATTGAAAACCATTTAGGTAATAAGTATCTATAGTTGTTCTAGTTTGAGATTTTGAATCATACGTGCGTACTATTTTTTGCAATTTTTTCCCAATTGCATCGTATATGTAACTAATACTTGGGGCATCTTTTGTACTAAATGTAATTTTAGTAGGTAAATTCAGGTGGTTGTAAGTTATATCTGTAATGTTTTTATTATTATCCATTATCATATTCCCGTTGGAATCATAGGCATAGTCATCTACAGTATTAGTAGCACTGTCTTTGAACTCGTCTCTAAAACTACCATCATTCGGTCTGGCATCTACAACTTTCATCAATTGATTACTCGCTGCGTTCTTATACGCATAGGTAAGTTAATCAATTACAACAGGAGATAAAAACTTAATTATATCAAACAAAAAACCGAGCAATTGCTCGGTTTTTCATTGACTTGTTTTGTCTGATCTCGTTCGTTGCCTATTGGAACGGTTGCGAAGTCGGAGACATTCGCACAGCACGCCTAACTTTTATTAACCTTTTCGTTTTAGAGAAGACTTCGTACAGCTGGAGACATTCGCACTGCACACCCAACTCTTAATAACCTTTTCGTTTTAGAGAAGACTTCGAACAGCTGGCATCGGATTTCCTAATTAAAATAAATTTTTCGCCATTATCCCTATTTTTCATAAATATAGTATCTTCAGAATACTTGTCAATTTTGTAAATACAAACTGCACATATTTTAAAGGTGCTATCTTTTTTATCATAAGTCCAGTTTTCTTCGTCTGACCCTTCTATATTTAGTACAGAAGGATTTCCTAATTTGTTTTCCTCAAACGAATTAAAACTCATCATTTTATGGTTTGCAAAAAAAACTAATTGAGAATTCATATAAATATAATTCCCTTTTTTATCTTCGACTTTTCTTATCCAAAATGTACTATCACTTTTAGTAGTTAGAATTTCATCAAATTTATTTTGCTTGGTGCAAGACAAAGACAAGAGACAAGTAACTATAATTATCTTTTTCATAATACTTATTCAGAAGGTGATTTAAGTTCTTTTACCGGTACAGAAAGTTCTTTTCCCTTGTAGAAAATTGGATAACCATATCCAGACTTATACTCAGTTCCAACTTTCCAATTGGATTGACTTTTATTAAAACTATTTACTAAATCATCAATTTGATCTTCTCCATTCACCTGCGCGTTATAAATATGGTTTGCAAATGAACCAACAGTACCCTGTTGAAATTTCATAGGAGCGTTTTCAAAATTGTTATCTAAAATTTGATTCATATAAACTTGAGAATGTGAGGTATAAGTTTCTTTTATCCCACTGTCAGTTTTATGATTATTTTCATGACCAAGTACACTCTTTAAAGCGTAAGAGTTATTTAAGAGTGAACTAATTTTTCCTCCATTAGCATTATTTAAATTTAGTGTTTTATCATTAGAATTAAAGAAAGCAAGTGATTCATTAGAACCTGAACTAATATGTATTCTATCTTTAACACCTGCACTTTTTGCAAAATATGTAGCAATATTACTTACCATTTCTCTATTTCCAGCATTTTTATCAGAACCGATAAAATATGCCCTATCTATGCCTGTGTCATATCTGCTTAGTAAAGTATATTTCCCCTTACCGGATTCAATATATATATTATTGGAATTATTGTTTACATGTCTTAAAAATTTTCCAGACTTTGAAAAAATATCATCAGTAGGTGCCATTCCATCAGGGTCAGTAAATCTCATCGGGTTGTTAAAACAATAATTGTAAGGAGAATATCTACGCATCTTTTCCGCTAGTGGGTCAAAATTCATCCATCTGCCTAATGCTGGGTCATAACTACGTGCTCCATAATCATACAAGTTTAGCTGTTGACCACCAATATTCTCGTCTTGGTACTCTTTTCCATTGTACTTATACTTTAACGCACTATTAGTAGAAGATATTGTATTAGCATAGCCTGCGTGCTTCAATCCAAAAGGGTAATAATTATTCTCCTCTTGTATGACTAAGGTTTTGTCATAACTCAAACGTACGTTCCCTAAATGGTCTTTGTATTGGTACACATATTTATAAGAATTTCCAACAGGTTCTACATAACCTTCAGCAGTTGGGAAAAACTCTAAAATTGTCAATGGAATAGTTGTTATAGTTGGTGAAGTTGAACTTGTTCTCTTATATTGAAAGCCATCTAGATAGTAAGTATCTACTGTTGTTGTAGTTTGAGATTTTGAAGAATAAGTGCGAATTGTTTTTTGTATTTTTTTTCCAATTGCATTGTAAATGTAATTAATATTTGGAAAACCAGTAGTGCCAAATGTAATTTGGGTAGGCAAATTCAAGTGGTTGTAGGTTATGGCTGTGATGTTTTTGTTGTTATCTTTGGTCATATTACCATTGACATCATAGGCATAGTCATCTACAGTATTAGTAGCACTGTCTTTGAACTCGTCTCTAAAATTAGCATTGTTCGCTTTGGTATCCGTAACTTTCATCAATTGATTACTTGCTGCGTTCTTATACGCATAGGTAAGTTCATCAATTATAACAGGAGTTGTGTCATTTAAACTTCCAAAACGAATTAATGTCTTTATGTTACCATTGGCATCATACGTCAGCTTTTCGTCATAAGCATTCGACACCACAGTTCCTTTTTTGTACAAGGCGTCGTTCAAACGGTTTAAGGCGTCGTACTTATAACCGTAGGTTCTCACCACATTATCAGTACTTGAAGTCCATTGGGTTTCGGCTATGTTTCCGTTGTAGAGTGCACTTACTCCAGGAATATTGCTGGATACCGTATTGTAGTTGATCTTAAAGGCAAATAAATCTTTAGGATCATTTACTTGTTGCAAAGCCGCCACGTTATTGATCTCCGTTAACCAGCCACGGATGTTGTAACTAAAGTCTATTCTTTGGGTATTAGCCCCTACTTTCTTTGCTTTGAGTTGCCCTAATTCATCATAATCATTTTCTACCAACAATTCAGGAGTAGCGGTCCCAATTTGGTGGGTTTGGGTCAACAACCTGCCTTGTGGCGAGTAGGTAAAAACTTCTTTTGTCTTCAACTCACCGTCAACAGAGAGTCGTTTGTGATATGTTATGGTATATTCTGGTTTACCCGTAAAATCAAGCTTGCTATCAGTATAGGTATAGCCTCCCAAAAAGTTGCTCGTATAGCTTCGGATAGGTCTTCCTTTTACATCATATAAAGAGTAAGCCAACTCATTAGCATAGTCTGTACTTGACTGCAATACGCGTATCCAAGACCCCGTTGGTAAACCTTTTGGTTGTACTGTGCTATTATAAAAAACGTTTTGTGTCTCAATAGTTGCAGTTATTATTGGGGCATTAGGATAATTGTAATCATCAAAATAAGCAACCGTCAAAACGTGATAGTCTGATGTTGGCCAAGCCACATTGCTATATCTAAAAGCTACACCATTAATTGTGGTATCTGTGGCCGCACTTTTGGCTTCACTAAAATTAATCGTGTTGGCATTTTGAGTGTTTTGCAAGGCTGCTCTAGCCTCTGAAGTAACAGTTGCTGGCATCCAAGCCGTAAGCACAGGACGATTAAACGCATCGTACTTGGTAATCATCCAACCATTTGCTTGTCCTAGATTATTGAAGGGTGCTAATGCAGGACCCGTAGCCACTACTCTATCTAATTTGTCATAAACAATATACTCCCATTGTTTACCTGGTAGTTTCTTTTCTACCAGACGGTTGCGGTAATCGTATTTGTATTGGTAACATAAATCATTCAAGATAGACCCCATATCACTTCCTGAGGCTATAATTGCCGAAAAGACACTTCCAGCTTGTGCATGAAAACCATTACTCAATATTATGTACTGTGAGGCGGTCAACTGCAAATTCGTTCCTGAGGATACAATGGCGGTAGAAGTCATTGTTGCTTGTGAGGTCCCAGAGTTCAATACCTCCATTGCCATTGGAGGAAGGACATACGTCAAGTTACCATAATCATCATACACATAATACGTATCATGAGCTGTATTGTTGTTGTAGGTTCTTTTTAAAACTACTCGCCCTTCTTTGTCTTTGAACTCTTCGGTGGTTTTATTGTTACCATCTGCTACGCTCCAGTTTTCGTCTTTGGTAATGGTTTTATACAATTGACCTAATCCATAGGTAGCCGATTGGCTTATTGTTGGATTGTACAAGCCCGAAACTAAGTTTGTTGTCACCTGAAACAATTTTACCTCAGTTGCAGTGTTGGTTTGATACTCCATCTTGATGGTGCGATTGTTTGACAAGGACCAATCATTCCCAGGAGCTGCTTGCTGCATTACTCGATTCAAAGGGGATGCTTCAAATTGTTTTTGGCTATAGGGGTTTAACGTATTTTCATATTTTACGGTATTGTAAAAATTAGCAACACCTGTCAATGCATCCGTGCGATATGCTCCAGTACTCGCTGCTGTATAAGGCAAATAGTCTTTATCTTGTCTGCCAAATCCGTCATAGGTAACTGGTGTAATGATATCTTCTCCATTTCCGCCTTGCCCAATAGCAATAGTCTGCATAGGACGACCTAAGCCATCAAAATACGTTACGGTCTTTTGCTTCTGTGATGCCGGCAAACTGCTATAATTAGCACTAGTGAACGGCTTTTGCGGTGCCTCGGTATAGATGAAATTCTCATTACTTAAGGTTTGAGAGTGCATCTGTACCTGAGAAAGAAATAGTATTAGTATAAGATAAATATGTTTTTTCATGGGCTGTGTTTCTATATTTTTAAGAATCTTAAAATGAACTATTACTATTTTATTGACAGTTAATAGTTTCACCTTTGTAGTTGTAACAGTATTTTTGTAACACATTTCCATCTTGATCTTTCACCCATTTCAATCTATTGAAAGCATCATACTCATAAGTGGTTTTTAGTCCTTTAGGATCTGTAATGGTTCTCACTCCCACCAATGGAATATAGGTATAGGTAGTGATCATAGCATTTGGTAAATTTGTTCTTAAGGCATTTAATGCAGCTGTTAATGCATTTTCATCAGTGCCATTTGATAACGCTTGCAAATTTGCTTCGTATTGTTGTACTTGTGCATAAGTTGCATTTTCTATTTTTGCTATGGGTTGCGTTTGATTGTAACCCCAGATATAAGTTATTGGGATACCATTTGATTGTTTAAGCTCTAGTGGATTACCAAATGTATTGTAGTGACTGTATTCAATTCGGTTTTCTTGAATATTGGCACCTTTAGCAGACATAACAGATGATGGAAGATATGATGCGTAGTTCTGCCAAAGATTACTATAATTTATTGTTGACTTTGATAATAAAAAAACATCTCTAAATACATTATTTTTTTGAGTGGTGATACTTTCAATTTCTGAAATCCTATTTTTAACTGATGGATTACTTCTTTCATGGTAAACGTAATTTGTTATAACCTTTTCATCATTACTTGTCGTTGTTGTTAACATTTGGATTTTTTTGTTTGTTGGATTATACGAATAACTTTCAAAATTAATTAATGAAGTTGGGGTAGTTTCACTTCCTGAATAAAAATAATTTGTTGTTACCTTAGTTGACAATTTAGCCCAACCAAATGCTTCATAAATAAATAAGTAACCGAAGATAGTGTTTGGCTCACCACATACAGAATGTGGATATGAATCTGGATTAGCTCTTGCCAATGGGAGCATTCCCCAGTAACCTTCAAAAGTGGCATGCTGATATAAGTAAGGACAGGAATTACTAACAAATGTTCTTACACCCGTTTTCTTTTCGGTTTCATCTATTTCATATGTCATAGCCGTTTCACTCAATTTTCTGTTGTAATTGTCTTTTTTTACTTCATTAAGAAGAAGTCCTCGTTTATAATCAAAATTTTTTGCTGGTAAAAAAGGATAAGATATAGTGATCATTTCCTCAGGATAATCTTGAGCATTTGTATATACAAATTCGCTTTTTCCGTTATCGGTTTCGTAAACAGAAACGTTTTTATAACCCACATCAGATCCTTTAGTTCTAATAGCAAGAATATTATTGGAGGTGGTGTGTTTTTTATATGGTGCATCTAAAAGTATCCTTTTCATAACTATACTACCAGGTTTCTCCTCATAATAGACTTTTTTTACGATTTCAAAATCAAATATAGGTTTTGGATAGGCGAGAGATCCGCTTGATATAAGCTGATTACCAATATTGTTGTAGTTAAACTTTTTGGATTTCATTATCGGTGAGAAGCCATCAGAATATTTTATCTCTTTGATGCGAATTCCCCCACCAATAAGATAATTTTTCTGAATTGCGTTTTTTATTTTATAAGTTATAGCAACATTACCATAACCCAAAAACTCACTATTAAACCAATGGAAACGAATAGCGTACTGAACTCCAGCCTGAAGTGTAATCCCATTAAAAGGACTCATCCCGTCTGTTGTGTCATCACCTATAAACATTATAAATTCCTCTGTATTATCACTATTGATTTTTGATAAACTAAATGAGCCTTCTTGACCATCTACAAAACTTGAAGTAACGTCAAAAGATACTCTTTGATTTTCAGTGAGAGAAAAATTTAAATTTTGTTTTGGTGAAGCCCCACCTCTACTTTTAAAAAATAAAGTATTATACGAATTATTCCAATTTTCTGGATTATCGTCAAAATTAGTCAAAGCGTGATTTCCTTCATATGAATATTGATTCGGTTCATAAACAAAAGTAGTTGTTCCTTTTGTTGGGTATGTCAATGTTTCTAGTACATCAGTTTTACATATTTCTGGATCAACCTCCATATATGGTTTTGCTGGGAAATTTATTGGATTTTGATTGAAATAACCCCAGTAATCTTTTCCAATGCGATCTGTTTGATTAACTGATTTGAAATATGAAAAGCTATAGCTTCCGCTACTCCCATCATTTTCGATTACCTTTTCAAGCATCATTCTTTTCCTTAATACAGTAGAGTAAGAATATATAAAATTGTAGCTCTTGATAGTATTATTTAACCAATCTTTGATGGTAATATTTTTTAATTTTACTGCGTCTCTATTTAATTGATCATCCTCTCTACCGGACTCGTTTGTAAATTCTATCTTGGCAATATCAGTTATCAATAACTGTTTCATTTTTTTCGTAGATATTGATCTTAAACTTGATATTTCTTGCAAATTGGGATCCCATTTTGTAATTTGATCGGGATAATTCCTAATATCAAATGGAGGATCTAGTATGCGATAAGGTAATTTACTAACCGTACTTGAACTTACAGTAGTTGATTCCATCAACGACTCATTGTTATAAATAATTTCGACCAACTTATTGTTGTTTTGATCATAAATTTTTGACAAATGGAAAGCACTAGTATAATTTATAGAGTTACTAAGGTCAGCAGTAATAGTATTGTCAAACCAGGTGTTACTTGCCGCAGTACTTTCAGTGGTTGTTTCTTTAACATCAAAAAAGTATTTTATTCCTTTATCATCATAAATTGTAAAATTTTTTGTTTCGTGATCGTATTCTATTAAAGTGTTGTTATCATTATCAAGCTTATGAACCTCATAATTTCCATTATTTTTTACTATAATAAATCTACCTGTATTACCCATGAAATTATATTGATAAAGATCATGTTCAGAGTCATACAAACCAGAATATTGGTTTTCCCATAAAAATCTATTATAGTCCTTGATAACATTTTTGCTTATAACCCCCCCCGCTAAACTAGAAAATTGATAATAATTATTGGAATTCGCTCCGTGATCATTTTGATGAATACCTTGTTTTTGGTCAATTAATATTTCATCGGGTAATCCTCTTACTGTTCTTGAAATAGTTCCTCCCGCAATTAAATTCCAACCTAAGCCTGTATAACTTGCGAATTCATTTGCATTTACACTTCCCGCATGATATTTAAGTGACATGTCCACTTTGACGTCTTTAGAATGTGTAGGAAGATTAATAATAGGTACATTAACATCCGGAATCCCCGTATAATTACTGACAGGTACTTCTTCAAATTTCATCAATGATGATACAGTGGGTGAAGGTGGAATTATTGTTGGTAACTCTGATTTTATCTCCGGATTTTGAGAAAATAAAAGCGTAGTAAAAAGCAAAGAGAAAATTAGAAAGCAATTTTTCATATAATTAAAAATATAAATTTGATAAAGAACGAACAAAAATAATATAAATTACGTACAAATAATAATTTGTTATTAAATTTCTTTAAATTAAATTTGTAAGAAAAAAATTAATTTACTACACTACTCAACTGAAACATTGGCAAATACATCGCCACAAGCAATACCGCTACTAAAACTCCCACGAAAAGAATAATAAAGGGTTCCAACACCGTAGTTAATACTTTAGATTGCTGCACCACTTCTTGACTGTATTGCTCACTGAGTTGCTGAAAAACATAGTCGGTTTGGTTGGTTTCTTCTGCTACTTTAACCATAGAAATGATGCGATTATCAAACAAAGAATTCGCTTTTAGACTTTCGCTTAAACTATATCCCTTTAAGATATTATGTTCTACAGCGGTCAACGATTCTTGTAAGGGAGCAAACTGAATCATTTTTTTTACCATTTGTGTGCTGTTCAATAAGGGAACTTTGGCGGTGGTTAGTAAAGCAATAGCTTGTGTGAACTGAGCCAAATAAATTTTTACCAAAAAAGAGCCCAAAACAGGAGACATTCGCACAGCAAGCACAACTCTTAATAACCTTTACGTTTTAGGGAAGACTTCGGACAGCTGGGGTCAGAGACGTTCGAGCAGCACACACAAGAAATTTATTTATAAATAAGAACACTGCACGTAGTGTGGTATTAAAAAAATTGCGCAAAGTCAGAGACATTTGCGCAGCTTTTCATGAGAACACTTCAGTTAGCGGGGACATTCACACAGCACGACCAACTTTTAATAACCTTTTCGTTTTAGAGAAGACTTCGGACAGATGGGAGACATTCGCACAGCACGCCCAACTTTTAATAACCTTTTCCTTTTAGAGAAGACTTCGAACAGTTGGGGAAGACTTCGAACAGCTGGGTTTTTGCTTTACTTTTTTTATTCATTTAAAATTTTTAATATTAACTTTTTTCTTAACATTTGAGTGATTAAGAAAGTAACTATCGCTATTAAAAATATCCATTGTTCATACTTCATTACCCAATAAAAAAATGGTGTACTAATTAAAATCCATTCTGAAATTAATTTTGTTTGTAAAGTCTTTGAATATTGTATTTTTAGTAAAACGTCTAATATTACTAGAACAATTACAAATGCTATCCAAAATATAATACCATATAAACAAACTAAAATTAATGTGGATAAAAAGGCTTGATACAAGGTGAATGAACTTGTGATGTGTGTTTTGAAAAATGAATACACAAAAACAGTAATGAATACACCCAAAACATTTATCCAATTTGTTTTCAATATTTTAAATATATTTCTCATATTTATTATTCTTTTACTGTTGGTTTTGATTGCATCATTTTATTCCAATCTGCTGTACTATATGTGTTATTCCCTTGTTTTACACCTGTAAAAACTCCTTTGCTATCAATTGTAATGGTAAATGAAGATGAAAACATTGGTCTGTTATTGTCGTCAGGTAAACTTGTATAAGGATTCCCATCAGCAGGACTAACTCCGATAAATAATTGATTTCCTCCTGTGTCTCCTATAAAAGTTTCTGCAGCTGGAAAAGCATCACCTGTCTGTACTGCATTTACATTAAGCGTTCCTGCTTTCAAGTTTTCAGTAAGTGTAAACTTTGTATGAACATCAATATCAGGAGATCCTGGAACTAAAGGATTTGCTGAAGCTAAATTTGCAGTAAATGAAGCAGTACTATTTCCGTTCTTATCTTTTGTTGATTTAAAGTTTGATATATTGGCACTCGGAGTTGCCGTTGCTTTACCTAATACAGGATGACTGCTTTCATTTGCCCAAGTATTGCCTGCTTTATATGTTCCAGCTGTTGGGTCTACAGTAAAGACGTGTTGGCCTTTTGATTTTACACTACCTCCTTCGCCTTGCCCTAATGCAGTTGTATAACCTCTTTTTACACCGTCCCCAGAAAAACCGCCACCAAATGTTTTAAATGGTGCAAATGAACGTATGTGTATAGGGTAAGGAAATTGACCGTCTGGGTCAACCATATTGACTGGATTATTCAAGCAATATGCGTATGGAGAAGCAAAAGGAAGTTTCTCCGCTAGCGGATCCACATTCATCCATCTGCCAAGAGCAGGGTTAATTACTATGTATCCTAGAACGTCTGAATGTTCAGTTTTTGAACACGATAATACTATGAAAAATTGGTTTTCTGAGAAGCTTAAATGAAATAACTGGCCACCAACACATCTTATACATTTACCACCTACTTTCCATTTATTTTTCCATCTACTAACCTAATAGCTTCCTCAATATCAAGACGTTTTTTAAATTCAATGTTAGCCTCACTAATATCAATTGCAAAATCAGATTTAATGTAATTCTCTTCTTTCCCAAAAGCTTTCGTCATCAAAGTTTGGTCAAATTTATAATATAGTCTAGCTCTTTTAATTTGACTTTTATAACTTTCACTTTTATTGAAAGAAATTTTAATGTTAGGATATTTGTCGCTATAGGTATAAAGTACCTTAAGCGTTTTTCCCGCTTCAATTACAAACTTATTTAAAGGATGGAATTGACCTAGTGGAGTATCAGAATTATTAAAATTTAAAAATACACCAATTTTTTCATACCTTTTATTTATATGGTTTGGAGCATATGAATTTGCAAAAAAAGTGATATCAAAATCATAAGGGTTTTTATAACTTACCAAAAAATTAATAGTATGATTTACAACAGTATCTTGAACAATTATCTTATCACAAGTTGCAATAAGTTTATAATCTTCCTCTTTTTGACCACAGCTAAGTATAATTATTGCAAACAGCATTATTATGATTATGTTTTTCATAGTTTAAAGTTTTCCTTGTTTTATCATATTATATGCTTTTTTTATTTCTCTCTGCCATGTTGGAGTAGTACCCTTCCAAGTCGGATGTTTCATTTGAATTTCATATGCTTTAGCATGAGCAGTTCCATCTCCAGGAATACCCTTAACCATGTGACCATTTCCTTCATGAGCTGCTGCATTTTGAATATTCTCAACAGTAAATTGACCTTTTCCAGACACTAAGGTACTTGACATGTTGTATGTTATTTTATTATCGGAGGTATAAGCTGGAACCTCAGGTTTATCTAAGCTATATGGACTACCATTATTTGCTACTTTTACTATATAATCATCTCCACGAAAAATAGTCGACGTATCAGCTGTAGCGAAATACGAAGAAGTCTTTCCATTAAGTAAATCACTTGTTTCAAAACTCATTCCATCTGCTTTTGAGACTATATCTGTTATTGCATTATTTACCCTATCAATTCCTCCCTGTTTTAGGTCGATTTGGTCAAGTGTTTGTCCATAAGACAAAGCAGTTTCGTGGCTGATATTTGAATTACCATTACTATCTTGCACATATCCACCTAAAACAGCAAATACCGAACGATTCATAAATATTACTTCTCCAGTAAATCCTTTCTTATCATTTCCTAAATATTTACCATTTTCGTCATAAATCGGGCTTGCACTCATTCCATCTGGGTCAGTAAAACTAAGTGGATTATTCATAACATAATTATAAGGTGTCCATCTTCTATATTGTTCCGCCAGCGGGTCAATATTCATCCAACGTCCAAGTGCAGGGTCATAATTCCTCGCTCCATAGTCATACATGTTAAGCCCCAGCTCGTCTTGCAGCTCTTTACCGTTATACTTATACTTTAACGCATCATTGGTAGAAACAATTACAGGCACACTGTAGCTACTGTGTTTCAATCCAAAAGGATAATAATTATTCTCCTCTTGTATGGCTAAGGTTTTGTCATAGCTCAAACGTACGTTCCCTAAATGGTCTTTGTACTGATACACATATTTGTAAGAACTTCCAACGGGTTCTACATAGCCTTCGGCAGTTGGGAAAAACTTGAATGCGGCGTTACTGTATTGGTATCCTCCTAAATAGTCTGTAGTTATGGTTGTTTTGCCAGGTTCCACTACTACTTTCTGTACTTTTTGTCCCGTTGCATTGTAAATGTAACTAATATTTCCAGCTCTGCCAAATGTAATTTGGGTAGGCAAATTCAAGTGGTTGTAGGTTATGGCTGTGATGTTTTTGTTGTTGTCCTTGGTCATATTACCATTGGCATCATAGTCATAATCATCCACAGCGTTAGTAGCACTGTCTTTGAACTCGTCTCTAAAATTAGCATTGTTCGCTTTGGTATCCGTAACTTTCATCAATTGATTACTTGCTGCGTTCTTATACGCATAGGTAAGTTCATCAATTATAACAGGAGTTGTGTCATTTAAACTTCCAAAACGAATTAATGTCTTTATGTTACCATTGGCATCATACGTCAGCTTTTCGTCATAAGCATTCGACACCACAGTTCCTTTTTTGTACAAGGCGTCGTTCAAACGGTTTAAGGCGTCGTACTTATAACCGTAGGTTCTCACCACATTATCAGTACTTGAAGTCCATTGGGTTTCGGCTATGTTTCCGTTGTAGAGCGCTCTTACTCCTGCAATACCACTTGACACGGTGTTGTAATTAATCTTAAAGGCAAATAAATCTTTGGGATCATTCACTTGTTGCAAAGCCGCCACCTTGTTGATCTCCGTTAACCAGCCACGAATGTTGTAACTATAGTCTATTTTTTGGGTATTAGCCCCTACTTTCTTTGCTTTGAGTTGCCCTAATTCATCATAATCATTTTCTACCAACAATTCAGGAGTAGCGGTCCCAATTTGGTGGGTTTGGGTCAACAACCTGCCTTGTGGCGAGTAGGTAAAAACTTCTTTTGTCTTCAACTCACCGTCACCAGAGAGTCGTTTGTGGTACGTTATGGTATATTCTGGTTTACCTGTAAAATCAAGCTTGCTATCAGTATACGTATAGCCTCCCAAAAAGTTTTTAGTGTAAGTCCTTATCGGCCTTCCTTTTACGTCATATAAGGAGTAAGCCAACTCATTAGCATAGTCTGTACTTGCCTGTAGTACGCGTGTCCATGAACCCGTTGGCAAGCCTTTTGGTTGTATTGTACTATTATAAAAAACGTTTTGTGTCTCAATAGTTGCAGGTATCATTGGGGCATTAGGATAATTGTAATCATCAAAATAAGCAACCGTCAAAACGTGATAGTCTGATGTTGGCCAAGCCACATTGCTATATCTAAAAGCTACACCATTAATTGTGGTATCTGTGGCCGCACTTTTGGCTTCACTAAAATTAATCGTGTTGGCATTTTGAGTGTTTTGCAAGGCTGCTCTAGCCTCTGAAGTAACAGTTGCTGGCATCCAAGCCGTAAGCACAGGACGATTAAACGCATCGTACTTGGTAATCATCCAACCATTTGCTTGTCCTAGATTATTGAAGGGTGCTAATGCAGGACCCGTAGCCACTACTCTATCTAATTTGTCATAAACAATATACTCCCATTGTTTACCTGGTAGTTTCTTTTCTACCAGACGGTTGCGGTAATCGTATTTGTATTGGTAACATAAATCATTCAAGATAGACCCCATATCACTTCCTGAGGCTATAATTGCCGAAAAGACACTTCCAGCTTGTGCATGAAAACCATTACTCAATATTATGTACTGTGAGGCGGTCAACTGCAAATTCGTTCCTGAGGATACAATGGCGGTAGAAGTCATTGTTGCTTGTGAGGTCCCAGAGTTCAATACCTCCATTGCATTAGGGGGAAGCACATACGTCAAGTTACCATAATCATCATACACATAATACGTATCATGAGCTGTATTGTTGTTGTAGGTTCTTTTTAAAACTACTCGCCCTTCTTTGTCTTTGAACTCTTCGGTGGTTTTATTGTTACCATCTGCTACGCTCCAGTTTTCGTCTTTGGTAATGGTTTTATACAATTGACCTAATCCATAGGTAGCCGATTGGCTTATTGTTGGATTGTACAAGCCCGAAACTAAGTTTGTTGTCACCTGAAACAATTTTACCTCAGTTGCAGTGTTGGTTTGATACTCCATCTTGATGGTGCGATTGTTTGACAAGGACCAATCATTCCCAGGAGCTGCTTGCTGCATTACTCGATTCAAAGGGGATGCTTCAAATTGTTTTTGGCTATAGGGGTTTAACGTATTTTCATATTTTACGGTATTGTAAAAATTAGCAACACCTGTCAATGCATCCGTGCGATATGCTCCAGTACTCGCTGCTGTATAAGGCAAATAGTCTTTATCTTGTCTGCCAAATCCGTCATAGGTAACTGGTGTAATGATATCTTCTCCATTTCCGCCTTGCCCAATAGCAATAGTCTGCATAGGACGACCTAAGCCATCAAAATACGTTACGGTCTTTTGCTTCTGTGATGCCGGCAAACTGCTATAATTAGCACTAGTGAACGGCTTTTGCGGTGCCTCGGTATAAATAAAATTCTCACTACTTAAGGTTTGAGAGTGCATCTGTACCTGAGAAAGAAATAGTATTAGTATTAGATAAATATGTTTTTTCATGTGCTGTGTTTCTATATTTTTAAGAATCTTAAAATGAACTACTACTTACTTATTGACAGTTAACAGTTTCACCTTTGTAGTTGTAACAGTATTTTTGTAACACATTTCCATCCTGATCTTTCACCCAGTTCAATCTATTGAAAGCATCATACTCATAGGTGGTTTTTAGTCCTTTTGAATCTGTAATGGTACTTACTCCAACTAATGGGATATGAGTATAGGTAGTGACCATAGCGTTAGGTAAATTTGTTCTTAAGGCATTTAACGCAGTGATTACTTGGGCTTCTGTCGCTGTAGCACTATCAGTAGCAGTTTGTATTGCGGTAATGAGAATCGATTGAATACTGCTATATGCCACACCCTCTACCTTTGCAACTACTAATGTATTGTTGTATCCCCAGATTATTGAAACAGGCACACCACTTTCTGGAGTGTATTGGGTTAAATTACCTTTGGGGTCGTAACTGTTGTAGGTGATTTTAGTTTCAGGTGTTAGTCCCCCCTTCGAAGCTAAAATGTATTTTGGTAACAATATATTATTGGTTGTGGGATCTTTGGCATAAACGGTTTTTTGCTCAGATAATTTAACTCCGTTTTTATAAGTTTCTGTCTTTAGCGGACTGCCAATCATATTTTTAGATACCATATCGTATGCAAAAGGTTCACTTGACATTACAGGATCTTGTGGGTAAAAATATTGGATTTCTTTAAATTCTTCAACTGTTGATGTTGTTGATTTTTGGCTTTTAAGAAATCCTGTACTTAAATTATAATTGTACTCTGTAGTTTGAACAATTGAATCTCCTTTGAAGTAACTTATATTTTCTTCTTTCTGCAACTTATAATTTCTAGCCCTATGCGTCACCCCTCCTTGTCTAAAACTATTCAAAGGAATTGGGGTTGAATAAACACAATCGGTTTTTCCATCAAAACTAAATTGCCATCTTTTTTCTAAGATATATTTTGACTCTAAAGCGTAAACATATTTAGAAGGATCAGGTGATTTTTCTAGTAAATAATTGTTTTTAATTCGAGAAATAGTATTGTTTGATTGATCTTTCATTACTTCACTTTCCAAAAGGCCTATATTCAATAATCGATCTTCGTTTGGGATTACTAATTTTTCTCCTAGATAAGAGGATACAATTTTTCCATTAGTGTTTGTACCTGAAATATTATATTTCTCTACTGTTTTGTATAAAACAGGACTTCCTCTATATTCTGATAATGGATAAACACTATTGAATGTAAAAAAATCACTTTTATTATAAGAACCCCCAATACAATCCTTTCTATCATCAATAAATGATCCTGAATGAAATTTTGGTTTTTGGATCATTAACCCTGTACTTTTTCCGTTTTGAGAAAAATTATAAACAGTAGTTATACACTTGCCGTTAAAATCACAATTTTGAACTTCCTTAACTCTGACACCTCCGACAATCTCATTAAAAGAATCTGGATACTGCGCTAATTTTATTTGCATTGAAGCACTTATGCCTAATGTTGAAGTTGCTTTCAAATGATAGGTACCAGCTTGCTTGATTAATATTCTATTCTTAACTCCAGTTTTCGACCGTATAGAAGGAATCCATTGCATCTCCCAATTCCAACTTTGAATTTCTTTAAATATAGGATTATCCTCTTTTCCATCTAAAAATAATGACACACTGGATTCTCTTTCATAAGGATCATTACTAGCAGTATTATTTACTAAATTATAATTCAAATCAATATAACAAGGCACCGTTTTTACTATAAATTGTTTTTCGTTAGTACCTCCACTTGAATAACTTGTTTTCACAGCATAATCAGAATATAATGTTGCATCGGGATTATAAGGAAGATCATAAGATAGTCCTGTTAAAGCAACCATATTTGGCTCATAATCAATCAACGAATACCCTTTTGTTTGATACGTTATTTTTTTTAAACAGCCTATCTTAACACTTGTAAAATCAGGCTTTATACTAGGATTAAAGAAAGGATCTGTTGCATTAGTTGCTCTCAAAGCTTTACTATTATAATAACCCCAAAGATCCTTCTTGAAATAAGAATCATTTATATCTTGAAATATTGGATAATTAACAGTCATATCATATTCCATTTGGTTAGTAAAAGCTCCATTACAACTTACACTTAGAAGATTACTTCTTCTACCTACCCAATCAGAATATGAAAAAACAAAATTCTTTATTTCGTTATTTTGATTATTTTTCACAATTAAGTTGTTAATAACACAAATTCCCGACTCTATTGGGTTGTATTTATACTGTATATCAATTGAACATTTGTTTGATACTATTTTTTTTAAATTAAAATTGTTTATTGCTATTGTTGTCTCGTTTGTAACTAAACTTCCTGAAGAGTTAGGATTTCCAAATTGATTATACGTTTTTGTTAAAGTTTCATTAAGATAGATTTCATTCAACAAATTAGTTTTTTCATATTGAAATATAATTTTATTGCTAGTATTTGGAAAATTAATTTCTGTTACCAAATACCCCGAAGCATAACTTAATGCATTATCACTTTGCACTTTATCGGCTCTTACAATCAAATCAAATATATAATTAATCCCTTGGTCATCAATCAATATAAAACCACCATTCTGTGTGCGAGTAATTTTATAATTTTCATTTTTTAAAAATACAGGACTCCCATTTTTATCTAGATAAAAGCTACTATTTATATTACCAACATTTATAGAATATTTATCTGGTTCTCCATCTATAAAACCATCTGAAATTCTCTTCAATAAATTTGATGTAGGATTAATTCCGTCAGAGGAATTATTATCATAAGGAGGTACACGATTTAAATAATCGTCGATTATTTTTTTGTCTTGTTCATGATGATAGTCGTCCAATCCATTTACAGTATGCAATATCGAACCTCCAATATTAAAAGTCCATCCTACACCAGCGTGTCCAGGAGTTTCATCAAATAATAATCCAGAATAATTGTACGAAAGGCTAATAGGCATATTAAAATTTCCTTCCTGAATTTCAAATATTGGAATTGTATAATTAATTCTGCCAGTGGAGATATCTATCGGTATTTCGCCAACCTTACCCATTGAAGCAACCTGAGGCGAAGCTGTAGTTATGTTCGGAATATATTGTTTAATAGGATTTGTAGGATCCTGCGCTTTTACTTCTTGAGTGCCAAAAAATAAAATGATATAAAGAAAAATAAATTTATGTAGTTTCATAGTTTATATAATAATTGTAATAGGTAAATCATAACAAATTAAAGTCTTTAAACTTTAGTAAAATATCAGTCGCTAAAATTGAGCAGTACAATATTAATAAATTTTAATATTATATTTCTTGTTTATTTTTTTTTAGATAAAAAAATAATATTTATTATTTTATCCAATCACACTACTCAACTGAAACATTGGCAAATACATAGCCACAAGCAATACCGCTACTAAAACCCCTACAAAAAGAATAATAAAAGGTTCCAACACCGTAGTTAAAACTTTGGATTGCTGCACTACTTCTTGACTGTATTGCTCACTGAGTTGCTGAAAAACATAGTCGGTTTGGTTGGTTTCTTCTGCCACTTTTACCATAGAGATGATGCGATTATCAAACAAAGAATTCGCTTTTAGACTTTCGCTTAAGCTATGTCCTTTTAAGATATTATGTTCTACAGCAGTCAAAGATTCTTGTAAGGGAGCAAACTGAATCATTTTTTTTACCATTTGTATGCTGTTCAATAAGGGAACTTTGGCGGTGGTTAGCAAAGCAATAGCTTGTGTAAACTGAGCCAGATAGATTTTTACCAAAAAAGAGCCCAAAACAGGAATTTTCAAAAGGCTATAATCTACCACGCGCTTAAGCTTGGCATTGTCTTTAAAAATTCTAAAAAGAATAGCTGAGATGAGGATCAAGATAAAAACATATAACGCATAAGCTCTCGTGAAATCTGACAATTTCACAATAACTTTGGTCAACATGGGTAATTCGACTTTATTTTGTCTAAAAATATCTTGAAACATAGGCACAACATACGTCAACATAAAAACTACTACTGTAATTGCTGTACACATCACAATTGCAGGATATGTTAAAGCACCAATGATGATTCTTTTTTGCTCGTTTTTGCGTTTGTAGAACTCCCCTAATTCTTTACAAACTTGTGCGGTAGTTCCTGTTTCCTCCCCTATTTGCAACGAATAAAACTCATATTCTGAGAATACTTTGGCCTCAATCAAAGCTTGAGAAAAGGACTTTCCATTGATGACTTGCTGGAGTATGGATTCGAGTAAGACTTTATCGGCATTCTTTTTTTGAGAATCTATGATTAATCCCAAGGCCTCTTTGAGAGTTATTCCAGCACGTAATAGCACCGCTAGTTCGTGATACAATTCTTGTTTTTTCTTAGCCCCAAAGCGTTCACCAAACAAGACAATTTCTTGCTTCAGTAGGGATTCTAAAGTAGCACCTTTCTTTGAATGAATAGGTGTATTAGATGGTGTATCGAGTTGAAAAGCCATATTATTGATTCATGCTATAGGTTACATCATTCTTTTTCGAAATAAAAAGCTCATAGCCTTTTACCTCTTCGTCCGCTGAGATATAAATGCCATCAACTTTTCCTTCGGATATCGTTTTGCCTTCAAATAAAAAATGAATGGGCTTCAATTTTAACGCTATGGTATCCGCATTACGCAAAACATAATTTCCTTTAAAGGAATAAAATACGGTATCCGTCTCTGAAACCATTGCTAAAGTTTCATTGGAAGCGGTATAGGTGATATCATGTAATTGATTCACCTCTTTCCAAAGGCGTTGTTCAAAAAGAACTAAACTGCTCGTTTTATCATAATTGGTTTGAATAGCATGAATCTCTCGTTGCACTAATCGCAGGACACTGAATGCCATACCAATAACGATGGCTGTGATAATTAGTACTACTAACAACTCAGACAAGGTAAAGGAGTCCAACTTATTTTTATTCTTTTGCATATACTTTATTTAAAACTGGTGTCAACATCGTCATCCGTTATCACTTCCCTAAAACTTTCTTTTTTACCATTATTATTCTTTGCTTTCAAAATCACTACATCCTTATTCTCCCTTTTTTTTAACTCGATATTGACTTGCCAGTCTTGAAATTTTTCTTCATAGGGTAAGTCAATCGTGTGATGCTGAATATCATATTCTAATCGATTTAATCTTGTTTCGATGGCATGCGCATTCTGTTTGTAAGTATTTAGGATAAGGTTATTTAAAATCAAACTCGCAATCATGAATAGTATTACTACTAAAACGGTAGCGACCAACACTTCCACCAAGGTAGCCGAGCTTACTTTTCTTAATACAGCCATTTCATAATTGTTTTGGGTTGTTGTTCAAAAAGTAATCCTCCATAAGTAGTTGGTAAATCATCATTGTTAATTTTTCCATTGTAAATATGATTCACATAAATAGACCCCGCTTGATTGGCTACAAACTGTTTGGTTAATACTGTTCCAGAGACCGTGCCTTGCAAGTCAACGTTTCCGTTACAATAGACTTGTCCCTTAACGGTAGCGCCGCTCTCTATTTTGATTGCCGTATCAAAATTAGACACCTCTTTTTTGTTGTAATACAAGACTACTCCTCTTATTAAGCTACCTGAATCAATGAAGATTTGATTGATCGTACTTTTGGGCATATTTCTTTGACTAGTATCTAATGCTTCTTGATATAATACCAAAGAAGAAGGGTAGCTTAACTCACAATTTTTATGCACCGTGATTTGTTTTGAAGCCACTACCTGAAACACTCCTTTGGTGCCGTCCTCAATAATAACCGTTGGGGCTATAATAATAACATCCTTCAAATGTGCTGATGCTTTTACTAGTATTTGCTGGGTAGATTTGATAATAACGTTCCCTGTGATTGAAAGGTTTTCTAATACTATGGAATTTTTAGAAGTCCAATATTTTGTAGCGGCTTCAAAAGAATGCACCGAAGGTTTTACTGAATTTACAGCTCCCATCTCTTGCTGTTCTGATGGATTCGTTTTAAAAAGTTCGTCTAAAGATGCTAAAACATTTTTAGACAAAGGAGGTAAACTTGTTTCACTTTTTTCTGTTGCGCCATCAATTAGCGTTACTCCATAAAAACTATTTCCTGCAATGTAGCCCGTTTTTACTCCTTGTGATGGCAAAAAAGCTGCTCCTTTTATCACAGTAGTTCCAACCAAAGACAGGCCATTTTGTGTCTCTTGTAGATAAAGCACAGGTGTATTTTCAGCAGAAAATTTTCCGCCAATGATGGCTGTTTTTACAAAATGCTTGTTTCTAAAATGTGCTTTACTATGAGCCTTCCCAAAAACGCCCCATGGAGCAAGCTGCACTTGTATACTCTTATTCGCCTCCTCTTGTAGAGGCACTTGAAGCGTATCAGAAGACATTATGGGAGCAGCTATTACATAATCTATTCCAAAATTAGAAAGCTGTATCATCGCTACCGTGCCTTTGGCCTGCTCTTTCATATAATAAAAAGTATAGGCATATAAGACTAATGCTCCAAGCAATAAAGCAATCAATAGTCCAATAAACACGGTAAATTGAAGCGCACCCGAGCGCAGTTTTTTAAGCATATTTAATCGGCTAACATAATTAAATTCAATTCGCCTTGGTATTTAACATAGACCGATTCTTTGTCTCCTGACTTTAAAAATATCCCATTAGCGGTATCCCCAATACTCATAAAACAATTCTTCCCATTGATAATCAATAAGAATGTTTTTTTCTTCTCTTTTACGTCAGAGAGTACCCCTTTGTATTGTATTGCGGGCCAAACCAGTTCTGGGACTGCTTTTACTTTTATGGGTTTCTTTTGTTTTTTGGTCTGGGTCACAGGTGCAGCCGAAACATGCAGTATTCCCAAAAAAGGATCTCTATAGTTGGTTTCAATAATTATTTTTTGTGGCTCTTTGTAGGTATGAGGTTGTACGACCCAATTACTTGGAGACTCATGAACTATTTCTTCGGCTGAACCAAAAGAAACAAATTCATAAACCACCAAACCCCAAATGCCTAGCACCACTGGAAGTAAAATATAAATAGCGCGTTTATTTTTCATTAGCCGTATTCATTTTAGCTAAAGTTTTTTCCATCTGATCAATTTTGGCCAACATCACTTTATGGGATTCTAATTCTTTTGCTTGCTGAGTAATTAATTTCTGCTGCTCAATCACATACAAAGTCAATTCCTCAATTTTTTGCAAAAGTTTGGTGTTCAAATCGCCTAAATTAGAGCCTTGTTCTTGCATTTCTTTAGCAGTCGCAATTTCTGGTAGGTGTTTGTTTTTCTTTACATAAGCTTCTAATTCCGTCAAAGGCATTAAGGGATATTTTTCTTCAAAAACAAAATCTGCTCCATTCATATCTACCCTTACTTCTCGTGAGCGAATAGTACCAATTACATCGAGTTTATGAGCTGGTGCAGTGGTGCCGATGCCGACGTTGCCGTCAGTTGCAATTCTCATTTTTTCTGTATTATCTGATGTGTTAAAAGTAATAAAACCACCTAAAACACCCCCTCCCCTATAAAAATTGATTGAACTATTGGTTTGACCATAAAAATCATGTACAAGCGAAAAGCTTTTTATATTATACGGATCAGCTCCCTGTGTAGCATACCCCTTAACACCCAAATAAGTTCCTAATCCAGTTGTATCACCTTCGGGTAATCTTCCAAAAACAGTCCCAAGTTGACCATTAGATATGTCCTTTGCCATGTCAAGATTTGCCCTAGGATTTGTAGTGCCGATGCCAATATTACCACTAGGTAAAAAAGTCATATATCTAGATTCCAAGTCTTTGCCTATATAACTACTAGTTACACTTGAAACTCCATTAGAGGAATACCCAGTAGAACCAAATGTAAAAAAGGATTGATCTCCAGTTTCATTTGTAATAAAATAAGCACGCCCCCAACCTCCAGTATATCCAGGGAAATTAGCTTTTATTTTTACACCATGAGCAGGAGAATCTGTTCCAATTGCAACATTGTTAAAAGTAGTATTTTGTGCATTAGTTTTTAAAACAATAAAGACTAAATAAATAATAACGGAAATTCTATACTTGTTTTTCATTTTAAGTTATTTTATTTTTTTTTCTATCTCCGTTAATCTTTCGAATATAATTTTATAAGACTCTTTCTCTTCTTTTAATTTTTCTATTTCTTTCGATTGAATAGTATTTTTCTTTTCTTGCTCAATCACATATAAAGTAAGTTCCTCAATCTTCTGCAACAACTTTATATTCATTTCGGATAAATTGATACCTTCCTTTTGCATTTCTTTCGCAGAAGCGATTTCTGGCAAATGCTTGTTCTCGGTTACAAACTTTTCTACTTCTCGTAAAGAAGGCAAAGCATAATCTTTCTCAAATACAAAATCAGCGCCTGCATCCACTGAAACTTTTACTTCTCTAGAATTGATGTTGCCGGCTACGGTTAATTTTGAAGTGGGTTTGGGGGTACCGATGCCTACGTTGCCATTAGAACTAATGGTCATTCTAGAATTAACTAAGGTTGGGTTTGTATTATCTATTGTATTATTATTCAAAAAGTGTAAATCACCTACACCATAACCACCTGTTCTCTCATGTACGATTGCACTTTTACCAAAAGGACCACAACATTCAGTTGAAAATAACAATCCAACAGCACTTTTATCATTGTCTGTAACTACTGTTTTTTGTAATATCATATTATAATCTAATGATCCACTGTTACCTGCACTACTAATATGTAATTTAGTTGCTGGTGTTTTAGATCCAATACCTACATTACCATTAGTTAGAATAGTCATTTTAGGATCATAACCCGCCAATAAAAATAGAGAATGATTACTTTCTGTTCCAACATACCCTCCCCCTCCATGCCATGAAGAATGAGTAAAAACACCCGTTTTAAGTGAAGCATTATCTGAAGTAACTAATATTTTAGAGTTTCCACTACCTGCAACATCTAAAACTTTACTCCATCCTTGATCATTTGAAGGGGCAGATGTTCCAATACCAACATTACCATTTTCATTAGTCATTAAAACCTGTCTCCAAGTTCCCCATTGTGGATCCATTGGATAAGCTGATCTATAAAAAAACCCTCCATCGTTAAAGTTCAATTGGTGATTTTTTCCTCCCGAATTATTCCAATCATCCCATTGACCAATAGTTATATTTGTTCCATAATATCCTTGACCAGGGGCTCCAATTGTTCCTATCTGTTTAAAATCGGCCCGAATTCCATGTCCAAAAAAGTTAGGCAAATCATTTACCGCTCTGGTGTCCTGAATATTTATTGCATTGGCAGTCTGCGCCAACACATTAGTGGCAAAAACAACAAAACAAAAAATTGATACTATAATTTTACTATTCATGACTATTTATTTTTCTTTTCTAATAATTCAATCCTCTTATTCTGCTCAATCACATACAGCGTAAGTTCCTCAATCTTCTGTAACAACTTGATGTTCATTTCGGACAAGTTGATACCCTCCTTTTGCATTTCTTTGGCAGAAGCAATTTCGGGTAAATGTTTGTTTTTAGTTACATACTTTTCTACTTCTTGTAGCGAGGGTAAAGCGTAGTCTTTCTCAAACACAAAATCAGCTCCTGCATCTACTGAAACTTTTACTTCTCTAGAATTGATGTTGCCGGCAACAGTTAGTTTTGAAGTGGGGTTCGTGGTACCGATGCCTACGTTGCCGTTATTATCAATCCTCATCCTTTCAAAGTTTGAAAAAGTTTCATTGGCATTAACAGTTCCCAACATGGTATGAAAAGTAATACCTTCATTATATTGCAATTTTATCGCTTTTGCACCATCAACTGTACTCGTAATATACTCCATTTTATTATTAATAGTTTGTGAAGCTTTAATATTATTTCCAATTATTGTTGCTAAACCTCCTCCAGTACTTCCTATAGTTGCCCATTGACCAATTTTAATATTTGAAAATGAGTCTCCTCCAATTTCAAGTTTTTCTGTTGGTGTAATAGTACCAATACCCACATTCCCATTTATAATTTGATTACCAATAAAATTATTCGCACCTTTAGATGCTAATTCTACCCATGGATTCCAAACTCCAACACCGTTACCAAAATCTCCGTTTCTGGTTCTGAAAGAAATATGATTTCCTCCATTTACCCCATAATCAGAACTAATTTGTGTATCGTATTGATTTGAAAATCCACCAAAACTTATTAATGAACCGTTCCAAGGTGTTCCCGATGTTGCATAAGCAAATGTATATCCGCCTCTAAAATTGTCTGCAGTATTTGCTGTTTGAATCGATACTGTCGGGTTTAATGTTTGTGCGTTAATATTATAAATAGCAAAAACTAATGCTGTCAAAAAAAATATTTTATTCATAATTATTTAATTTCGAAATTTTCAATTCTTTTTTCTAAGTTTAATTGATTCTTTTTAATTATTTGGTTTTCCTTTTTCAATTCAATTAAATACAGCGTCAATTCCTCAATCTTTTGCAACAACTTGATGTTCATTTCAGATAAATTGATACCTTCTTTTTGCATTTCTTTAGCAGAAGCAATTTCAGGTAGATGTTTGTTTTTGGTATCGATTCGTGCTTGTCCGTGGTACTCGGCAGAGACTCGCTGAGTCGG
>NZ_JBWJVJ010000014.1:0-114781 GCF_056428925.1 Flavobacterium sp. GNP011 | reverse complement strand
CTCTTGTGTTCGCTAGCGCTACCACAAGAGGATGCCGCTTCTATCAGGGCTAAAACGCTTTTTGCTCAAGACTTCAAATTAATTTACCATGGACTTAATTCTAGAAACTGACCGATTACTTTTACGAGAAATGAAACTTTCAGATGCCGAAGCTTTATTCGAAATGGATCGAAATCCTAATGTGCATCAATATCTTTGGAACAAACCTGTAATAGATATTAGCGAAGTACACGCAACTATTGAGTCTGTTAAAAAGCAGTACATCCAGAATAATATCGGACGCTTTGTGATTATTTTAAAAGAGAGTCAAGAACTTATTGGTTGGGCTGGACTCAAATTCAATACGGAAATGGTCAATAACAAAATCAATTTTTTCGATATTGGGTATCGCTTAGATGAAAAATTTTGGGGCAAAGGCTATGCTAGTGAAGCTAGTTTTGCGTGGTTAGAATATGGTTTTCAAACTATGAAAATCCCATTAATGGAAGCAGCTGCACATACCGATAATATCGCTTCAAACAGAATATTGCAAAAAATTGGACTAGAAATGACCGAAACTTATTTAGAGGACGGCGTTTCTTGGAATTGGTACGAATTAAAAAATCCCAATATATAATGAAAAGTATAAAAATAGCAGGAGTTCCAGAACACTTTAATTTGCCTTGGCATTTAGCCATTGAAAACGGCGATTTTGAAAATGAATATATAGACTTGCAATGGACTGATGTTCCTGAGGGAACCGGTAAAATGTGTCAAATGCTTCGAGATGGCGAAACTGATATCGCTGTGATCCTTACCGAAGGAATTTTAAAAGACATCACAGCTGGAAATCCCAGTAAAATAGTGCAAGTATATGTTGAAAGTCCTTTAATTTGGGGTATTCACGTTGCTGCTAATTCAAGTTTTCAAACCTTAGCAGATTTACAAAATACCAAAGTCGCTATTTCCCGTTTGGGTTCTGGCTCACAATTAATGGCTTACGTAAACGCAAATAATCAAAATTGGGATACAACTAATTTGCAATTTGAAATTGTAAATACCATTGAAGGGGCTGTTGAAGCCTTAACAACCGGAACCGCAGATTATTTTATGTGGGAACGTTTTATGACCAAACCACTAGTAGACAAAGGCATTTTCAGACGAGTTGTAGATTGCCCTACTCCTTGGCCGTGCTTTGTAATTGCAGTTCGCGACGAAATACTGCTAGAACAACCCGAAATTGTTGCGAAAGTATTAGAAATCATCAATCAAACCACTCAAGAATTTAAAGAGATACCAAGCATTGACAAAACGCTTGCCGAAGCCTACCACCAAAAAATAGGAGATATTCAAGAATGGTTGCGATTAACGCGTTGGTCTCAAAAAGGATTAGAACCTCAAATGTTAAACAAAGTTCAAAATCAACTTTTTGAACTCGGAATTATTGATAAAAAAGGTACTTTTGAGGGCATTGTAAAAACAGTATAGGAGACTGTTTTTATTGTAACTATGATACAAAAAAAAGAAATTAATTTTCAGGGAATTAAACATCGTTTTCAGGTCAAAAAACCTTGGGACGATGTTATTATTTTTGTACTGAATGTATTAATTGCTATTCCTCTTTTTATCATTTTACATCAAAACTTAATTAATCCCAATTGGTTTTTGAACATTGATCGCGTAGTGATTTTTATCGTTATGGTCGTAATAATTCAGTTAATTTTAAGGTTATTACGTACCATTATCATACTTTGTATATTTGTTTACCTACTTGCTTTAATTTACGGTTCTACTATTGGTAATTATGGTTTTAATAGTGTTTATGACGATTACAATTCCATGCTTTACACCATGTCTGATAATCCGTATCCCCAAGACATTATTATTGCTAAGTTGCTTCCGTTTCCAAACAAATCAAAAATTGTCAACGCAATAGAATATCAAAATCCAAAAATTAGAAATTTTGCCTTAATGGCCACGAATAAGCATTTTAAAGGTTTAAAAGGCTACTCAGATTACAGAACCATTATTCAATGTTTTGCCGTTTTTAAAGAAATTAATAGCCGTTGGAATTACGTAAGCGACCCAAAAGCGCGTGATTACATTGCAACTGCATCAGAATCTTTGCTTTATTTTTCAGGAGATTGTGACGATCATTCTATTTTAATGGCAGCAACTATCAAATCTATTGGTGGAACACCAAGACTAATACACACGACAGGACACATTTATCCAGAAATTTTAATTGGAACTGAAGCCGATTTAGAAAAAGTAAATTTTTTAATCAAGAATATCCTTTTCCCTAAGGAAAGTGCCAGTCAAAAATTACATTATCACGTTGATGAACGCGGGCAAATTTGGATGAATTTGGACTACACCGCACAATATCCGGGTGGACCCTTTTTGTCAGAAGAAATTTTGGGAGCCTTGACATTAGATTAAACAAACATCTTTTTTGTAATTCTTTAAAATTAGTAAAATCAAAAGTGTAATTTCTTTCAGTAAAAAAAGCAACAACAATAGTGGAAAACACAAAAACATATTGGACTCTTTGTCTCGAATGTAAAGGGCGTGGTAAAAAAAGTAAAGGGCTAAGCAAGAAAGTCCGAAATAAATATTTACTTGAACTAGAGATTTTTAACAAAAACAATCAAGATAAGCCAGCTCCAACCCCACCCAAAGGACACTTGTATGCGTGCTCACACTGCAGCGGATCTGGCTTAGTTAAAACGTTACATCCACCAAAAGCAGACAAAGAAAATTACCCACATGTTGCCATTATTGGCGGTGGTATTGGCGGAGTTGCTCTTGCTGTTGCTTGTTTACATCGTGGAATTCCTTTTACAATATTTGAACGCGATAACAACTTTGAAGCCAGATCTCAAGGCTACGGGCTTACTTTGCAACAAGCCAGCAAAGCTATTGAAGGCTTGGGAATCATTTCATTAAATG
Source organism: Flavobacterium sp. GNP011 (assembly GCF_056428925.1). Taxonomy (NCBI): domain Bacteria; kingdom Pseudomonadati; phylum Bacteroidota; class Flavobacteriia; order Flavobacteriales; family Flavobacteriaceae; genus Flavobacterium; species Flavobacterium sp. GNP011. The sequence continues at coordinate 111,850 of NZ_JBWJVJ010000014.1, read as the reverse complement.
AAGGAATAGTTTCAACAAGACATGTAGTTCACACGATTGATGGAACAGTTATTGGCGAATGGGGAATTAGAAAATGGATACAATCGGATGCGAAAACTTTTCAAAAACGCACCAACATTCATATTGCACGACAATCTTTGCGCTTAGCACTTCTGGAGCAGTTAGGCGGACATGATGTAATACATTGGGGGCACCAATTAACAGATTTTAAAATATGTAATGATGAAAGTGTTGATTTAAACTTTCAAGTGGATGGAAAAATAAAAAGCTTCAAAGCAGATCTTGTCGTTGGAGCGGATGGCATTCGTAGTTCGGTACAAAGGTTACTGATTGGTGATGATTGTAGTACTTTACGCTATCTAGGTTGTATTGTTATATTAGGCATTTGTCCTTTAAAAGCACTTGAAGGTCTCGATAGTCCGCTACTGGATTCGGCTACTGTATTTCAAACTGCCAATGGCAAAGAACGAATCTATGTTATGCCTTATGATTCAGACTCGGTAATGTGGCAATTGAGTTTCCCAATGCCCGAAGAAGAAGCTAAGGCTTTGAGTGCTCAAGGAGCTCAAGCATTAAAAGAAGAAGCGTGTCGTAGAACACTATGGCATAATCCTATTCCTCAAATTTTATTAGCAACACCAGAAGCTCAGATTTCTGGCTATCCTGTTTATGACCGAGAATTACTTAAGTCGGAGATTTTGGCGAAAGCCGGACCAGTAACCTTAATTGGAGATGCAGCTCATCCTATGAGTCCATTTAAAGGTCAAGGAGCGAATCAAGCTTTACTGGATGCACTTTATTTGGCTCGCGTAATAACAAAAGGCTGCAGGCCATTATCGCAATGGAGAAAAGTTGGAATAAGGGAAAGTGTATTAACCGAGTTTGAATTAGAAATGTTAGAACGTAGTGCTACAAAAGTAAATGACTCTGCAGCTGCAGCGCAGTTTTTGCATTCCGAAATTGTGCTTCATGAGGGTGATGAACCAAGGGGAAGATGTTTGAACAGATAAATAGATTTTTTTTTTAGTACAGTGGCGACTTTCTATTTTTATAGTTTATTGGAATTAAAAAAAAACAAATGAAAAATAAAAAAACTCCATTATTTCTAATGGAGTTTATCCTTTGAAATGTCACGGACTATAATCAAACATTCTATTAAAAGATTCGCCTCTGGTCTTATTGGGATTTATTTTAATTTAGAAGAAAAACTGCCTTTGCAAATTCTTTTCCCAAATCAATATAACCGTCACTTCTATAATGATATTTATCTGAATATTTATAACCGCTAGTACTCCTTACAATTGCTACATTGGGTTCAGTTGCTGCAAATTTTTCTTGACCATATTGCACTAATTCTCCAAAACCCCAAACTTTTCCATCGACATCATCGCCTGAATCGGATATTTTTCCGATGACTATTGGTAAATCATTGTTTCTAAAAGTCGCTCGCATAAGTTCCATCAACCTTTTTAAATTTGTATAATATTGATTGGCGATTTGTTCTGTTTTATCGGCATCACTTTCTCCTTGCATCCAAATAATACCGCTTGGAATCAAAACATCTACAATTCCATCACTGTTTATGTCTTGTACAGCCATGGCATTGTTGACTGTTCTTAGAAAATAATCGTATTGATTGATTCCTTTTCCTGCGCTAAAATCAGGCTCCCAAGCACCAAAATAGGCAGTCCCGCTACTATCAATCGATGATCCATTTCTAGCATATTTTATAATGGCCAATTTTTGGTTTGGATATAATTCTTGTAGTTTTTTTGCAAACGAAAGCTCCACACCAAATCGATCCGAAAGTGTATTGTTTTTTCCATCCGAAGCAAAACCAGTTCCGTTCCCGGGCTGAAGCACATCCCACTTTCCTAATCCTCCTGTTGCATCATTATCTCCGACAGGGTTTCCTTGGTAAATAAAAACATTTTTATTCTTTTTATTTAACGAATCCGGAAGCTCTTTTACATATCCATACCCCTGCATGTTCGATTGACCTCCCAAATAAAACACCCTGATGGTGTCTTTTTTAGTTTGTGCCAAAAGCAAAAAAGGCACTAGAAAAAGCATTAAAACATATCTCATAATCAATTATTTAATTCATTTAACCAGTTCAAAACTGTCTTTCAAACGTATATCTGCCGAAGACGACCCAATCATCAGATCAAAATCACCCGGTTCCGAAATAAACTCCAATGCATTGTTGTAAAACGACAACTTTTGATTGTCAATCGTAAACTGAATGGTTTTGGTTTCACCTCGGTTCAAACTGATTTTTTGAAAATCTTTTAGCCCGATTATCGGGCGTACTACTGAACCCCAGAACCTAGCCATCAGGTATTGACGATCGTCGGCATATTATCGGCAATCCAATCAAAAACGAGTGGTCTTCCCGCATTTATCAAAATCACTATTGGCTTCCCCGTTTTTTGAAGTTCTTTGATTAAATCTTCATGAACTCCGGGTAACTGCAGGTTACTTTTTCTTTTGGCTTCCCCACTTTTATTGAAATTTTCTCCAATACTCAAAATGATCACCTCGGCTTGGCTGGCAACCAACAAAGCATCTGCAAAACCTTCTTTGCTTTTGCTTTCTACTCCGCATCATTTGGCATACAAAATTTTGGTTCTTTTGCCCACTTTGTTCTCCAAGCCTTCCCATTGGGAAATAATATAAGTGGAATTTACATCTTTTAAAGAATCACATCTTGACCAAAAAGCAAAGGGATTTTTAATCGGGATTGCATGGCTAATTCTTGGTATTGCCGCGTATATTTCGTTCCTAAAATATTTAACATCGAACCAATTAATCCTTTTTTAATTTTACTTTTCTTGTTGGAATTAATCGTAATAGGTTCCGTAGCAGCATTGTCTCCTGTGTATTGATTGAGTTGTCCAATTTTCTCTTCGAGCGTCATTTTCTTTAGCAAAATTTCTACTTTTTGATCTGTGGTTTGTTGTTGCGAAAAGGCAAAAACTGAAAAGAAAAGTAGTGCTAATGTTATTGTTTTCTTCATCATTAAAATTTTATATGCAATGAGTCAAATCGCTAATATAATTTAGCTTCTTTTTTAAACTCCAAAAAATCAAGATTAAAATTTCCTGCGAATTATACGCGAATTTTATTAATTCCTTGTTTTAGAACTATATTTTTTGAATGTAGCTTGTTAGCAAATAAATAGTATCCATTTTTCTGTAACAGCTCAACTTTGATTTTGCATTTGCTCCCAGAGCGATGGTTTTAAAGCATCGTGATTAGATATTGCAGCATCTTTTTCAAGGTCTCCGGGAGTTTTATGCAAGTATTATAGTATGTATTATTTGCTGTGATTGGTTATTGAATTCCCTTTATTTTTTTTAATTTAGAATACAACAAGGTACCTAAAATCATTTCTAACGATTTTTCTTTATTAGGATTGCAGATTTAACTTCGAGGTTATTTGCCAAGCGTAAAATATAAATTCCATCAGGTAAATTATTCGTGTCTATTGAATTTGTACTTTCTTTTGAATCTATGTTTGTGATTGAATATTGTTTTCCAGTAAGGTCAAAAATTTGTGCAGTATATTTGGTAAAACCTTCAGGAACACTAAAATTCAATTTATCAGAAAATGGATTTGGAAAAACGGCAAACTCATTCTCATTTACTACAGTCTTTTCAACCGATATTTTTGCAGTAGTTGAAGCGTAATTAAAAGATTCCCAACCAGACACGGATTCTCTGTTACAATTCATTCCTGAAACTGCGCCTCCTTCCGAACAAAGAAATTTTCCATTGAATCCTTTTAAGGCTATTTGTTGTCCAATATTAATCCACTCAAATGATTCCCATCCACTAACAGCAGTACTATTAGACGTAACAGGTGAAGCTCCGTTTTGCGAATTAATATATTTTCCATTACTGTCTTTTAGAGCAATTTTATTGTCCCCCGCATTTACAACTGTAAATTTTTCCCAACCTTGAGCTGTACCTCTATCTGCAGTTACCACTCCCACGCTATTGTTTGAAGAAACATATTTACCGCTATTCTGGAGTGCTATTAGGCTGCCAATAGGAGCAATAGGTCTTAGCCTGTCTTGTAATGTGCTGACTAAATTACAATTGGCTAATAAAGATTTATTACAAATTTCATTAGTTGCTGTTATTGCATCAGCTATACTAGGTTTGGCACCTCCAAATTTCACATAATTACAAAGCGCATCCCATTTTGGAGTACCAGGAAAAGAGTAAATAGATCGATCAGTGTATTGTCTTTTCCAAGCCCAAAATGCCCAACCAACGTTGGCAGCATCATAATCTATTCTAGCATCACGAATCCAATCCAACGTATTTTCTCCAAACTCTCCTGCCCATACAGGAATATTCAATGCGGCACCTTGTCCTTTTATTAAATTCAAATCAGGATTAGGATCTGACTGCCCTTGTGGTCCATAATAATGATTTTCGAATACGAGATTTGAGTCCCATCGTTGTAACATATCATAAAAATCACTGCCATAATAATTTCCTTGTGCAAAAATGAGATGATTTGAATCGACCTCTCTAATTCTTGCAGTCATTACTTTATAAGAAGCCATTAAACTACTTTTTTGACCATTTCCATTGTCCAAAACTGGCTCATTAAGCAAATCATAGCCCGCAATCCACTCATTACCAATAAAATTTTTATAATGATTTGCTATATGATTCCAAATACTCGCAGCAATGTTAACATTATTCCAGTTGTTCCAAAAATTTGGTGTTCCTCCGTTTGGATTGTCGCAAGTATAGCTTTTACTTTGATAACCTGGTGCTGTATGCAAACAAAGAATTACGTGTATATTATTATTTTTGGCCCAAGTAACTGCTTTATCTAGCCAAATGAATCCGTCATTATTAAGAGTACCAGTATTTTGATTCCAAAACATATTGTATGCAAACGGGATTCTAACAACGTTATAACCTAGCGCTTTTGCTTGAGCAAAATCAGAATTTGTGATGTATGAATTTCTCCAATTATTTTCAAAACTTACTGTTTTCGCTTCATCATTTCCAAATAAGTCTTTAAATAATCCTCTAATTTGAGTAGGCGATTTTTCTCTCACATTGCCACCTGGTTCAATGTTCATCATATATCCCTCCCACACAAGCCAGTTTCCAAAATTTACACCTCTTAAGGTTATTGGGTTTCCGTCTTTTAGTATTTTTGCTCCTGTGTTAGAAACAGTCAGTCTTTGAGAGTTTACTTGTAAACAAAGTAATAAAAGCATCGTGCAAATAGTGTTTTGAAGAAATTTAAGTTTCTCGTTTTTTTTGGCTTTTGGTTTATTGTTATTCATGACTTTTGGTTAGTTAATATTAGATAAAAGGTTATGCAAAAGAATTAATATCAAAAAAAATACTTTTCACCAGACAATAATAAAAGTAATTAGTGTTAATAAAATCATCTTTAAGGAGCGATCCTAAAAGGTTTTATTGACCTTTTAGGCTATATTTTGTAATTAGTTTTATACTTAAATCAATAAGAAAAAAGATCAATCTCTTAACTTAATACACCAATGTCTGAATTGCATTTGGCAAAATAGTAATTTGGGTAGCTTGAGTTCCTACACACAAATTGTAAATTACACTAGCCTCACTTTGATTCATTACAACAGTTACCATTTTACCATCTTTATTTAAAAATGAAGTACTCAACAAACTACTTCTGCTCACAGCAGTACTCACTCTTTTGGCTTCTGGACGAATGAATTTTGAAAAATGTCCAATATAGTAATACGATGGTGTATAAATTAATTCACCCGTTGTAGTGTCCGCATGAATGGGTGCAAAACAAAAATTTCCTACATGATTGGGTCCACCTTTTTCATCCAAAAGAATATTCCAGTCAGTCCAGCCCACAGTTCCGTTATTAAAATCATTTATCATAGAATTTCCATAGCGCTCACCATTGGCCCACAGTTGGTAATTTTTGGCATCAAATTTTTCTACACATCCTTCGGTAAACATCAAGTTTTTATCAGGATATGCTTCATGTACTCGTGCTACATTATCAAACATTGGGGAACCACCCGCCCAAGTTTCATACCAATGAAATCCCATTCCCCAAGCATATTTGGCCGCTTCTGGATCTCCAAAAATAGTATTGGCACGTTGCACCATCAAATCTCGATTGTGGTCCCAAACGATTATTTTTTTAGCTCCTAAGCCTTCTTTTTTCATTGTTGGACCAAGAAAATTCTTCAAGAAATCCCGCTCAGCTTCAGCAGTAAAAACACAGGATTCCCAAGTTTGAACTGCCATTGGCTCATTTTGTATTGAAATACCCCAAATTGGAATCCCTTCTTTTTCATAGGCTTTTACAAACTTGGTATAATACGTTGCCCAAGACTGGAAATACTCTGGCAAAAGTGTCCCGCCTTTGAGCATGCGTTTATTACTTTTCATAAAAGCGGGAGGGCTCCATGGACTTGCGTATAAAGTCATTTTTCCGCCAGCTGTCTCTGTTGCTTTTTTGATCAGTGGAATTTTAAATTCTCTATCATGTTCTATAGAAAAAGTTTTCAATTCAGTATCGCCTTCCTTTACGTAGGTATAACTCCCAGAAGCAAAATCCGAACTGTGAATTGTGGTTCGCATTAAAGAATATCCAATTCCTTTGTCCTGACTGTAGTATGCATTCAAGAATTCTTGCTTTTTGTCACTCGATAATTTGGCAAAAACTTCGGCACTGGCATCCGTAACTGCACCTCCAATTCCCAGAAATGATTGAAACGTTTTCTCTGGATTTACAAAAACACAAATCTGTGTTTCGGTAGGCTGAATTAATTCTGAAAACGTGAGATTACCCGTTTTTGTTAATCTTAAATTAGTACTTTCAGCTGTCGTATAAACTGTAACTGTTTTGCCAATTGAACTAAAATTTTGATTTTTTGATTTACTTTTTTGCTGCGAAAAAACAAAAAATGAGGATAGCACCACTAACGTGGCAGTTATTTTTTTCATAATTTAAATAGTGAAAATTAATTTTATAGATACTTTATTACCAGATGTATGTCCCTACTGCTCCTGCTTCTAGTGAAGTAGTAATCCATTTTCCATTGTATTTAATATTGAATAATTCTGGAGCACTTCCTTCGTTAAGAACCAATAGGACTTTTTTTCCTTCAGGAGTTTTAAAAGCCACATTTTGTAAATTGCCTACAATAGCACTACCAATTCTAACAGAACCCGCAGGCACGAACTTAGAAGCATGAGCTGCTATGAAATAACCAACATTACGGGTTAATGATTCGGTGCTGTTTATCGTTATTGCTCCCTTACACGTTGTGCATCCTCCTTGTGTATGAGGACCAAAAGTACCGTCATTAGCAAGATTCCATTGTAATGCATTTTTACTCCAATTTCGCATGGAACCTATAATTACATTTTTTACTTGCCATTTTAAATCTCCGTTAAATGATCCTGTAGATGAAGTGTATTGCTCTGTGAAATAAACCTCTTTATTTGGAAATGCATCATGAACGGTTGTAAGTGCGCTAATATCACCTCCATACAAATGAAATGCAGAACCAGTTACAAAAGGGTAAGCTACAGCATCTTTTAAGATTGTTATTGGATATTGGGGATTATCACAATTATGATCGTAAGTAATAATCTTTGTAGTAATGTTGTTTGATTTAAATGCTGGACCTAAGTTGTTTTTTATAAAATCGGCCTGCTGTAAGGCAGTCATTACCATACTAGGATTGTTACCTCCGTGTAAAGGTTCATTTTGAGGAGTAATCGCATCAATTATAATTCCTTCCCCTTTCATTTTTTGAATGAATTTTACAAAATACTGAGCATATACTTCATAATATTTAGGCTGTAGACTGCCACCTACAAAACTTGAATTGTCTTTCATCCAAAGTGGTGCGGTCCATGGTGATCCCATTATTTTGATATTCGGATTGATTGCCAAAATTTCTTTCAACAACGGAATCAAATCTATCTTATCAGGAGCCAGACTAAAATTAGTCAAACTAACATCTGTTTGTCCAGTCGGTATATCATTATAGGTAAAAGGAGTAGCACTCAAATCAGAAGCTCCAATACTGATTCTCAAATAGCTCAAACCTATTGAATTATCGCCTGAACCAAACAATTCCTGCAATAAGTCTTTCTTTTTCTGCGCAGTCAATTGATTAATCACTTGTGCACTTCCTCCAGTCAATGTAAATCCAAAACCATCAATAGTCTGATACTTTTGAGTCTCATTAATTTCAATATTCGGATAAATATTTGCCTTGCTTCCAAAAGCTAAAATACCTGTCTGCTTTTGCAAAAGTGCTGTTTGATTTCCTTTAGTCAGCCAAAAATCAACTTCATTTTTTGCTGTAGGAGTTGGCGTAGGAGTTGGATCTGGTGAATCACCTCCTTCATTAGAAGAGGAACAACTGATGTTCATGGCTGAAAAAACTATTATAAAAATTAACTTTCCTATTTGATGTATTTTTTTCATTGTTTATTTGTAATTAATTTCTGTAAATACCAAAAAAATGAATTGTACTATTTTGGATTCTTACTTATTTTTATTTGGTTTTCTATTCTTGATAACCTGAAGGATAATTTTTAATTTTTGGAGCAGAAAGATTGGGCTTTTTCAGCAAGTATCGTCCCGCTTTTTGTTACAATCTTATGTCCCTAACTCCTGGTCATAAGGATTTCCACTGCAATCGGGGCTAAAAGGAAAGATTTTGCTTTTTTGCCATCATTCAAAAAAAAACTAAAATTGGACCTCGGTCAACGATTTCAGCCTTTGGAGATAATAATCTCGTTCAAGTAGAAATTATGAGTGTTGCTGTTTTCTACTTATAAACCCTTATATAATCCACTTCCAAAGTAGAAGAGGTAAAACCAGGATCTACTGGACCTCCCCAAACGCCTCCCATTGCTAAGTTTACAATTAGATAAAAGTTTTTATTGAATGGGAATTTATCTGAATTCAAAAAAGTGTAAAACAACTTATCATCTACATAAAATTTTATATAACTAGCTGTCCAATCAGCCGTGTAAACATGAAATTCAGTATTGTCATTAGGCACGTTTATAGTTCCTGTATCTGGAGTTGCTCCGGAACGTCCGGGAGAGTGTAATGATGAATGATTGACATTCAACTCCTTTCCAACTGATTCTAAAATATCTATTTCCCCACATGCAGGCCACCCAACACTTCCTATATTACTACCCAGCATCCAAACAGCAGGCCAGGTCCCAACTCCAGTAGGCAATTTTGCCCGGATTACTACTTTGCCATACGTAAAATCGAATTTTCCATTGGATTCTAATCTTCCAGAAGTGAAGTCGCCCTTTCCGTATTTTTCTCTAATGGCTTTTATTTTCAAAACACCGCCTTGAACAATTGTATTTTCGGACCGATTGGTATAGGACTGTAGTTCGTTGTTAACTCTCCCTGGATCCCAAATTTGGAAAATCCATTTACTTGGATCAGGTGCACCATCAGTATTAAACTCATCAGACCATATCAATTTAGGCTCTACTAAAACTGTAATAGATAATGATGTGCTAACAAATTTACCAGCATTATAAGCAGACACATATAAAGTATAAGTAGTAGTACCCGATGCAGTATAGGTGTAAGAAAAGCTTCCGTTTGTTATTTCCTTTGTTTCTCCATTTCCTAAAACTATTTTATAAGATGTTGCATTTGTTGCAGTTAAATTAAAATTTACCATACCACTTCCATCTCCGTTTGGATTTTGATCAGTGGCACCAACAATTGCGGTTATTACTTTTAGATTTGCAGGTTTTTGATCAACAATAGGCTCTTCTGAATTTGAACCGCTACAGGAAATAAATAGAAAGCAGTTCAATACAATAATCAAATTAATTTTAGAAAAATATTTTTTCATTTTTTTACTATTATTTAAAACATTACATCAAATAAATGGCCCATAATCATGGAGAATGGACCATTCTACAAACTCAAACAAACTCAAACTTAATTTCTTTAAATATAAATTACTACAAAGACAGTCTCATTTCAATATCTTGAATTTTAATTCCAGCCTTCATATCTTCACCACGCCTCTTATCACAAGGTACGCCGTACCTGTTTTAGTAGCAGTGAATATTCCTAAATTGTTTTCAGCCTTACAGCCTACAGCTGAAATTTTTCCTGAAAAAGCAGCTGTTGCACAACCGTCCCAAGTACTTAAAGCTCTTAATTTTCCTCCTTCGGAATAATCAGTTCCAGTAACTGGTGCAGAATAACCGCAATACACTTCGAACCAAGTATTGCTGCCACCTGTTGTTGAAGAAGTAAGCATGTCAATTACATATTTTTTACCTGCGACAACATTAATTGCCTGATATATTCCGTTACCAGCCCATCCAGTAGCTGTCAAAGTAGCCGAACCGCTGCCAAAAGTTATACTAGCACTAGATGCTGGATTTGTAACTGTCCATTTAGACCAATCCTCACTATTAGTTAATCTTCCTCCTTTAAGGATATTCCCTTTCACTGGATCTGAGGTTGCTACAATTATATTTTGCGTTGCTAAAGCTGTTGCACCGCCAGCACCTATAGCTTTATGAGAGATAGTATAAGTTCCAGCGTCTGGTAATGAAATTTCAAAATTCATTTTCCCATCAGCAAATCCTGAACCTGTATCCCAAATAGATCTTAACACTCCTTTTGGTTGTGCAACAACACTATATAAATTAGTTTTACCTTCAACTGGTGTAACTTTAAATGATGCATCAACAGTTGTTGGAGTTAAGCCATTGTTAGTAAACGAGTCCTCGGGCTGACAACTTGTGAAATTTACTATGGCAGCCATAGCAAACATTAGTACTATTCCCTTCTTTTTAATTATATGTAAGTTCATAAAATTTCATTTTAACAATTAGTATTTAGGATTTTGAACGATTTTGGTATTCGGTAAGTTACTGTAAGGTATTGGCCAAATTTCATTTTTACCAGCCACAAACCCTTTATCAGCAAGAGCTGTAGCTGCTTTTCCTGTACGCACTAAATCAAACCAGCGATGTCCTTCACCTGCTAGTTCTTTTCTTCTTTCTAACATAATGGCATCAATAGAAACTGGCACAGATGCTAATCCTACTCTCGCTCTAACCGCATCTAATAATGCTTGTGCTCTAGCTCCTGTTCCGCCAAGTGCCTCTGCCTCCATTAAATATGTATCGGCTAAACGGATAGCATAAACATCCTGTTTGTAATTCAATGCTGTTGCTCCACCTCCTGTTGAAGTATCAGAGTTTAATGGTGCAAATTTTTTCAAAAAATATCCTGTGTCTTGATAATGGGGTTTCCATTTAGCATCACCTGCGGCATCCAATGCTTTCATATCTAGTACTGTTGCATCAAAACGAGGGTCATCTTTCAAAACATTATATAAGACAGGTGTTACTGTATTGAAACTCCATCCAGAAACATAGTCTGGAGCAAGAGCGCTCTTTTTTTCATAACCACGAGGACCAACCATAATATTTATACTATTTCCTTCATCGGCACCACCACCCCAGAATCCCCAATCAGCATCACTTTTGTCTGTATGCATAATTTCAATAATGGCTTCTGAATTAAATTTATTGCTAATTTTCCATAGGTCTGCAAACTTGTCTAATAATTTATATCCATAAACACTTGTACCTCCTGGTGTACCATTTACTTCTGCAAGTTCAGTTGCAGCTAGATTATTTTTATTTTCATACAAGTACACTTTACCTAATAAAGCTTGAACAGAACCCTTAGTTAGACGACCTGCTTCAGTTTTAATATCTACCAACTTATTAGGTAAAACCGATTTCGCTTCTATTAAATCTTTCTCAATTTGAGCATAAACCACACCTGATGAAACTTGTACTATATTATAAGTTTCTGATGGTGAAACAGGTTTTAAAATCAAAGGAATATTTTTGAAAGTACGCACTAACTCAAAATAATAATACGCTCGAAGTGCTTTAGCCTCTGCTACAAAGCGTGCTTTTTTATCAGCATCCATATTGGTTCCTGGTAATTTCTCTATTAAAATATTAGCACGTGAAATTCCTTGGTAGAAATCACTCCAAAAGCTTTCTGGCATATTGATTTGATCTAAAGTATAATTATCAAATGCATGAATTCCTACTCCATCTCCAACGTTACCACCACCAGCAAAAAAATCATCAGAACCTGCATTCATCATACAGATCATATTATCAAACCCTTTAGATTGTTTGCCTATAATGTCATAAACAGCGATTAATCCAGAGTATGCTTGATTTTCGTTTTTATAATAATTCTCAACTAATTCAAGACCCTTAGGATCAACATATAAGAATTCTTCATTACAGGCTCCCGCTGTAAAAAGTAAACTAACTGCAATACCTAAATATTTTATATTTTTAAATTTCATAACTTTTATTTTTTAAAATTGTAAATTAATTCCGAGCATAAATGATTTTGCCTGTGGATAATATCCTTTATCAACACCAATTACACCACCCCCAATTTCTGGATCATAACCTGTGTATTTAGTAAATGTGAACAAGTTTTCACCTGTTAAATAGATTCTAGTTTTTGATAATCCTATTTTTCCAATTTTCTCGCTCGGTAAGTTATAGCCAAATTGTATCGTTTTAAATCGTAAGTAATCACCATCTTCTAAATAAAAATCAGATGCATTTGTGAAGTTTTTATTGCCGTCTGCTGTTGTTAATCTTGGATAAGAATTACTAGTTCCTTCTCCATTCCAACGTCCTAAAGCAGACGTTTGATAATTAGCATTTACAACATCTAACCTTCTCAATCCTTGGAAAATTTTATTTCCAACAGCTCCTTGGGTAAATACAACTAAATCGAAATTTTTGAAATCTACATTTAATGTAATACCATAAGTAAATTTTGGAAGTGAATTTCCGATGAATGTTTTATCATCATCTGTAATCTTCCCATCAGCATTTGTGTCTTGCCATCTAAAATCTCCTGGCTTAGCATTCGGTTGCACTAAACCTCCAGAAGCATTTGTATAGGCATTAACCTCATTTTGATTCTGAAAAATTCCTTGTGTTTTATAACCGTAAAATGAATTTATGGGATGACCAACTTGTGTTCTGGTAATAGTACCCATACTTTGAAATGAAGCGTTTCCATCAATGAATTTAATATCATTACCTAAAAAAGTTACTTTATTTTCGACATAAGAAATATTACCTCCTAATTTAAAATTAACTTGTCCAATTTTTTTTCTATACCCTAATTCAATATCGACACCCTTGTTTTCCATGTCAGCAATATTTGCAGAAGGATTTCCAGTAGTTCCTACATAACCAGGGAGCTTAATATCTTGAAGCATTCCAGTAGTCTTTTTATTGTAAAAATCTATTGCAAAGTTAAGACCATTGAAAAATATTGCATCAAATCCAATGTTCCCTTGGCTGGTCTCTTCCCATTTTAAATCAGGGTTGGCTGGAGCGTTTGGGCTATTCCCTATTACAACTGAACCTTGGTTACCTACAGTGTAATTTCGACCACCACTGATAGTAGCTAGATATTTAAAATCACCTATAGCATCACTCCCCACAATTCCATAACCACCTCTAAGTTTTAGGCTTGTTAAGACTTTGTTCTTTGGCCAAAAATCTTCATTTGTTGGAACCCAACCTAAAGAGAATGATGGAAAAACACCATATTTGTTGTTAGCTCCAAAACGAGATGAACCATCACGACGAATATTCCCAGTAAATAAATATTTTTCTTTATAATCATAAGTCGCTCTAGCAAACAAAGATGTCACAATGTGTTCATAACCATTATAAGCACCTGCAGTAATATCATCTTTTATAGCACCATAACCAAAGGAGGCATCGTCAAAATTATTAGCAGGAATATTTTTATAAGTTACATAAGTCCCAGAGGAAATATTATCAACATAAGCGCCCTGACCAACCAAAACCGTAAAATTATGTTCGCTAATTTTTTTGTTGTACGTAATTGTATTTTCAACATTCCATCCAAAACCTTTATTACTTCCTCTACTCAGACTGTTTACTGAATTTATAGTAGAAGAGTTAAAGTACGATACAGGATTAAAACTTTCTGAACCCCAATATGCTAATTTACCACCCACGGTACTTTTAACCTTTAATCCTTTGATCACTTCCAGCTCTAAATATGCATTTCCAACAAAATTATCAGACCATCCATAATTTCCTAATCTAGATTGAATATATGCCAGTGGATTACTCATTTCCTGACCTACAACCTGAGATATTCCATATGGATTTCCATTTGAATCTCTAAAAATCCCTGTTTGATTTACATACGGGTAAAGATTAGCCTCTACGGGATCAGTAACTACAAGTTGCGTTGTAGGATCAAGATTAATTGCCGAACTTAAAGGTCCTCCAAATTCACTATTTGTATTCCCTAATCCGATATTTTTCTCATGAGAGTACCCTAATGTTTGACCAAAAGTCAATCCTTTTAAAATTTTGTGAGTAGAATTTAAACGAATATTCTTTCTATTGTAATTAGAAATTTGTGTCGCAACAATTCCTTCTTGATCTAATAATCCAAAAGACAAATAAAAAGTAGAAACATCAGTTCCACCGCTTAAACTTAATTCATGTCCAGTACGCAATGCACTGTCATTAAAAATAGCATCTTGCCAATTAGTTCCTTTTCCGTATGCCGTAGTAGATGAATAAGGAAGTATATAAGGATTGTTAGGTGATTGAACGTAACCATTAGCATAACGCTCGTTCATTAACGTAGTGTATTGAGTAGCATCAAGTAAATCTAGCTTTCTAGCCGCTTGAGAAAAACCAGTATATCCATTATAAGATACACTCATTTTACCTGATTTCCCTTTTTTTGTAGTAATAAGAATTACTCCCGCTGCAGCACGCGCGCCATAAATTGCTTGAGATGCAGCATCTTTTAAAACATCCATAGTTTCAATATCTGCTTGGTTTAAATAACCAATACCTCCATTGTCAACTACAACACCATCAACTACCCAAAGAGGATCATTGTTACCAATTGAAGTAATACCCCTTACACGAATTGTTGAAGAAGACCCTGGCTGTCCAGCATTTGCAGCTATAGTAACTCCAGAAACTCTGCCTTGTAAAGCTTGTTCTACTCTACTAATAGGTAAATCTTTTAGCTGAGCAGCTTTTATTCCAGATATTGCTCCAGTTAACAAAACCTTCTTTTGGGTACCGTATCCTACTACCACAACTTCATTTAGATCTTGTGATGATTCATACATTTTTACCTGTACTGCTGTTTGACCATTAATAACAGTCTCAACAGTTTTATAGCCTATAAAACTAATTGTTAAAACTCCATCTTTTGGAGCTTTTATTTGGAACTTCCCATCAAAATCTGATGTAACCGATGAAGATGTTCCTTTTAAGACTATGGTTGCACCTGAAATTGGCATCCCTTTATCATCAATCACTTTCCCCATAACGGAGGCTTCCTGCGCATGCCCGTGAACTGAGAATAAGATTGATGAAATACAAAAAATAAATGTTTTTAATAATTTCATTTTTCTGATTATTTTGGTTAAATGTTAGTTATTTGATACAATATTATATTTAAAATTTCGGAATTCAGAATTTAGAATCACTACAAATTCACATCATCAACACCATACTGGTATTACAAAATATTATCAAAAAAAAAATAATTAATTGATTTTAAATAGATTAAAAATTAAAAAACATTTCTTAAAAAAATATAAGGTGAAAAAGACAATTACAATTACTATAAATTAGATACTTTAGCCCAAAATCTGCAAAAGAGCCTTAAATTCAACTCAAAAGACATTTAAAAATGCATTTTATCTCATTTTAAATAAGTAAATAAATTATATGCAAAACCTAAATAATAAAAAAGATCAAGACATAAAATTGGTTAAACTTATATTGATTTTTATTTTAATAAGCCTACCAGCATCATTTTTAGGACAAGTAAAAAAAATTGGTCTACCACTTATAAAAAATTATACTAGAACAGAATATCAAGGAGGAACCCAAAACTGGGATATTGACCAAGATAAAAATGGAAATCTCTATTTTGGAAATAATGATGGTCTTTTGCAGTTTGACGGATCGAAATGGAACAAATACAAAGCAAAAAATTCGGATGCAATTAAATGCTTAAAAGTAGATTCAACCGGAAAAATATACGTAGGCTGCTACAATGAATTTGGCTATTTTAAAGCCAATTCTAAAGGGAAACTCAAATACTTTTCTATTTCCAGTTCATTAGATAAAAAAACATTAGGCATAATTGACTTTATCTGGAAAATACATCTCTATAAGGATGAAGTTGTTTTTCAATCATTCGACCGAATCTTTATCTACAAGAACAACAAAATTAAAATCATAAATGCACCAAAAAGATTTCAATTCTCATTTCTAACCAATTCCAAATTGTATATTCAAGATATTTCATCTGGAATTTTAGAATATAAAAATGGCAAACTGAATTATCTTAAAGGATTAAACACTTTAAATAATTCAGAAATTTGGGGCATGGTTGAATTAGAAAAAAATAAGATCCTAGCCACTACTTTGGATAAAGGTCTTTTTATAATAGTAAACAATCAAGCGGTTTCATGGAATACCGAAGCAAATACTTTTATAAAAAAGAATGGCTCTCTAGGATGTGTCCTTTATAAAAATAAATACATTGTAATTAATTCAGTCCTTGATGGCATCATAGTTTGCGATCTAAATGGAAACATCATACAACATATCGACCGCACCAAAGGGCTTCAAAACAATACAGTTCTTACTTCATTTATAGACAAAAGCAATAATCTATGGCTGGGATTGGATAATGGAATTGCATATGTAAACGAAAATTCATTTCTAACCTATTTTGGATTTAGCTATAATTTAGGTACTGTTTATTCATCTGTTGTGCATAAAGGTAATTTGTATGTTGCAACCAATCAAGGTGTTTTTTTTCATCCTTGGAACACAGATTTTAAAGAAGGCTCCTTTAGGCTTATTCAAGGAACTACTACTCAAGCCTGGAATGTAGAGGTAATCAATGGTGAATTGATATGTGCCAGTAACAAAGGAGCTCTACTCATACAGAATGGAAAAATGATTAAGAACCTTGATCCTAAGGGATATTATGGATTCAAATCAGTACCTAATCATCCTAATTTTTTTATAGGAGCAAATTACAATGGTTTTTCTGTTTTTGAGAAGACAAGTTCAGGAATGAAATTCAGAAATAAAATAGAAGGCATTGACAAATCATCCAATTCATTTGAAATTGATAAAGATTATTTATGGCTAAAAAAAGACCAATATATACATCAGATTGCTCTGAATAATGATTTAAGAAAAACCAAGAGCATTAAAACCTTTACTCAATTTTCTAAAAAAAATAGAGGCGTTGGAAGTCTTCAAATAATTAATAATAAAGTTTTTTTTCAATCAAATAATATTTTTTACACTTATTCAACAATACAAGGCACATTTAAAGAAGATTCAATAATGACCAATCTCTTTAAGTTCATTCCAAAAATTAAAAAATTAAATGAAGACACTAATGGAAATCTTTGGTACTTCTATCATGAGTCAATGGGAGCGATGATAAAAGTGGAAAACAATAAATATAAACATGTCATAACTCCTTTTTCAAGTTTGACTGGAAAATTAGTAGCCAATTATATGTCTATAAATACTATTGATTCTAAAAACACTTTTATAGGATTAACTGATGGTCTGGCACACTATGATGCTACTCTCGAAATCAAATCTATATCAAAACCGATTGCTCATATAAGAAGTTTTACATTTCCTGGAGACACCATTTATTTAGGAAATAAGCAAGACGAAAGTATGAAGTATGAGTTGCCTTATGATTCAAATCAAGTAAAGTTTACATTTTCGTCCCCTTCTTACGAAAATCTTGAAAATATCGAATTCTCTTATCAACTGGAAGGCTTTGGTGAAAAGTGGAGTGCTTGGTCAAACAACACCATTAAAGAATATACCAATTTAAAAGAGGGCAATTATAAAATGAAAGTGAAAGCACGAAACAGCTTTAGGATTCAATCAGATGAAACTTCTTTTGAATTCAGAGTGACTCCTCCTTGGTATAGGCACTATTCAGCTTACTTATTTTATTTACTGATAGCTACTGGTTTGGTATACTATATTCGATTTAGAATAAGAATGAAAATAAGGAAAAACAAATATGCTGAAACCTTAGAACAACGAAGATTATATTTAGAAAAAGAAACTAAGATCAGGATAGAACAATATAAATTAGAGAAAGAAATAGAAAAACTAGAAAATGACAAGTTGCAAATGAAACTATTGTCAAAAGACAAAGAATTAGTAAACAACACGTTACAGGTAGTTAAAAAAAATAAAACATTAAACGGAATTATTCAAAGGCTAAAAGATATCAATACAAGCTCATTTGACGAAGCAGCCAAGACTCAATTTACTAAATTAAACAAAAGCATTATCAAGGAAGTTAGTACTGATAAAAGCTGGAAGGATCTTGAAAAACACCTGAAAAATGTCCACTTTGATTTTCTAAAAAAATTAAAGGAAAAGCACCCTACTATTACTCCAAGAGAAATGGACCTGTCAACTTATTTATTAATGAACATGTCAACAAAAGAAATTGCTGAATTCATGAACATATCAACGGGAGGAGTAGATTTGGCCAGATATCGATTAAGAAAAAAACTGGAATTAAATCAAAAAGAAAATTTAATCGGATACTTTATGAGTATAAAATAGAAAAAAAGAGGCTATTGGGTTTGTAGTTTTAATTGACAGTTTGGACTATAAATAATGGATTAGTAACACCCTGCTTTTCTTAGTCAATAAAAAAACAAGCTGTATTGTAGTTTAACTATCTTGAATTATCCTTAAATAAATTGATGATTTTTTGGGTGTTATAGATTAGAAAAGGGTCCTATAAAACCATTTTAAATACAAAATATCTTGATGCAACTATTGAAAATTTGAATCATTTAATGAGCTTGGTCGAATAAAAATTGATTTCTTATTATTCAGATTATACAATCTTGTTGTTTTATTCCCAACTTTTCCACCTGATACTGGATTCCATGATACGTAATCCATTATTATAAAAAAAATAAACATAAAAAAACTCCATTATTTCTAATGGAGTTTATCTTGTGGGCGATGAGGGGTTCGAACCCCCGACCCCCTCGGTGTAAACGAGGTGCTCTGAACCAGCTGAGCTAATCGCCCTGTTTTATTAGGTTGCTATCATTACCTGATTGCGAGTGCAAATATAGTGTTAGAATTTGATTCTGCAAGGCCTTTTTGAAAAAAATCAAAAAAAATTTGAATTAAATTGTAATAATCTAGCAGACAGAATTCTACAAATATAACGAAACACATGATATGTTTTGTATTGATATCTGTTAGTCCTACATTTGCAGTATAAACAAATATCAATGGCTAGGTTCAAAGAAAACGATTTACCAAAATCGAAAATTACGGCATCATCTCTGCAAAAAGCAACTGTTATTTTTCGTTTTGCTGGAAAGCATCAATGGAAATTTTATGTAGGTTTACTTTTTTTAGTTTTTACGGGGGGTACGGCCCTGGCATTTCCTAAGCTGATGGGAATGCTAATTGATTGTGTTAAGAATAAAGACAACGACCAAGCAAACCTAATTGCAGGAGGATTGCTTGTGATCTTATTTCTTCAATCTATTTTCTCCTTTTTTAGATTGTCCTTATTTGTGAATTTTACTGAAAATACACTTGCAAATCTTAGATTAGCACTATATTCAAATTTGGTAAAATTACCTATGTCATTCTTCTCCCAAAAACGTGTAGGAGAACTTAATAGTCGTATTAGCTCAGATATCACGCAAATACAAGACACACTTACATCAACCATTGCTGAATTTTTACGCCAGTTTATTTTAATTGTTGGAGGAGTTCTTCTATTAGCTAATGAAAGTATAAAGCTCACACTTTTAATGTTATCTGTTGTACCGCTGGTTGCAATTGCAGCTGTTGTATTTGGTAGATTTATAAGAAAATATTCTAAAAATGTTCAGGATAAAGTTGCTGAAAGTCAAGTTATTGTAGAAGAAACAATGCAAGGTATTAGTATTGTAAAGGCTTTTGCGAACGAATGGTATGAAATTGCTCGTTACAATTTAAAAATCAAAGAAGTTGTTTCAATTGCAATAAAAGGCGGTAAATACCGTGGCTACTTTGCTTCTTTTATTATTTTCTGTCTTTTTGGCGCCATTGTGGCCGTAGTTTGGTACGGTGTTCAATTGAGCATTAGTGGCGAAATGAGTGTGGGCCAATTGATTTCATTTGTATTATACTCTACCTTTGTAGGCGCATCTTTTGGCGGTATAGCAGAGCTTTATGCACAAATTCAAAAAGCTATAGGAGCTACAGAACGTGTTTTTGAACTGCTTGACGAAACTCCAGAAAAAATAAACTCTAACAAAGAAAAAGTTGAAATACAAAAAATTAAGGGTATAGTAGAATTCAGAAATGTTGCATTTAGTTATCCATCAAGAAAGGAAATAAAAGTTTTGAAAAACGTGAATTTTTCGGCTAGTTTTGGTCAAAAAATAGCAATTGTAGGACCTAGTGGAACGGGGAAATCTACAATAGCCTCACTCCTGCTTCGTTTTTATAATATTGATAATGGTGAAATTTTAATTGATGGAAAAAGTATTTATGATTATGATCTCGAAAATTTAAGAGGAAACATGAGTATCGTTCCTCAAGATGTTATACTTTTTGGAGGAACTATTAAAGAAAATATTGCTTACGGAAAACCAAATGCAACGGACCAAGAAATTTTAGTGGCAGCAAAACAAGCCAATGCATATCAATTTATAGAAAGTTTTCCAGAAAAATTTGAGACAATAGTAGGTGAAAGAGGAATAAAACTTTCAGGCGGACAACGTCAACGCATTGCAATTGCTAGAGCTTTATTAAAAAATCCTAGTATTTTAATCCTAGATGAAGCAACTTCAGCTCTTGATAGTGAAAGTGAAAAATTAGTTCAAGAAGCTCTTGAAATTTTGATGGAAGGTAGAACTAGTATTATTATTGCACATAGGCTTTCTACCATTCGCTCTGCAGACCAAATATTAGTTTTAGATAATGGTATAATTGCTGAACAAGGAACACATCAAGATTTAATTGTTCTTGAAAATGGAATTTATAAAAATTTAAGTAATCTGCAGTTTAGCAATTCTTAAATTATTTTTAGAGCCAAAAAAAACTCCAATTTGATAACAAATTGGAGTTTTTTGGTTTTATTATTTTCCTTTTCTTCTATTTCTTTCCGCTTTAATCATCATTAACTCTCGGCTTGTTTGACCAGCTACTGATGTGTTTTCTTCTGCGCGACGAATTAAATAAGGCATTACATCTCTTACTGGACCAAAAGGTAAATATTTAGAAACATTATAGTTTGAATTGGCTAGGTTATAGCTGATATTATCACTCATACCGTATAATTGCCCAAACCAAATTCTATTATCATTTGATTTAATCCCTTTTTTATGCATTAAATTCATGAGTGTATACGTGCTAGACTCATTGTGAGTACCTGCAAATATTGACATAATATCTAGGTTTTCAGTCATGTAACTAATTGCCGCATCATAATTAATATCTGTAGCTGCTTTTGAGGCACAAATAGGTGTTGGATAACCCTTTTCTTGAGCACGTACATTTTCTTTCTCCATATACGCTCCACGAACTATTTTCATACCTATATGAAATCCTTCATTTTTAGCTTGCTCATGTAATTTTTTCAGGTAATCCAATCGGTCCCAGCGGTACATTTGTAAAGTATTAAAAACAATTGCTTTCTCTTTATTGTACTTGCGCATCATTTGAGTAACAAGATCATCGGCAGCATCTTGCATCCAACTTTCTTCACCATCTATTAATAGTGACACATTTTTTTCATGAGCTTCTTTACAAACCAAATCAAATCGAGCTACCACTCTATTCCATTCAATTTGTTCTTCTTCATTTAATTTCTCATTGTTTCCTAACTTTTCATACAATTCAAATCGTCCAAAACCAGTTGGTTTAAAAACGGCAAAAGGAATAGCGTCTCTTTTCTTAGCAAAGTCGATTGTTTTTAATGTCATTTTCAAAGCAGCATCAAACTGATCTTCTTCTTCTTTTCCTTCTACTGAATAATCCAATACAGAAGTCACACCTTTAGTGAACATTTTATCAACAACGCTAAGACAGTCCATTTCGTTAACTCCTCCACAAAAATGATCAAAAACCGTTGCTCTTATTAATCCTTCTACTGGTAAATTTGCCTTGATTGCAAAATTTGTAACTGCTGTTCCTATTCTAACAAGAGGTTGATTAGCTATCATTTTAAATAAAAAATATGCACGATCAAGTTCTGTATCGCTTTTTAATGCAAAGGCAACTTGTGTGTTATCAAATATCTTTTCCATTATCTGTTTTAATTTTATACAAATATAGGCAGACTTTGAATATTTTTATAAAATTTGATGCCAAAAAAAAGAAAAATGCAATAGGAACTTTTTTATGGTATTAAATAATTTAAGAATTGATAAATTTATACATTTGACAATTCAAATTTTTTATATTCAAAAATGCGAAATTATCAATTGCCTTTTTAAATTAACAAAAGAGTAAATTGAATTGTTTTGAATTGAAATAAAAATAGTGTAAACCTAGCATATTGCTTTAGATATTAAAACTAATTCTTACCAAAATTAAAATGAATACAGAAATTAAAAACGATACAGCACAAAGCTCATTTTATGAAAATTTCATGGCATTATTTTTTCTTTTTTGTTATTTTTTGATTGATTTTTTGCCTCATTTTAAAAGTATTGAAATATTAAACACGCAGTTTGTTTACATGGCTGTGGTTAATATTGTTGCATTACTCTACCTTTTTAGCAATAAAAAAGTAGCTTTTAAAAAGACTAAAATCTTCTCTAGTGAGGGTTTAGTTTTAAATATCTATTTTTTGTTTATTATTCTTTGTGGTTGCTCCCTATTTTTTAGTAAAAATCTTTCACTGTCAATCAATAGTATTATTCAATTACTTATTGTTGTTGTAATGATTCTTAATTTGATTCTTTTATTTAGAAATAAAATGCATTTGCTTTATCAAATTACTACAATTGTAGGAATAAGTGTTTTTTTACAAACCGTATTGCATTTAAGCACTGTATTACAAGACTTTGAAAGTGTAACTAATGCTTTAAATAACTTAAAAGGGAATACAGGAAATGTTAATATTTTTGCAGCGAGTCTTAATGTTAAAATTCCTTTTTTAGTACTAGGAATTTTACCCTATAACAACTGGAAGAAATGGTTTTTAGCTCTATGTTTGTTTTTAGCAAGTTTTACAGTAATCTTAATCAGTGCCAGAGCTGCTTATTTGGGGTTATTTTTTCAAGTTATAGTCTTCCTCATAGTTTATTTTAAAATACATTCATTCGCAAAAAAAACAGTTGAACAAACCACCTATATTTTAATTCCAATAGCGTTGGCTGTTTTTTTAAGCAGTATCGTTTTTAAAAATAGTGATAGTATTGGAAGGTTTGAATCCGTAAGTACTAGAATTGTGCAAATTGCAGATACAAATGAAGCTTCTGCATCTGCGAGGTTGAATTATTGGAACAATGCAGCGCAAATGATTTCAAAAGACCCCATAACTGGTATTGGTTTAGGGAATTGGAGAGTTGAAAGTATTCCTTATGAAAGAACCACCATTGATGAAGCATTAATTTCTTCACATACTCACAACGATTTACTTGAAATTGCAGCCGAAACGGGAATTATTAACGGCTTGGTTTATTTGAGCCTTTTTGTTTTAATATTTTTCATCAACCTTAAAAATATTTTCACAAAAAACGATACCGATAAAACTATTTCTTTACTTGTTTTAATGCTTTTTACAGGGTATTTCATAGATGCCTTTTTTAACTTTCCGTTGTATAGACCTACAATGCAACTGGCTTTTGCATTGATGATTGTATTTACAGTATTAAATTCAACCAAGCATTCAGGTTTAAATGATAAATCACAAAAGATAGGTTTGTTTTTAATTATAGTTAGCGTAGTTACAACTTGTATCTCTTTTATGGACTGGAAAGCAGCCCAGTTAGAATACAGAATAAAATATGATAAAACGCCGGTTTCTTCAAATATAATCCTTAATGAATTCCCAACTATAACAAGAGTAGGTATTTATGGAGAAACATTTTACCAAAACGCAGCTATTGCATTGTTTAATGAGAATAAATTAGTAGAAGCTGAAAAATATTTTAAATTATCAAATACAATAAATCCTTATATGGGAATTTCAAACTGGTATTTGCATAAAATAGAAAAATTAAAAGGCAACCAAAAGAAAGCGTATGAGTATGTGAAATCAGCATTTTATGCCAGACCAAGGACACTTAATTTTTATTTAGATGGCCTTAGAATGGCAGTTGTACATAAGGATACCGCCGAAATATTTAAGCTACACAAACTTTTTAGTCAATACCGAAGCATGCCTTCAAACTGGAAAAATACAGCAGTTGCACTCAAACAGGTGGGTTACAATCCCCAAAAAATAGAGGCCTTTATTAAGGAAGGGGTGAAAATTTATCCTAATGATTCTACATTAACTAAAAAAATAAAACAAGAAACACCAACTTCTACTATTCAAAACAATCTATCTGAAACACTAGAAAATGTCCCAAAAACAATAAATTATATGATTGAGGCAAAAAAAATGGGAGATGCCAAACAATTTGATAAAGCTATTGAACTTTATGAAAAAGAACTAGCGTTACATCCTGAAAAAAAGGTAATATATCAAGATATTGCTGTTTGTTACTTTAGTTCGAATAAATATGAAAGTGCTATTAGTTATTTGCTTAAAATAGTAAACGAACCAACACTTAATGATGGTAAAACCGAATATATGCTTTCAGGATGTTATTATAAATTGCAAGACAAAACAAATTCTTGCAAATACTTAACTATAGCAGTAAATAAAAATTTTCCTGGGTCAAAAGAACTATTAAATAATCTTTGTAAATAAAAATAAAATGCAAACCATACAAGCCAATAACTATCCCATATACTTCAATGAAAATGCTTATGCAGCTCTTAATGAATATATTAGTAATAATAAATTTTCTAATATTTTTATTATTGTAGACAGTAATACAAATGAACATTGCTTGCCTAATTTTTTATCAAATCTTGAAACTGATTTAACGGTTGAAATCATTGAATTTGAATCCGGAGAGGAAAATAAAAATATTGAAACATGTGTTCAAATATGGAATGTTTTAACGGAATTAAAAGCCGATAGAAAAACACTAGTTCTCAATCTAGGTGGTGGTGTTGTTACTGATTTAGGTGGATTTATTGCATCAACATTCAAAAGAGGTATTGAATTTATTCACATTCCTACCACATTACTAGCTATGGTTGATGCATCTGTAGGAGGAAAAAACGGAGTTGACCTAGGTAATCTCAAAAACCAAATTGGAGTTATTAATGTTCCTAAAATGGTATTGATAGATACACAATACTTAGAAACCGTACCACAAAATGAAATGCGTTCAGGACTTGCAGAAATGTTAAAGCACGGTTTAATTTATGATGTAAGTTATTGGAAAACATTTACCGATCTAGATGCATTTGATTTTGCTGACTTTGACAAACTCATATATCGATCTGTTGAAATCAAAAATGAAATTGTAATGCAAGACCCAACAGAAAATAATATTAGAAAATCTCTTAATTTTGGACATACATTAGGCCATGCAATTGAAAGCTATTTTCTGGAAAACGATTCAAAAAAAACACTTCTACATGGAGAGGCAATAGCAGCTGGAATGATTTTAGAAAGTTATCTTTCATGGCAAAAAGGATTACTAAAAAAAGATGAATATTCTCAAATAAAAGGGTGTATAAAACACATCTATCAAGATATAGTTTTTAATCCAGAAGATATAAACCCTATCTTAGATTTACTGGTTCATGACAAAAAAAATGAGTACGGTGAGATACAATTTGCATTGATTGAAGGAATAGGAAAAATTAAAATAAATCAATTAATTGAAAATGAATTAATTCTTCAGGCATTTGAAGATTATAAAAACTAAATATTTTTTATAAAAAAGGATTGCATTACGTATATATTATTTTTTACATTTGCACCAATGAAAAAAAGTCGAAACAAATTCAAGTATTGCTCTAATAAAAACAGTAACAAAATGTCTTTTTTAAGGATGTTAAAACGTTTTTATTCTATAAAGGGAAATTTTAGTTTTGATGTTTTTCAATACATGAAATCAGATACTGAGAAACTTCAAATTGTGTATGCTAATATTAGGGTTTGAATGATAGATTAATCTATTTTATTTAAATATTTAATCTACAAAATCCATATCCATGAATACAAAATATTCTGATTTAATAAATCAAACATACTATTTTCCACAAGAAGAATTTACTTTAAATAAAGATCATTTACTTTTTCATAACATTGATTTAATGAAATTAGTAGAGCAATACGGTACGCCTTTAAAATTTACCTATTTGCCTCAAATTTCAAATAACATCAGCAAAGCAAAAAGCTGGTTTAGAAAATCAATGGAAAAAAACAAGTACGAAGCAAAATATTACTATTGCTACTGTACTAAAAGCTCTCATTTTGAATACATTATGAATGAAGCTTTCAAAAATAACATTCACATAGAGACTTCTTCAGCTTTTGACATTAACATTGTTGAAAACTTGATGGAAAAAGGGAAAATAAACAAAAGCACCTATGTAATTTGTAATGGTTTTAAAAGAGATCAATATATAGAAAACATTGCTCGTTTAATTAATAATGGACATAAAAATACTATACCCATCATTGATAATTTTGAGGAACTAGACTTGTTACAAGGTCAAATCAAAAATAAGTTTAAAATAGGTATTCGTATTGCAGCTGAAGAAGAACCTAAATTTGAGTTTTATACCTCTAGACTTGGTATTGGATACAAAAATATCGTTCCTTTTTACAAAAAAGAGATTAAAGAAAATAAAAAATTGGAACTGAAAATGTTGCACTTTTTTATCAATACGGGAATCAATGATAATGCATATTACTGGAACGAATTAGTAAAATGTATTAAGGTTTACGTAGCGCTCAAAAAAGAATGCCCTACCCTTGATGGATTAAATATTGGTGGCGGTTTTCCAATAAAAAACTCATTAGCATTTGAATATGATTACCAATACATGATTGATGAAATCATTAATCAAATAAAAATTGCTTGTGATGAAGCAGAAGTTGATGTTCCAAATATTTTCACTGAATTTGGATCATTTACTGTAGGTGAAAGCGGTGGTGCTATCTATCAAGTTTTGTATCAAAAGCAACAAAATGATAGAGAAAAGTGGAATATGATTGATTCTTCATTTATTACTACTTTACCAGATACTTGGGCCATTAACAAAAGGTTTATCATGTTAGCAGTGAACCGTTGGAATGATACTTATGAGCGGGTATTGCTTGGAGGAATGACTTGTGATAGCGATGATTATTATAACTCTGAGCAAAATATGAATGCTATCTATTTGCCAAAATATAATAAAGAAAAACCGTTGTATATAGGGTTCTTCAACACCGGAGCTTATCAAGAAACTATTGGCGGTTATGGAGGTTTACACCATTGCTTAATTCCGCAACCGAAGCATATATTAATAGATAGAGATGAAAACGGGATCTTAGCAACCGAAGTATTTTCAGAACAACAAACCTCTGAAGATGTCCTAAAAATATTAGGATACGACCGGAAATAAAATTAACATTTTCAATTTTCGAATTTAAAAAATCGTTACATTTGAAATAATTGACACAAATTTACAAGCAGTATTAAAATAAAAATAAAAATGAGCAAAGGACCAATCAGTCAGTTTATAGAAAAGCATTATTTGCATTTCAATTCTGCATCTTTAGTTGACGCGGCTAAGGCATATGAACAACAATTAGCCAATGGTGCAAAAATGATGGTGAGCATGGCTGGTGCGATGAGTACTGCCGAGATTGGAAAAATATTTTCTGAAATTATTCGCCAGGATAAAGTGCATATCATTTCGTGCACAGGAGCTAATCTTGAAGAGGATATCATGAATCTAGTAGCACATTCTCATTACGAAAGAGTTCCAAACTACCGAGATTTAACTCCTCAAGATGAATGGGATTTATTAGAAAGAGGACTAAACCGTGTTACGGATACGTGCATACCAGAACATGAAGCTTTTAGACGTCTACAAAAGCATATTTACAAAATTTGGAAAGATGCCGATGACAAAGGAGAACGTTATTTTCCGCATGAATTCATGTATAAAATGCTACTTTCTGGAGTATTAGAAGAGTACTATGAAATTGATCTAAAAGACAGCTGGATGTATGCTGCTGCCGAAAAAAACTTACCTATTATTGTTCCAGGTTGGGAAGATAGTACTATGGGTAACATTTTTGCTTCATATGTTATAAAAGGGGAATTAAAAGCTTCTACTATGAAATCCGGAATTGAATATATGGTTTACCTATCAGACTGGTACCCAAAAAACAGTTCAAATGGAATAGGATTTTTTCAAATTGGTGGAGGTATTGCAGGAGATTTTCCTATATGTGTGGTGCCAATGTTATATCAAGACATGGAAATGCATGATGTCCCTTTTTGGAGCTATTTCTGTCAAATTTCTGATTCAACTACAAGTTACGGATCGTATTCAGGAGCAGTACCAAATGAAAAAATTACTTGGGGTAAACTAGATATTAAAACTCCTAAATTTATCATCGAGTCAGACGCTACAATTGTAGCACCTTTAATTTTCGCTTATTTATTAGATCTATAGAATATTTATGAAAAGAGTAATAGTTGATTACGCAAAACTTACCAATGAAATTTTAAACCTTTTGGTAGAGAAGTTTCCAGATGGTTATGATGATTCAAACATTATTAGTTTTAGAAACGCTAAAAATGAATTGGTAGAAGCAGTAGAAGTTCGTACTGAAGACACAATCTATTTAGTAAAAGTAAGTACTAAACTAGCTGATAGAATTGAAAATTATGATGAAGATGATGAAATGATGATTGATGACGTGGTTGAGCCAATAAAAGGTTTGGACCTAGATGACGACATCGATGACGATGATGATGACGAAGTAATTGACAAGCCAGATACTGATTTAGGTGATGACGATGATGAAGATGACATCGATTCTAAAGATTTTGCAGACGAGGATGATGAAGAAGATGAGGATTAATTAATTCTTATTTTCAACCTATTGATACAGAAGGAACTCACATAAGAGTTCCTTTTTTTATTACTTATAAGAATGTAACTATTTTAACAAATGACCCAAGATGTATTACACGCTAAACTAAAAGAAAGTTTTGGATTTGAAAAATTTAGACCAAATCAAGAAGACATAATTAATAGCATTCTTTCAGGACAAGATACGCTAGCAATTATGCCTACAGGTGGCGGTAAATCAATTTGTTTTCAATTACCGGCGCTACTTTTTCCGGGGATTACAATCGTTATCTCACCTTTGATAGCTTTGATGAAAGATCAAGTGGATAGTTTAAAAGCTAATGGAATTGAAGCTTGCTTTATTAATAGCAGTCAATCAGAAAGTGAAAGGAACTTTTATTCGGAGCGTTTGCAATCAAATACTATTAAACTGGTTTATGTTGCACCGGAAAGCTTGTCTTTTTTAGACAATCTCTTTAATACCTTAACTATTAATTTGATTGCAATTGATGAAGCACATTGTATTTCATCATGGGGACATGACTTTAGACCTGCTTATACTAATTTGGGATATTTAAAAAACAGGTTTCCCTCCACTCCTATTTTGGCCTTGACCGCCACAGCCGATAAAGCAACTCGAAAAGACATTAGCAATCAATTAAATTTAAAAAATCCAAAATTGTTTGTTGCTTCTTTTGATAGGAAAAATTTAAGCTTAGAGGTTCGTCCCGCTCTTGATCGAGTACAACAAATTATAGAATTTATACAAGATAAACCAAATGAAGCTGGAATAATATACTGCTTGAGCAGGAAAACAACCGAGGAACTTGCCGAAAAACTTAAAAAAAATGGCATTCATGCTAAAGCTTATCATGCTGGTTTAGATAGTTCCGTTCGTTCTAAAACACAAGATGAATTTATAAATGACGATTGCAATATCATTTGCGCTACTGTTGCATTTGGAATGGGCATTGACAAATCGAATGTGCGCTGGGTTATTCACTATAATTTGCCTAAAAACATTGAAGGCTATTATCAAGAAATTGGCCGCGCAGGTAGAGATGGTTTACCATCAGAAACAGTTATGTTTGAAAGCTATGGAGACGTTATTCAACTTCAAAAATTTGCATCACAAGGATTAAACGCCGAAGTGCAACTAGCAAAACTGGAACGCATGAAGCAATATGCCGATGCACTAAGCTGCCGAAGAAAAATACTATTATCCTATTTTGGTGAATTAGTATCCGAAAATTGTGGAAATTGTGATATTTGTAAAAATCCACCATTATTTTTTGACGGAACTGTTCTGGCTCAAAAAGCACTTTCTGCTATAGTTCGATTGCAAGAATTAGAGCCTTTACCGGTAATTATTGATTTTTTAAGAGGATCCAAAAATGCGTATATTTTTGAAAAAGAATACCAAAATTTGAAAACCTATGGTGTAGGTTCTGATCAATCTTGGTACGATTGGAACCAATACTTAATTCAGTTAATCAACTTGGGCTATTGTGAAATTGCATTTCATAAGCAAAACAAGATTAGACTTACCACTTTGGCAAAAAAAGTATTATTCGATAATGAAAAGGTACAATTAACGGCTGTTCAAAAAATAAATGCAGAAAAACAAGAAACTAAAGTAAGTAAAAGCAAAACTGTAGCAAATTCTCTTTTTGAAAATTTAAGGAAATTGCGGTACGAAATTTCTAAAGAAGAATCAGTTCCAGCCTATGTGATTTTTAGTGATGCGGCTTTACGCCAAATGGAAACCGAAAGACCTACAAGTGAGAATGAATTACTAGCCATAGATGGCGTTGGTAAAGCTAAATTAGAAAAATACGGTGCTGCTTTTATACAAGCGATACTTGATTTTCAAAAAGCCAAAGGGGTTAGAAAGAAAAAAGAGGCAACAACATACAAAGAAACTTTTGATCTGTACCAACAAGGATTATCAGTTGAAGAAATTGCTCAAAAAAGAAAACTGGGTTTAAGTACGATTATGTCCCATTTAGCAAAACTTTTTGTTGACGGCAAGGACATTGATTTAACTCCATTTATATCTGATGATGAAGTTATAGAAATTGCCGTGGCCAAAACCAAACTAGAAGCACCAAGTACATTGAAACCCTATTTTGATTACTTTGAAGAAAAACTAGATTATGGGAAAATCAGATTAGGATTGGCAATTTTAGAAAAAGAAAATTCAGTACTTTAAAATTTTATATGATTCATTCATTCCCGCCTTTTGTAAATGCACAGACTCAAATTTTAATTCTAGGAACTATGCCTGGAATAGCTTCATTAGAAAAGCAAGAATATTATGCGAATCAAAGAAATCATTTTTGGAAAATAATGTTTAGGGTACTAAATAGTTTTCCAGCAACGGAAGAATTTGAGCAAAAAATACAAGTACTGCAAGAGAGTAACATAGGGCTTTGGGATGTTTTAAAAAGTTGTGATAGAAACGGAAGTTTGGATATTCACATAAAGAATCACGAAATGAATGATTTTGAAACCTTATTTGCACAATTTCCATCGATAACAACAATTGTATTCAACGGAAAAGAAAGTCATAAGTACTTTTTGAAGAAATTTGGACAAATAAAAGGCATCACGTATTATGTGATGCCTTCTACAAGTCCTGCAAATACTATGTCGTTTGATAATAAACTTAAAATTTGGTCAACTTGTTTTTAATACATTATAAATATCTTTCTTCGAAAACTTTTTGATGGTGTTTTTGATGACCAATCATAATGAACCCAATTGCTCTAACTGATATTGCTGAGTTAGATGCAGTTCCAATTCTTTGAAATTGATCAGGACTTAAGCTTTTAAAAAACAATAAATTAGAATGGCGCACTGCCGATAATTCTGTAAGTAATTCTTGAATGCTTCTTTTGGTAGCCTCAGTATTGATAACATAGGTATTTTCATCAAAACCAGGTAAAGGCGTTTGATCGTTTCTAGAGATTCGTAAGGCTCTGTATGCAAAAATACGTTCCGTATCAATTACATGTTGAATAATTTCTTTAATATCCCATTTCCCATCAGCATACCTGTAGTCAAACTTATCCATAGGAATGTTTTGAACAAATTTAATAAAGTCATGTAATGAAATTTCTAGTTCTTCAATAAGATCTACCTCTCCTAAGGCTTGTATGTATGGAGCATAAAAGGCTGCATATTCATTAATTGGTAATTGTGTTGATTTCATATCTGTATTGTTTAAGCTGAGTTTCTACTGGCGTTTGTATTTCCAAATAAAGAACGGGTTACTATTTTCTCGTATACTTTAATTAAAGCGTCGTTTGGTTGCGACTCTTTATTCAATTCATTTATTCTTAATAATGCATATTGTTGTATTGTCAACAATGGCAGTACAATACGTTCTCTTATTTGAATTGATGCTTTACCATCAGGGTAATTTTCCATTAACTCTTTATGACCCGCAATTTTTAATAATAATCGTTTTGTTTCTAAAAATTCGTCATAAATAATTTGCCAAAAAGGTCCAAATTTGGGGTCCTTTTTCATATAAGCTGTTAAAGGAAAAAACGATTTTGCCAGTGCCATCATGCTGTTTTCTAGTAATGTTTTAAAGAACAAAGAATTGTCATATAAATCTTGTACTTTATCCCATTGATTTGAATCTTCAAAGTGTTTTAATGCAGAACCTACTCCGAAAAAACCAGGTACATTTTGCTTCAATTGGCTCCAAGAACCTACAAACGGAATAGCTCGTAAATCTGCAAAATCTAACTGTGCCGATTTACTTCTCTTAGCTGGACGACTCCCTATATTAGTCTTAGCATAGTATTTTAGCGTACTCATTTCCTCTAAATAAGGAATAAAATGAGGGTGATTTTTAAAACTTAAATATTTTTCGTACCCCAAATTTGCCAATTGATTTAAAATCTCCTTGTCATTAATGGATAATTCGTTTTGATTTTTATCAAAAACTTGATTACTCACTCCGGCACTCAATAAGTTTTCTAAATTGTATCGACAAGAGTCTAAGGTTCCAAAATTAGAACTAATTGTCTGACCTTGAACAGTAACTTGAATTTCATTGTTCTCAATATTTGGTCCTAATGAAGCGTAAAACTTATGCGTTTTTCCTCCACCACGAGCTGGAGGTCCGCCTCTACCGTCAAAGAAAATAACTTTAATATTGTATTTTCTCGAAATATCCGTAAGCATTTCCTTTGCTTTATAAATACTCCAATTTGCCATTAAATAACCACCGTCTTTTGTACCATCAGAAAAACCAAGCATAATAGTTTGCTTATAGTTTCTGTTTTTCAAATGCTCAGCATAAATGGTATTGGTGTATAATTTTTCCATTATTACATCAGCATTTTGCAAATCATCAACTGATTCAAAAAGAGGAACAATATCAACAGTAGGATTTTCCCAATCACTCAATCGAAACATGGCCAAGGTTTCTAAAACATTTAGCGCACTTTCATTGTTACTTATGATATAACGGTTTGCTCCAAATTCGCCATTATTTGATTGTATAACACGAATAGCATTAATTGATTCTAACGTAGATTGGGTAATTTCATTTTGAAATACTTTTGAATCTAAATTTCCTTTGATAGTTTCTAAAGCTGAAATCTTTTCAGTCTCAGAAAGATTTTTGTAGTTTTTTGGAAAAATAGTCGATTCTATTTGATGATAGTAATCAACGATATCACTAAAAACAGCATCATGAATTTTACTATTTTGTCTAATGTCTAACGTAGCAAAATGAAAACCAAATAAGTTCAACTTAATCAGCAAAGCATCTAATTCGTCCAAATATAAGGATTGGTGCTGCTCAATGATTATTTGTTTGATTTTTAGCAATTGCGAATTAAAGTCCTCAAGCGTAATAAAAATATCACCTTTAGAATAAAAAACAGAACGATATAGTTTTTGTTCAAGTTCAGTAATCAAAGTATCTACACCAGAGAACGTTAACTTTCTTTTTAAATTTCTAATCTCGATGTAATAACACTTTAAAATAGAAGTTCTTAGACGTTCAGCCACCTTCAAAGTAATCTCAGTAGTTACAAATGGATTGCCATCACGGTCGCCCCCAGGCCAAAACCCTAATTTTATTAAAGGATTTTTTATAGAATTAGAATTAAAGATATTTTTTTGCAAGTACTGGACAATCTCACCAGAGGTTTGATAAAAAACGTTTTCTAAAAACCAAATCAAACTTACAGCTTCATCAAATGGGCTAGGTTTGTCTTTTTGAATAAAAGGAGTTTTTCCTAATTGGGCTAATAATTGTTTAATATCAAGAAGATCATTTTTACGAATAGCTTCGGTTAAATCATTAATTATTCCAAGCACTGCTCCAGGATAAAATTGAGTAGGATGAGCCGTTAAAACTGTTCTAACATTAAAATTCTCCAAGAATTCAACTAAATCATCTTCATTATCCTTCGCATCTGATTTTTCCTTGATATCCCTCAACGAACCAATTCCCTCCATGTTGTTCACAACCGGAAATGCAGCGTCTTCAATGGCATCAAAAAGTACAATCTGTCGTTCAATGTATTGAATAAAACGAAACATAATATCAATTTTCTCTTGCTCAGAGGCATTGTGTAAGTATCGATCCGTAAAAAAATCAACAATTTCTTTAGGAGTTTCTTGTTTTTTAAAACCAGTATCACATATATCTGTAAAAAGCGGTAATAACACTCCTGTATTATCTATAGAGTGAAAAGGTAAAGTAATAAAAACACTATTGTAAATATGGTATTTAGATAAAACATCTTGATTAAAACGTTCTATTTTAGGTAAAGTATACATAGTCTAAAGTGGTTGGTTTAGTTAATTTTTCATAAAAAAACCCCAAGAATAAACTTGAGGTTGTATTTAATTACAGCGCATTCAAGAATTACATGTTTTTGAATATGGTATGCATTAAGCGCTTCTTATCATTGATGCTTTCTTCAAGAGAGATCATAGTTTCTGTACGGTAAACTCCGTCAATATCATCAATCATAAAAATGACATCCTTAGCATGTTTAGTATCTTTAGCTCTTATTTTGCAAAAAATATTAAATTTTCCAGTAGTTACAGATGCAACCGTTACAAATGGAATTTCATTTATACGTTCTAAAACGAATTTTGTTTGAGAAGTGTTGTTCAAAAATACACCTACATATGCTATAAAAGAGTAGCCTAACTTATCATAGTCCAGCACAAGTGAAGAACCCATGATGATTCCTGCATCCTCCATTTTTTTTACTCTAACATGAACAGTACCCGCTGATATCAATAGTTTTTTTGCAATATCTGTAAAAGGTACTCTTGTGTTGTCTATCAACATATCTAAAATCTGGTGATCTACTTCATCTAAACGAAATTTACTCATAACTCTCTAATTAACATTATTAATTGCTTTAACAAAGCATAAAATTATACATAAAAACAATAAAAAGAGAAAAATATTAAATATTTATCATTCCATTAACAAATTTTATGTTATTATCTAAATAAAAATCGGCTTTTTGATTCAAAATAGGCAAAAATCCTGTATTGTCAGAATATTTTGCTCCATTTGCATCATACTCATAATGACCATGATAATTTTCCAATTCGTCTATTTTAGAAAAATAAGCATTAAAAAACAGCTGATTACCAACAATTTCTTCTTTATATTGTGCCGCAAAATTCGTTATTTTTTCGATACCATCATAATTTATTTTGATATTTTTATATATAAAATCATAAAAAACGACTTTATTTTGAGGAATATTCAAATATTTACTAATTCCGTTGCTAACTATATCGTTTTCGCTGAGCGCTTTAAAACTTAAAACATAAGACATGAAGACAAATTTTCGTGATAATTCTCTTTCATAGTCGTTAGGAAAATGACCTGCTTCAAATAAAAGCGTAGGAACTCCTAAAAACTGAAAAGTATCACCAATACAGTTGATATTAAAAGAATCGTCAAATCTACCTATTCGACCCGGCAAAAACTGCTGCATACCTTCATTAATAGTAGCAATTAAGTCAATTGCTTTCAGCCTGCATTCATTGATTTCACGAGATTCATTAAAAGATGGGGCTAAAAAAGACAATGTAGCTGGCTGACCACTTTCATCTACTCCAAAAATAGTTCTTTGATCATGCAGGTTAAAACAATAATCAGGCTTAAAAGCTTCAAAAACGTTTCTCAAAATTATACTTTCTGGCTGAGATAAAAGTTGAGAATCTCTATTTAAATCAATACCGTTTGCATTTTCTCTGGTGTACGCCTGCGCTCCATCAGGATTTAACATCGGTAAACATAAAAAAGTGATGTTGTCTAACATTTGTAACGCTAAATGGTCATCGCTTTTTAAAAAACACAAAAAATCAAGCAATGCTTTTGTAGTTGTACTTTCATTCCCGTGCATTTGTGACCAAAGGAAAATTTTAATTTTACCTCTACCAATTGTATAGGAATAAATAGGTTTATCTAAAACGGACTTACCAATAACGGCCAATTCGTTTGAAGTATTAAAATCTGTTAAGATATGTTCAATCTGATCAAGTGTTATATATCTCCCTTTAATTGATTGAACTACGTTGTGACTATGTAAAGCTTCTAAATTCATAATTACTATTTAATTTACAAAAGTAAACATCTTTAAAATTACAATTGTAAACAAACAAAAAGTAGTTATTTTTAATATTGTAAACACTTTTATTTCTTAAAAAAGACTCCTATAAGATATGTTTGTAAACAAAAGAATTAACTTTAGTTAAAGATTATTAAAATACATATTATTAAGTACTTAGGTTGCTTTTAAAACACTATTACTTTAATACAAATGGTTATTTTGAATTCTTTTTAGACCTAATTTACCCTTTATTCACTTATATTTGTTACATTTGTAAATAGATATAATTTAAATGTAATTCACAATGGTAAACATCGAAGATTTTATTAAAAGGTTAGAAATTATATTGGATTATTACGGACTTAATGCCTCTTCATTTGCAGATAAAATAGGTGTGCAACGTTCTAGCCTGTCTCACCTCCTCTCTGGAAGAAACAAACCCAGTTTGGATTTTATCTTAAAAATTTTAGATGTTTTTCCCGAAGTTGATCTCTATTGGATTCTTAACGGTAAAGGAAGTTTTCCTAAATTACCAGAAGTTGATACAACTAATTTAAATATTAAAGAAAATAAAAAAAGTTCAAATTTTGATACTGAAGTAAAAAGCAATAGTTCCACTGCCGATTTGTTTACTGACTTTACACCTCCTATTCCTAACATAATTTCAGAAATTCCATTTCCTACGAAAAGTAAAACTGATTCAGATCAGGAAGAAATTGAAACAATCATGATTTTTTATAAAAACGGCACCTTTAAACAATATACTCCAAAATAAAAATGCTTCTCAAGAAACTCTAGAAAAGCATTTATTTTTTTAATCTTTTAAATTAGTATCAATTTCTAATTTTAGATTTAGAATTGAAGTCCATTTTCGGGAATTTTACCCAAAACTCCTTTGTAGTGTTCTTTCAATATTGTTAAGTCTTGCTCAATATTGCCAGACGGCTTAACCGGTTGTCCTAAATGAACTTGTTTTCTCCCAAAATCAAAAGAAACTGGAACAATAGGAACATTAGCTTTTAAAGCAATATAATAAAATCCCGTTTTTAATTCACTTACCTTTTTACGAGTCCCTTCTGGTGCCACAGCTAATCTAAAAGTATCTTTTTTATCAAATATGGCAGCTATTGAATCCACTTTGTTCAACCCTCCACTTCTATCCAGTGGTTCCCCGCCCATATATCTAAAATATATTCCGAGTGGAAATCGAAACAGCTCTTTTTTACCTACCCAATTCATTTCAAGTCCCGTAATTCCTCTTGTAAAAATGCCCAAGTAAAAATCATGTGCGCTAGTGTGTGGCATAACCATCATGACGCACTTTTTTAAATTAGGATCTATTCCGCCTACTATTTTCCAACCCATTAGTTTAAAAAACAGGAATTGGTATATTATTTTTTTCATTACTTAGATTTTGTGACAAAATAAATGATAAAAAACTTATTTTTGGTTAAAACCATTCGTAATGATCAAAAAAATATTGAGCTATTTAATTCCTGTTAAAATTTTTGAAACAAAATCAACCTACAGCAAGTCAATTGAAGTTACTTGGGCAAACGGAGAATTGGTTTTAGATTCAAAAAATGCGAACTACTCTTATGGTAGTTTACAGCGTATTTTAAGACTCGGATTAAAAAGTATTGGTTTTGAAAAAATAGTAAAAATGGAACGCATTTTAATTCTAGGTGTTGCAGGAGGAAGTGTTGTTAAAACATTAGTTGACGAAGTAAAATTTAAAGGTAAACTAACTGGAGTTGAGATAGATCCCGAAATTATTCAAATTGCAAATACCTATTTCAAATTGAATGAAGTTGAAAATCTAGAAATTATAATCGACGACGCTTTTGAATTTGTGTTAAAAACTAAAGAAAAATACGATTTAATCATCATTGATATATTTCAAGACACGACCATGCCTAATTTTTTATTTGAAACTTTTTTTACCAATAGGCTTTGTTATCTCATTAATTCAAAAGGTTTTATTCTATTTAATACCATGATTTTGAACGATGATCAGAATAATAGAAATAAAAAATATATTTCTGATTTTGTCCATCCGCAATTTCAAATTAGGACTATTCCCCGAATTGAAATTCACAACGAACTCATTGTAATTGAAAAATTAGCGTAGCAACTCATTATATTAAAGCATTTTTCTGGCTTTTTCTAAATCTTCAAGAGTATCAATCCCAATACCTACGTGTGTGGTCTCGACCATTTTGATTCGTTTGCCAAATTCAAGATAGCGCAATTGCTCTAGTTTTTCGGATGCTTCCAAAGATTGCATTGGTAGACTATAAAAATCTAACAAAGCTTGTTTTCTAAAAGCATAAATACCAATGTGTTGCATGTATCTAACACCTACATTTTGTTCTCGTGGATAAGGAATTACAGATCGGGAGAAATACAAAGCAAATCCGTTTTGATCTACTACAACCTTAACATTATTTGGATTATTGATATCTTCTTGATTAGTAATTTCGCGCATTAACGAAGCTAAATCTACTTTTTTATCCAAATCGTTTTTAAAAACTTCAATAACTTTTGCAAGCGGTTCGGCATCAATAAAGGGTTCGTCACCTTGTACATTAATCACAATATCAACATCTAGATTTTCGACTGCTTCGGCAATTCGATCACTTCCAGATTCATGTTCCTTGACACTCTT
This sequence comes from Flavobacterium sp. GNP011, assembly GCF_056428925.1. NCBI lineage: Bacteria > Pseudomonadati > Bacteroidota > Flavobacteriia > Flavobacteriales > Flavobacteriaceae > Flavobacterium > Flavobacterium sp. GNP011. The sequence continues at coordinate 72,235 of NZ_JBWJVJ010000014.1, read as the reverse complement.
AATAGCTTTTCCACCATTAGAAATAATTTCGTCATAAATTAAATCGGAATCTGTCACTACAAATACATCATCAAACAATTTCGTGTTTATGGCTGCTTGATAGGTTCTTAGGATTACGGTTCTCCCTCCAAGATCTTGCATCAGTTTAGCGGGAAATCGTGTAGAGGCGTAACGTGCGGGAATAACTGCTATTATTTTCATGTGGTTGTAAATGTTTGCCGACAAAAATACATCATTGAAACTAAGGATGAAATTATTTCGTGCTATTTTAGAGTTGGTTTTGATTGGTTTGGTTTGCCAATGTTACATTATTTTTACCGAAGTCATACTCAGCGATCCTCCTAATAATTTATCATTGAACAAACTGAGTTCTTCTTGTTTTCCTTTTAAACCCAAAGTATAAATCAAAGGCAAATAATGTTCTGGAGTTGGGATTGCTAATTGAAGCGCCTTACTTTGGTTTTCAAAATCTAAGAGTGGTTGAAAATTTCCGTCTAATAAATGCGAGTTGATAGTTTCACGAGCTTCTATTGCCCAATCGTAACCGTAATTATCTTTATCTAAATTTGGAAAATCGACTAATCTCAAATTGTGAATAATATTTCCGCTTCCTACAATCAAAATTCCTTTCGTACGTAAAGCACTTAATTTTTGTGCCAAATCAAAATGGTACTGCGCTGGTTTTGTATAATCGATACTTAACTGAATTACAGGAACATTGGCCTGTGGATATAAATGTTTAATAACACTCCAAGCACCGTGATCCAATCCCCAATGTTCATCGAGTTCAACCGCTATCGGAGTCAATAATTGTTTAGTATCTAATGCTAATTCAAGACTACCCTTAGCGGGATATTGTACATCAAATAGTGCTTGCGGAAAACCTCCAAAATCATGAATTGTTCGTGGCATTTCCATTGCTGTAACCTTGGTTCCGTTGGTAAACCAATGCGCCGAAATACACAAAATAGCGTTGGGTTGTGGCAGTGTTTTGGCTAAATTCCGAAATCCTGTTACAAACTGATTTTCTTCAATAGCATTCATGGGACTTCCATGACCAAGAAACAACACTGGCATTTTTTCGGTGTTTGAAAAAGAGCCTGAAATTTTATGTAAATCGTTTATAGTATTCATTACTCCCTCTGTTTTAGTTCACTTTTCGTTCGATCAAATCCCATAAATTACCAAAATCATCCTCAAAAACGGCTACTTTTCCGTAGCTTTCAGTTACAGGTTCTCTAACAATTGTAATGTTGTGCTGGCACAAGTTGCGGTAATCTCGCTCAAAATCGTCTGTTTCTAAAAATAAAAATACACGACCACCAGATTGATTGCCAATGCTGTCTTTTTGAATTTGATTACTGGCTTTCGCTAAAAGCAAACTAAAACCAGAAGTTCCTTTTGGCGATACTAAAACCCATCGTTTCTCTGGATTCAAAACGGTATCTTCGATTAAATCAAAGTTTAATTTTTGGGTAAAAAAAGCGATGGCACGGTCGTAATCCGGAACTAGCAAGGCAACATGTGCAATTCGTTGTTTCATACTTTTTGAATTTACTCCACAAAACTATCATCCTTAAAACCAATTAAGTACAATTTATTTTTGGCACGTGTCATGGCCGTATACAACCATCTAATGTAATCACGGTTAATACCATCTGGCAAATAAGGTTGCTCTATAAAAACAGTATTCCACTGCCCTCCTTGTGATTTATGACATGTAATGGCGTATGAGAATTTCACCTGCAAACCATTAAAATATTCATTGGCTTTTACTTTTTGGAATTGTTTGAATTTAGTTTCGCCCTCATAATCCTTCAAAACTTCTTGATAAAGTCGGTTTGATTCTTCGTAAGTAAGCGAAGGAGATTCGCTTTTAATGGTGTCCAAAAGCAAAACAGTTTCAATTGGTTTTTGATCTGGATAATCCACCATTCTGATTTTTACTTTGGCAAATTTGAAGCTGTACAACTCCTTGATGCTAAAAATTTCGAGCACCTCGATAATATCACCATTGGCGATAAAACCTGCCTGGTCAGAATCCTTTAGCCAAAAATAATTGTTCTTCACCACCATTAAAAAATCTCCTGTGGATAGTTCACTTTCTTTGTCCAGAATTTTGGTGCGAATTTGTTCGTTGTATTGATTGGCTCTTTTATTAGAGCGCACAATAAATGCGGTATCTTCAATGCTGTAATTACTGTAGGCAGAGTTGATGGCGTCTTGAATATCGTAGCCGTCTGTCAAACGTACAATGTCTTTGAATTTTTTGAGATCGAATTTAAAATCAGTGATAAAAGATTCTTTGAGTACTTCGCGCAATTCTGTGGCGTTGAATAAAATACCAGAGTTTTCCTCTTGACGCATGACTTCGTCTAGTTCGATATGTTCAACTTCTTTATCGTAATTCATTCCAAGCGTTCGAATATCAAGGGCTGGGCTGATATCCAAATTCACCGGAGGCAACTGAGCCGTATCTCCTAATAAAATCATTTTGCAATTCGCACCTGAATAAACATAGGAAATCAAATCATCTAACAAGGAACCGTTTTCATACAACTTAGAATCTGAATTCGTATCCGAGATCATCGAAGCTTCATCGACGATGAAAATGGTGTTTTTGTGTTTGTTGGGTTGTAAAGTAAAAGATACTCCCCCACCAGAAGATTTTTTAGGAAAATAGATTTTTTTATGAATTGTAAAAGCGGGCTTCTCAGAATAATTAGCAATCACTTTAGCTGCACGACCTGTTGGGGCAAGCAAAACATATTTTTTATTAATGTCTATTAAGCTGTTAACAATAGTTGATATCACAGTAGTTTTTCCTGTTCCTGCATATCCTTTGAGTACAAAAATGGTTCTATTCTCTGTTTCAGTCAAAAAAATAGCTATTTTTTGAAAAAAAACATCTTGTTTGTAAGTGGGCTGAAATGGAAATTTTCTCTGTAAAAGACTGTAAAACAAGGAGGAATTCATAGGAATTTTGTTGGCATAAATGAGTATCAAAGGTACATATTAACTATCATTTACGCTACAACAACTTTTTACAAATTGATTGAAACGCGAAACAAAATTAATAGCACCTTGTTTTAGATTTTAAAAATTTTGTTTCGCATAGTTTCTTTTTTTTAAAATAATTTATGAATTCTGTGAATCGGGATCATAACTCCTTGTTTCAAAATGATATTTTTGTCCGTTACAGCCCAAACCGTGGTATCAACTACTTTCTTTGATTCAACATCTTCAAAAAATATTTTTATTTTAGAATGTTCCAGGTTTCCTAATGATAACGCTCTGTTGACTTCGCTAATTCTCATTTTTATTTGGTCATTATCCTCTAAAACATCAGTATTAGGGAATTTAAGTGCAGCAATTGCTTCTTTGTCGATAGTTATAAAATCTTGGGTCATGGTAGTACTTTTTTAATTAACAATGAGTTAGGGTGATATTTAATGTTTTTGAAAATAAAATTATTTCTAATTACAATTTAGTAAACAAAAGTGTATTAATAACACAATGATAGTCCTAATTTTTTATTAAAGTTTAGCATAAAAAACTTCCTTTATATAATTCAATTAACTAAAAAAGGAATAGATATATTGTATTTCAGTAGTATTAATGGAAATTTTTCATTTCAAAATGTGATTTGCGTGAAGGATGGAAGCGGCATCCTTTGCTTTTTTTCTTTAAAAAAGCAAAGATACAGCGCACAGCCTGACCCAAGTGGAGTTTACGGAACTTGGGGGCACGCCCAATGAGAAAATGAAAAAAAATGAATGGATTAGTTTACCAGTAGATGTCTTAAAATTTTATCAAAATATTAGTAGATTGGAGTGGCAAAATGATGTAATTTGGCACTTTGATTACCTATTATTCAACAAAATTTGACACAGTTATGGACGCGATAAAAATACTTTGGGTTGATGATGAAATTGACCTTTTGAAACCACATATATTATTTCTAGAAAAGAAAAACTACGAGGTTACTACCTGTAACAATGGATTAGATGCGATTGCTATATTTGAAGAAAACAATTTTGACATTGTGTTTTTGGATGAAAATATGCCTGGAATGAGCGGATTAGAAACACTTTCAGAAATGAAAGAAAAGAAATCAGCAATTCCTATGATTATGATTACAAAAAGTGAGGAAGAGTATATCATGGAAGAAGCGATTGGGTCTAAAATTGCAGATTATTTAATCAAACCCGTAAATCCAAACCAAATTTTACTGAGTTTGAAGAAAAACTTAGATCATTCGCGATTGATTTCTCAAAAGACAACACTCGATTATCAAAAAGAGTTTCGCAAAATAGCGATGGAAATGGGTATGGTAAATTCCTTTGAAGATTGGATAGAGTTGTATAAAAAATTGATTTTTTGGGAACTTGAGTTAGAAAACATAGATGATCAAGGGATGATTCAAATTTTAGAATCTCAAAAAGTGGAAGCCAACTCGCAGTTTGGTAAGTTTATAGAGCGCAATTACGAAGATTGGTTTGCACCGATGCCTAAAAAAATCGCCAGTGTTACCGATGCTGACCGACCAATACAATCGCATACCTTATTTAAGGAGCTCGTGTTACCGGAACTAAAGAAAAAAGACAAGCCTATTTTATTTGTTGTGATTGACAACTTGCGCTACGACCAATGGAAAACCTTTGAAACGGTGGTAGGTAATTACTATAAATTAGAAAAAGAGGTTCCCTACTACTCTATTTTACCAACTGCCACGCAGTATGCAAGGAACGCAATCTTCTCGGGTTTAACGCCGTTAGATATGGAAAAACAGTTTCCACAATATTGGAAAAACGATCCTGAAGAAGGCGGTAAAAACTTGTTTGAAGCCGAATTTTTGACCGCACAAATCAAGCGATTAGGACTTAATATTAAAGAAGATTATTTTAAAATTACGAGTCTTGCTGGTGGCAAAAAATTAGCTGAAAGTTTCAAAGCTTTAAAAGACAATGATTTAGTTACCATTGTTTATAATTTTGTGGATATGCTATCGCATGCCAAAACAGAAATGGACGTGGTGAAAGAATTAGCATCTGATGATAAAGCCTATCGCTCTTTGACATTAAGTTGGTTTAAAAATTCGCCTTTGCTAGAAATTATTCAGCAGGCACAAAAAATGGGCTTCAAATTAATTATCACTACAGACCACGGTACTATAAATGTAAAAAACCCATCAAAGGTTGTGGGGGATAAAAATACGAGTCTTAATCTGAGATATAAAACAGGCAGAAGCCTTACGTACGAATACAAAGATGTTTATGCTGTAAAAGATCCAAAAAATATTGGCTTACCTGCTATTAATATGAGTAGTTCGTTTATTTTTGCAAAAAGTGATTTGTTTTTAGCTTACGTTAACAATTACAATCACTATGTGAGTTATTATAAAAACACATATCAACACGGAGGAATTTCTCTGGAAGAAATGATTATTCCGTTTTTAGTTTTTAATCCGAAGTAAAAAAGCAATCAGTCTCAGTTTTCAGTCTAAGACCAGAAGCTTAAATTGTCAACTTTAAATAATTTTATCAGAATGGATATCATTTTTTCTATAGATCAGCTAGAAGAAGTAGCACAACAAATTATTGCCCAGAACCCGAATAAAGTCATACTTTTTCACGGTGAAATGGGTGTTGGAAAAACTACTTTAATCAAGCAACTTTGTACATCACTAGGTGTACAAGGCGCTACAAGTAGTCCAACTTTTTCTTTAGTTAATGAATACGAAGCATCTCAAAATCAACTAGTTTATCATTTTGATTTTTATAGAGTAAACAAAGAAGAGGAAGCTCTTGATATGGGTGTTGATGAATACTTGTACTCTGGGCATTGGTGTTTTATAGAATGGGCTGAAAAGATTGAAAACTTAATTCCTGAAACACATTCTGTGATCCATATCGTTGCATTAGCAGATGGAACTAGAAAATTAACTTTGACATAAAAAAGTATGCTACAAGATAACTTGGTTTCCATAATTCCTTTTTCTGATGATTTGGCAGCGCCAATAAAGGATTTAAATCTCGAATGGTTGCAGAAATATTTTAAGGTAGAGCCTAAAGATGAAATTGTACTTTCGGACCCTAAAAAAGAAATTATTGACAAAGGAGGAATGATTTTTTATGCCAAGTACAACGATGCAATAATTGGCACCGTTTCCTTAATCAAAATAGACAACAGCTGTTATGAATTGAGTAAAATGGCGGTAACAGATGGATTGCAAGGATTGGGTGTAGGAAAAAAATTGATTCTACACTGTTTTGCTATTGCAAAAGAAAAAGAAATAGAAAAAATCATTTTATACTCTAACAGAAAATTGAAATCAGCAATTCACTTGTATGAAAAGTTTGGCTTTACTGAAATTCCCCTCGAATCAGGAATTTACGAAAGAGCCGATATCAAAATGGAAAAAATAATAGCTTAAATTTGAGTTTTAATTTACTAAAATGTAGTGCTTTAATTAGCAAAATTTACGTAAATTGGACGCTTAATTCATCATAAAAAAATGTCAATTACTACTACGCCATTCACCAAACAGCAGCTTTTACCACAAGAAGAAAAGCTAGAGATTGCTAGACATAGAAGTGAACTTTTTATTGGTATTCCAAAAGAAACTAGTTTTCAAGAACGACGTATTTGCCTTACACCCGATGCCGTAAACTCCTTAACTTTTCAAGGACATCGCGTGATGATTGAAGCTGGAGCTGGGCTTAGTTCTAGTTATACTGACAAAGAATACAGCAATGCTGGTGCCGAAATAACAAGTGATACCAAAAAAGTTTTTGGATGTCCCATGATTTTAAAAGTTGAACCTGCCACACTTAGTGAAATTGAAATGATGAATCCGCAAACGATCATAATTTCAGCCATTCAACTTAAAACGAGAACAAAAGCCTATTTTGAAGCTTTATCGAAAAAGAAAATCATTGCATTAGCTTTTGAATACATTAAAGATGAAGATGGCACCTATCCTGCAGTAAAATCATTAAGTGAAATTGCCGGTACGGCCTCTATTCTAATTGCTGCCGAATTAATGATCACTAATGACCTTGGAAAAGGCTTGTTATTTGGTAATATTACAGGAGTTCCTCCTACTGATGTTGTAATTTTAGGAGCTGGAACTGTTGGCGAATTTGCCGCAAAAACAGCTATAGGTCTTGGAGCTAGTGTCAAAGTTTTTGACAATTCTATCACTAAATTGCGAAGATTACAAAACAATTTAAACCAACGTATTTTTACTTCAACCATTCAACCAAAAGCTCTTTTAAAAGCTTTAAGACGTTGTGATGTAGCCATTGGTGCTATGAGAGGCAAAGACAGATGTCCCGTGGTAGTGTCAGAAACAATGGTAGAGCACATGAAAAATGGAGCCGTAATTGTTGATGTCAGTATCGATACTGGAGGTTGTTTTGAAACTTCAGAAGTGACTTCACATGAAAAACCTACCTTTATAAAGAATAATGTGTTGCATTACTGTGTACCTAACATTCCGTCTCGTTACTCAAAAACGGCTTCCTTGTCCATTAGCAACATTATTTCACCCTACTTAATGAAAATTGCCGAAGATGGCGGCATCGAACGCGCCATTCGTTGTGATAAAGGCTTAAAAAATGGAGTTTATATGTACCACGGTATTCACACCAATAGCGCCATTGCAGACTGGTTTGACTTGCCTCATAGCGATATAAATTTAATAGTTTTTTAAGAAATTTTTCAAGTACCTTTGCACAAAAATATTTTATGAAATTTTTTCAGCGTTTTGCTTATTATTTAGTTGGTTTAGTGATCGGACTTTTTTTTGTAGCCCTTGTTTTCAGCGGAAAAGACACCCGTTGCAACTATTTCCCAAATGCGAGAGTCTTAAATGACTTGAGAAACAAACCTTTCTATTACTCTGATAAAGCATCGTCAATACTAGCGCAAAAATGGATTGATACCGCTGATATAAAAAACTCTTTACAATACGGTGATGTTGATTTTGACAACAGTAACCTAATTGTAAAAAAAGGAAAAATGTACACCATTGAAGGCAAAACAATCAAAAATCAAGAAGTTGTTTTAAAAATCATCAATTACAGTGACAAAGCTATACTAGAAGATATCATCAAAAAATAATTTTCTCAGCATATTCATTTTTTGGGCGTGCCCCTACGCAAAAGCTTCGGGTCCTGCTGTACGTTCCCGCTTTTCTAGTCGGGCAAAAAAGCCCGCCTAAAAAGAGCTCCACTACCATCAGTCACGCAAAACAACCAAATAAAATTAAACATCTTGTCTCAGACTAATTTTCGGTATTCCAAACAATAGCTTTTTTATTATTCGCTACTAGATAATCATTCACTTGACTAAAATGTTTATTGCCAAACCATTTCCCTTGATTTGCACTCAATGGTGATGGATGACCCGATGTTAAAACTAAGTGTTTGTTTCGGTCTATTTTCACTCCTTTTTTTTGAGCAAAACTGCCCCAGAGTACAAATACAACACCTTCTTTTTCAAAATTGATGAACTCAATTACTGCATCAGTAAACTGACTCCATTTTAAATCCTTATGACTATTAGGGCTATCTTGTCTCACTGTTAAAGTAGCATTAAGCAACAAAACTCCTTGTTGAGCCCACGACTCTAAGTTCCCTGATGTAGGCAAAAAGACAGTTCCTAAATCGTCACTCATTTCTCTGAAAATATTTCTTAATGATGGCGGTATGCGCACCCCATCAGCTACCGAAAAACAAAGTCCATTAGCCTCGCCCACTCCGTGATAGGGATCTTGACCAATAATTACCACTTTTACAGCATCAAAAGAACATTGGTTAAAAGCCTCAAAAATCAATTCTTTAGGAGGAAAACAGGTATGTTGTTCGTATTCTGATGCCACATGGCGCATCAATTCTTTAAAGTATGGCCTAGTTATTTCATCTTTTAAAATTTCTTTCCAGGAAGGGTTTAAATCGTATTTCATTTGATTTCGTTAAAAACACAAAGATACTTTGAATTACGTGAAATCTAGCTCCATAAAACGCTATAAACATTATTTAATTCTTTGTGAAAGTCTGTTAAATAGTCTTAACTATTAGCTATTTTTGTAGTTCAAAAGACTGAACCATAAATGATCTCCATTACCGAAAAAACATTACAAGATTTACAATTTCCAACTGTATTAGAAACAATTTCTTCTATTTGCAATACTGATATCGGAAAAGAAAAAGCACTTGAAATAACTCCTTTTAAAGACAAAGAAACCTTGATGCAAGCCTTAATGCAAACCTCAGAGTATGTTTCGTCTTTTCAAAATAACAATGCCATCCCAAATCACGGTTTTGAAGCCATATCACACGAAATCAAATTTCTTGCTATTGAAGATAGTTTTCTTGAAGTAGGTAGTTTTAGAAAAATTGCAAGCCTTTCGAGTACCGTGAATTTTTTATTGCAGTTTTTAAAAAAATTCGAAGACTACTATCCAAACTTAAATCATAGAGCTAATCAAGTAGAATTGACCAAAGACATCATCACCATGATTGACGATGTGGTTGATAAATACGGCGAAATAAAAGACAATGCTTCGCCAGATTTATTGAACATTCGTAGGAGTATGAATGCGGTGCGCGGAAAAGTAAATCAGAGTTTTGGAACAGCACTGACACACTATAATTCGTTGGGTTACCTGGATGATATTAGAGAGAGTTTTGTACAAAACAGAAGAGTTTTGGCTGTTCTGGCCATGTACCGCCGTAAAGTAAAAGGCTCTATCATGGGCAGTTCAAAAACGGGTAGTATTGCGTATATTGAACCCGAAGCAACTTTGCAATATTCCCGAGAATTGAGCAATCTAGAATATGAAGAAAAAGAGGAAATAACCCGAATTCTAAAACTTTTATCCAATCAAATCAGACCTTTTTTGCCTTTATTGGTTGAGTATCAAGATTTCTTAAGTGACATCGATGTTATTGCTGCAAAAGCCAAATATGCCAATAAAATAAACGGAATTCTACCAACGATTACTGAAGATCGCAGATTGTATTTTAGAGATGCTTTTCATCCTATTTTGTATCTAAATAACAAGCAAAAAAACGAAATAACGCATCCACAAACCATTGAGTTAGGACAAGAAAATAGAATTATTGTCATTTCAGGACCTAATGCTGGTGGAAAAACCATCTCATTAAAAACAGTTGGTTTATTACAATTGATGTTGCAATCTGGTATGTTGATTCCTGTACACGAGCGCAGTGAAACCTTTTTATTTGACAGAATCCTTACTGATATTGGAGATAATCAATCTATTGAAAATCATTTAAGTACGTATAGTTATCGATTAAAAAACATGAATTACTTTCTGAAAAAATGCAACAGAAAAACTATGTTTTTAATTGATGAATTTGGAACTGGATCTGATCCTGAATTAGGAGGCGCTTTGGCTGAAATTTTCTTAGAGGAGTTCTACCACAGAGAAGCTTTTGGTATCATCACAACCCATTATTCGAACTTGAAAATTCTTGCTAATGAATTACCTTTTGCGACGAATGCCAACATGCTTTTTGACGAGAAAACACTTGAACCATTGTATAAATTAGTGCTGGGTCAGGCAGGAAGTTCATTTACTTTTGAGGTTGCACTCAAAAACGGAATTCCTTTTAGCTTGATTAATCGCGCCAAAAAGAAAATTGAAGTTGGGAAAGTCCGATTTGATAAAACCATTGCCACCTTACAAAAGGAACGCTCTAAGCTTGAAAAAACTTCGCAAACGCTAAAAGAAGAAGAAAGCAAAGCACGTGAAGAGGGCAAAAAAATGGAAAATATCAACGTAAAAATTAAGCAAAAACTGGAAAGTTACCAAGAGTTGTACGATAGCAATCAAAAGACTATTTATATTGGACAAAAGATTGAAGACATTTCTGAAAAGTATTTCAACAACAAAAATAAAAAAGAATTATTGGGTGAGTTTTTGAAAATTATTGAAATTGAAAATTCCAAGCGTAAAAAAGCTACTGCTAAAGAAACAAAAGCGCAGATTGAAAAAAAGAAAGAAGTCATCCAAGAAGTAACCGTTCAGGTAGAAGAAATCAGAAAAGAAAAGAAAGAGAAAAAACAAAAAGTAGTGGTTGAAAAGCCAAAACCAGTTCTAAAAGTAGGCGATCGAGTGCGTATGTTTGACGGAAAAGCCATTGGAACGATTGATAGTATCGAAAAAAATAAAGCCACAGTCAATTATGGTGTTTTTACTTCAAAAGCAAGTTTAGATGTTTTAGAATTTGTTGAGGCAGGAAAAAAGTAAATGCATGCGGAACAACACAATAATTGTTCTATATTTTTTATTAATCTAATTTAACTGATTTTTCAACATGCAAGATCTTCCAAAAAATAAAAAAATAATACTCTTTGATGGCGTTTGCAATTTGTGTGATACCTCGGTACAGCTTATTATTAAGCATGATACAAAAGACGTTTTTAGGTTTGTAGCTTTACAATCTGCTTTAGGCCATGAGATCACTAATTATTTAGGAATTGATTCGCAAAAAATGGATAGCATCATCTTGTATCATCCAGGAGTTGCTTACTATTACAAAGCAGAAGCAGCATTAGAAATTGCCAAGGAATTAGGAGGAGTATTTACTTTTGCAAGTATTTTAGGATTTTTCCCTGTTTCATTTAGTAATATTGCTTATGATTATGTTGCAAAAAACAGATACAAATGGTACGGTAAAAAAGAAAGTTGTATGATGCCTACAGAGGCTCATAAATCAAAATTTTTAAGTTAGAACACGCCGCTTAATTGTTTTATTTTAAACAAGTTAAGCAACTTCATCTAATTAATTACATAAAGATTTATTACAATAAAAAAGGCTGTCCAAATAGACAGCCTTTTTCAATAAAATAGGAGAAAATTAGTTGCGAATTAATTTTCTATATTTTAAACGTTTTGGAGTTAAATCACCACCTAAACGTTTCTTTTTATTTTCTTCATATTCAGTAAAACCTCCTTCGAAATAATACACTTCAGAGTCGCCTTCAAAAGCTAAAATGTGCGTACAAATTCTATCTAAGAACCATCTATCGTGCGAAATTACCACAGCACAACCAGCAAAATTCTCTAGACCTTCTTCTAATGCTCTTAACGTATTTACGTCCAAATCATTGGTTGGCTCATCCAGTAAAAGTACATTTCCTTCTTCCTTCAAAGTCATTGCCAAGTGTAAACGGTTGCGTTCTCCACCTGAAAGCATCGAAACTTTTTTGTTTTGTTCTCCACCACCAAAGTTGAAACGAGACAAATATGCTCTAGAATTAACTTGTTTTCCGCCCATCATGATCAGTTCCTGACCATCAGCGAAATTTTCCCAGATAGATTTATTAGGATCAATATTAGAATGCGATTGATCTACGTAAGCAATTTTTACAGTTTCACCAACAGAAAAAGAACCACTATCTGTAGCTTGCTCACCCATTATCATTTTAAAAATAGTAGACTTACCAGCTCCGTTTGGTCCAATAATCCCAACGATTCCAGCTTGTGGCAACGTAAAATTTAAATTATCATATAATAATTTGTCTCCAAAAGCTTTAGCTACATTTTTAGCTTCAATAACATTGGTTCCTAAACGTGGACCATTTGGAATGTAAATCTCCAAGTTTTCGTCTAATTGTTTTTGATCTTCGTTTAACAATTTATCGTAGTTCTGTAAACGTGCTTTTTGCTTAGTTTGACGTCCTTTGGCACCTTGACGAACCCAATCCAACTCACGCTCTAAGTTTTTTCTGCGTTTTGAAGCTACTTTTTCTTCAAGAGCCATTCTGCTAGATTTTTGATCTAACCAAGACGAATAATTCCCTTTCCACGGAATACCTTCTCCTCTATCCAACTCTAGAATCCAACCAGCTACATTATCAAGGAAATATCTATCGTGCGTTACAGCGATTACTGTTCCTGAATATTGTGCTAAATGCTGCTCTAACCAAAGAACGCTCTCAGCATCCAAGTGGTTGGTAGGCTCATCTAAAAGCAAAACGTCTGGTTGTTGCAACAACAAACGACATAAAGCCACACGACGACGCTCACCACCAGAAAGATTTTTAATTGGCGTATCACCATCTGGAGTACGCAAGGCATCCATAGCTATTTCTAATTTAGTGTCAATTTCCCAGGCTCCCAGCGCATCAATTTTGTCTTGCAAAGCCGCTTGACGATCCATCAATTTGTCCATTTTGTCTGGATCAGAATAGTTTTCTTCAAGTCCAAACAAATCATTAATTTGATTGTATTCTGCTAAAACAGCCATAGTTTCTGCTGCGCCTTCTTGAACAATTTCTAAAACGGTTTTAGAATCGTCCAAAATTGGTTCTTGCTCTAAGTATCCTACCGTATAACCCGGTTGAAAAACAACATCTCCTTGATAATTTTTATCAACACCTGCAATAATTTTTAAAAGTGATGATTTTCCAGAACCATTAAGTCCTAATATACCTATTTTGGCACCATAAAAGAAACTCAAATAAATATTTTTAAGTACTGGTTTATCTGCACCTTGGTAGGTTTTACTCAATTTTTGCATTGAGAATATTACTTTTTTATCGTCTGACATAATTTATGTTTTACAGTTATCTTTTTATTTATTTTTCTCTTTGTGTTTGTACTTTTACAACCTGCCTTTGAGTGAACTAAATACCCAAGCATTTGCTAAAAATCCAATTCCTACTGCTGCAAATCCCCATCCAGCAACATCATCATATCGAAACGCGCCCAGAGCAATAAGCAATAATCCCATTAAAATCATAATGAGTGTTGCCCAACCTAAGATTGTATTTTTATTCATGTTACTTACTTTATTTATAAATGTTTTGTTACGATTTGAGTTGCAAATATCGGAATTTTTATAATTTTAATTGAATATTTTAAAAAGCATCTCTCGTAATAAATCCGATTGTGAAATTGCATTTGCACCTACACCTTTACTTTTGACATCAATATCACGAAGTGCTCCTACAATTTGACTCACTTTTTTCATTGGATAATTTTTCAAAGCAACATCATATTCTTTCATAAAAAATGGGTTTACACCTATTACGGCTGCCACATTTTTTGGGTTTTTATCCTTTAAACCATGGTATTTTAAAAGCTGTATGAAAAAACCAAATATTAAGCTAGTGGTTACCACCATGGGGTTTTCCTTTGGGTTTTGGGCAAAGTTTTCAGCTATTTTATACGCTTTCAACTGATTGCGCTCTCCAAGTGCTTTTCTAAGTTCAAAAACATTATAATCTTTACTAAAACCAATATTATCCTCAATATGTTGGGGTGTTATTGTACTACCAACAGGTAAAATGATTTGTAGTTTTTCTAATTCATTGTTTATTTTACTCAAATCAGTACCTAAAAACTCTACAAGCATTGCTGCAGCTTTAGGCTCTATCATGTATTTTTTGCCAGAGAGTACACGCTTAATCCAATCGCCTACTTGGTTTTCATATAGTTTTTTACTCTCGAAAACCAATCCGTTTTTCGCAATAAGTTTGGTTACTTTTTTTCGTTTGTCAACCGTTTTGTATTTATAACACAATACTAAAACGGTTGAAGGCATTGGGTTATCTGCATAAGCTTCAAATTTATCAAATGTTCGATTTAAATCTTGAGCTTCTTTTACAATTACAACTTGGCGGTCCGCCATCATAGGATATCGCTTTGCAGTAGCAATCACATCTTCAACAGTTACATCTCGTCCGTATAAAACGGTTTGATTGAATCCTTTTTCTTCTTCAGATAATACTTTTTCTTCAATAAAATCTGAGAGTTTGTCAATATAATAAGACTCCTCACCCATTAAAAGGTAAATGGGTTTTATGGAACCGCTTTTTATATCATTTACAATTTTTATGACTTCGTCCATTTCAATTTAATTCAAGTTCTCAAGGGCAAAGAATGTTTATTAAGAATGGATCTTTAAACTTTACTTTTTAAACTTATTTAATACTTTTGCACCATGCAAATTCTCAATTTTCCACACTATACTTTTCGGTTCAAAAATAGCGAAAATAAAACAGCTATTTTTGATGTCATTCGTAAAAAATTTATAATTCTTACACCTGAGGAATGGGTAAGGCAGCATGTAGTTCGGTTTTTATTGGAACAAAAAGAATACCCCCTTTCTTTAATAAATGTTGAAAAAGTCTTAAAAGTCAACGGCTTACGCAAAAGGTACGATGTTGTTGTTTACAATACTGACGGTACAATCAATATCCTTGTAGAATGCAAAGCCCCTCAAATTCAAATAGCACAAGTCACATTTGACCAAATAGCCCAATACAATATGACATTACAAGCCAACTTTTTGATGGTAACCAATGGATTGAATCACTACTTTTGCCAAATGGATTTTGAAAATGAAAAATATCAATTTCTGAAAGATTTGCCCAATTACGGGCCACTTTAGCACATTATTACACCATGAAAATAGCCGTTGTTATCCTTAATTGGAATGGAACCAAATTATTAGAACAATTTTTACCCTCAGTAGTACAATTTTCAAAAGAAGCGAGTATATATGTGGCAGATAATGCTTCTACAGATGCCTCAGTTGCTTTTGTAAAACAAAATTTTCCTGAGGTTGAGATTATTCAAAATTCTGGTAATTTTGGGTTTGCAAAAGGCTATAACGAAGCACTTCAACATGTGAATGCCGATGTGTATGCGCTAATCAATTCTGATATTGAAGTCACCGAAAATTGGTTGCAACCTATTTCAAAAATCTTTGAAAAAGAACCAAATACCGCTATTATTCAACCCAAAATATTAGATTTTAAAAATAAAGAATATTTTGAATATGCTGGAGCAGCTGGAGGCTTTATAGACAAGTATGGCTATCCATTTTGCAGGGGAAGAATATTTGAAACTCTAGAAAAAGATTTAGGACAATACGATGATCAAACAAATTTATTTTGGGCTTCTGGAGCTTGTTTTTTTATCAGAAATGCTGTTTACCATGAACTCGAAGGGTTTGATGGAGATTTTTTTGCCCATCAAGAAGAAATAGATTTATGTTGGCGGGCAATAAATAAAGGATATACTATTAAATATAATTCTGAATCTGTTGTGTATCATGTAGGTGGTGCTACTTTACAACAAGGAAACCCTCTAAAAACGTATTTGAACTTTAGAAATTCCTTGTTGATGCTAACCAAAAACTTACCTAAAAAACAACTCTTTGTTATTTTGTTTCCTAGAATGATTTTAGATGGTGTTGCAGGAATAAAATTCTTATTGCAAGGAAAAGGGAAACATTTTTGGGCTATACTTAAAGCTCATGGGGCTTTTTATAAGTTATTTAAAAAAAACTATGCCAAAAGAGATAAAACACAATCACTTAAATACTACAAGACAAAAAGTATCGTTTTTAATTACTTCATTAAAGGATACACTGTTTTTAACGATTTATTTAGAGTATAGTGTTCCAAAAAAACTAAATTTGTTTCAGTAACAAAAAATATAATATCTATGAAAAAAATAGCATTGACCTTAACTGTTTTAGCCCTTATGACTTCATGTGTTTCTAAAAAGAAATATGCTGATTTAGAGGCGAAAAATAAAGAAACACAAGACCTACTAAATACTGCCACTGTAAAGCTTAATTCTTGTTTAGAAGAAAAAGCAGGACTTGCAGCAACTGCCGCTACATTAAAAGAACAAAATCAAGGCTTGATTAGCGTTTCTAAAGACATGACTGTTTTATCTACAAAAGGTGCTGAAAATATTGAAAAAGCATTAGAATCAATCAAAGAGAAAGATTTAAAAATAAGCAGAATGCAGGATGCTTTGACCAAAAAAGATAGTGTAACTCTTGCGCTTGTTACTAGCTTGAAAAGTTCTGTAGGAATATCTGATCCAGATATTGAAATAAATGTTGAAAAAGGAGTAGTATTTATTTCTATTGCTGATAAATTATTATTTAAAAGCGGAAGTTATGATGTAACAGATCAAGCCAAAGGAGTACTTGCAAAAGTAGCTAAGGTTGTAAATGATAAACCAGATTTTGAGTGTATGGTTGAAGGACATACGGATAATGTACCTTATAATGGAACTGGAGTTTTGCTTGATAACTGGGATTTAAGTGTGAAACGTTCTACTGCCATTATTCGCGTTCTTACAAATCAACTTGGCGTAAAACCGGAGCAATTGATAGCTGCTGGTAGAAGTTCATACATACCACTTGTTGCTAATGATACACCTGAAAATAAGTCGAGAAACCGTAGAACAAGAATTGTAGTTTTACCAAAAATTGATCAATTTTATGAAATGATTGAAAAAGAAATGAAAAAACAAAAACAATAGTTTTTTATTAAAATTGTATTTTAAACGCCTCAATCAGAGGCGTTTTTTTTGTTAATGAAATCAAGCTATCCTTTGGTTTATAGTATTAAAACTTATAATTCGAAATCAAAATCATTTCCTTAACAATGGGATAAATATTAGTGATTAAATTTGTAAGTTTGCGAGGTCAAAAAATATGTGTTTTCATGGATCTAATCGAAAAAAATTATAAAAAATTATCTATTCAAGTTTCCTTGACTGGACTTTCTTTTTGTTGTTTTGATACCTTAAATGATACGGTTTCTTCATTTAACGAGGTATATTTCGATGCTTTTCCAAAAACAACAAAAATTGAAGATTTATTTGCAAATGCTTTTAAAAAACATGTAGAATTATCTGAAAAATACGATGAAATACTTGTAATACATAATAATAATTTAGCAACTTTTGTTCCTACTCTATTTTTTGATGAAGAAGCATTAGGTAGTTATTTACAATACAATACTAAAGTTTTTGAAACCGATTTTTTTACGTTTGATTCATTAGAAAACTATCAAATGAATACGGTTTATATTCCTTACG
This sequence comes from Flavobacterium sp. GNP011, assembly GCF_056428925.1. NCBI lineage: Bacteria > Pseudomonadati > Bacteroidota > Flavobacteriia > Flavobacteriales > Flavobacteriaceae > Flavobacterium > Flavobacterium sp. GNP011. The sequence continues at coordinate 54,345 of NZ_JBWJVJ010000014.1, read as the reverse complement.
TGAATATCAATAATTTTTTTATAGATCATTTTGGTTCCTTTACTTACAAGCATGCTCACAGCATTTTAGTTGCAAAATTATTAGAATTATCAAAATACAAGCTGGATAAAAAAATGTTTATCCACCTTAATACGGGTCATTTTGAAATAGTAGTTATAGAAAATCAAAAACTTATATTTTTCAATTCATTTGATTACAAAACCCCTGAGGATTTGATTTATTATATTCTTTTTACTGCAGAACAGTTAGGAATGAATCCTGAATATTTTGCATTAGAATTTATTGGAAAAATAGAGATTGAAAGTGATTTTTACACAATTGTTTACAAATACATTCGAAATGTATCTCTCATTGACGTGGAAGATTTACGTTGGAATAATTATTTTTCTGTTGCTGAAAACAGAGCCCATTACATACTTTTTAACTCATGAGAATCATATCCGGAAAATATAAAGGAAGGAGAATTTCACCTCCAAAAGGCCTACCTGTTCGCCCTACAACAGACATGTCAAAAGAAGCTTTATTCAATGTTTTAAACAATCATTTTAGTTTTGAAGACCTCAAAATATTAGATTTATTCGCAGGGACTGGAAACATAAGTTATGAGTTTGCCTCTCGCGGTAGTACTCCAATAACTTCTGTTGATGGTGACTTTGGTTGCGTAAAATTTATCAAACAAGTTGCAGCCGAATACGATTTCAATATTGCCGCTACAAAAAGTGATGTGTTTGCTTATTTAGAAAAATGCAAAACATCATACGATATCATTTTTGCAGATCCACCTTATGGATTAGACCAAAAAACATTCGAGAGAATAGTGATGTTAGTTTTTGAAAAAGAATTACTCAACGAAGATGGAATGATGGTTATTGAACACTCGAAGTATACGAAGCTCGACCATATGATGCATTTTTCGTTTCAGAAAAGTTATGGAGGTTCTATTTTTAGTTTTTTTGAAATTGAAAACGAAACCGATGATACAAAAGTAATTTCTCTGAATCAAGAAGATTAAATTAATCTATTTCAATAAAAAAAGCTCTTAAATAGAGCTTTTTTTGTGATTTATATTATTTACCAATTACCCATCCAAGCGTAAAATTTATAATCGGTATCACATTCGAATCAGTGTTTTTAAACTTATACACAATACCTGCGTTCAAATCGAGGTTAAAATTTTTATTGTATGTTCTCTGAAATCCCCATACTGGACCTGCAATTAATGAAGCATCTGATGGAAGAAAATTTTTATTCGTATTTATTGATTCGAAATTATAACTAGCTTCAAAAGCAACAAAACTACCTGTATTTTTTTTGATTGTTTTATTTTTGGCTACCCTTTTATCTAAATTATAATAATGCCTAATCTGAGTATTTATAAAAGGATAAAATCTTGAAGTATTTCCAAACGTATTTGAGGTATATCCGTATCCTGAACTGACTTCTGAATACAACGTGTTTTTTGAACTCAGTCCATGCTCGTACACAAAACCTGGAAGCAACACATTTATCTTAAATTGACTTTTAGCTACAGTTGGTTTTTCCTGTGCAGCCGAATGTGAAAAAGTGATGGTTGAAAATACTGCTAAAATGACTATTTTACTGTTTTTAAATACCGATAGGTGCATAAGTAATTATTTTTATTTTTAAAAAGAATTTGATTTCATATAGATCAAACTTACTAATTTAAATTACAAAAAATCAGAATTTTATACTATAATTGTTTAAAAACGTGTAAATTCTTTAAAATTAATTGATACATCGGTGTTGGAACCCCGTATTTTAATCCTTCAACAACTACATACTCTGTTAATGATTTCACCTCTGTATTATTTCCAGCTAAAACATCTCTGTGCATGGATGATGTATTGTCTTGAGGCGATTTTTCTAGTTTTGTTATGGTTTGAGTAACAATATCCTTGGGTAAGTTAATCCCTTTTTCCAAAGCAACAGTAGCGATTTCCTCTAACAATGAAATATATAGTTCCTTATTGCTAGGATTATTTAAAATCCCGCCAATATTTTCATTTAAATAGGAAGTTGCGGAGGCTAAAGCCGAAATAAAAACAAATTTTTCCCATACCGTTTCTTCGATATTTTCGACAAGATAGCTTTCGATTTTTGCATTTGTAAAAATAGATTGTAATTTTTCTAATTTTGAAATTGGTACTGTTTTAGAACCAAAAAATAATTTCTCATACGAACCAATTTTCTTAATATTTCCAGGAGAAGTAATCATGGAAACAATATAAACACAAGCCTGTAAAATTGTATTTTCAGGAAATAGTGTTTGAATCCGTTCGGTTGCATCTACACCATTGTATAATGGCAGAATCATAGTGTCAGAGGTAATACAATCTTTTATCGACATCAAACTGTTTTCAATATCATAGGTTTTTGTAGCACAAATAAGGACATCTATAGTTCCAATCTCTGATGGGTTATTGGATATCAATTTAGGAAACACAATGCTTTCAGTAGTATCCGTCGTTATTTTCAATCCATTCTGCGCTATGACTTTTAGGGTATCACCACGGGCAATAAATACAATTTCAATAGTATCTGTATCTAAGTAAGCCTTTGCTAATAATCCCCCAAAATAGCCTCCTACTCCACCAATTCCTAAAATTCCAATTCTTGTTTTCATATAAATAAACTTTTACCTAAAGGTATGTTCTTTGTCATTACCAAAAATACTATAATCTTTAACACAAACTTCTAAACTGTTGCATCAAAAGAACAAATCAAAATGGTAACTTTGCTTTTTTGCCAAAAATTATGTTAGACAAAGACAATACCATTGAAGTTCAAGGCGCTCGCGTGCACAACTTAAAAAATATAGATGTTTCCATTCCAAGGGAAAAACTGGTTGTCATTACCGGTCTTTCGGGATCTGGAAAATCCTCCTTAGCTTTTGATACCATTTATGCCGAAGGGCAACGCCGTTATGTAGAAACGTTTTCTGCTTATGCGCGTCAGTTTTTAGGTGGTTTAGAACGTCCTGATGTTGATAAAATTGACGGGCTTTCTCCTGTGATTGCTATTGAACAAAAAACGACCAGTAAAAGTCCGCGTTCCACCGTAGGAACTATAACTGAAATTTATGATTTCTTACGTTTGCTCTATGCTCGTGGTGCCGATGCCTACAGTTACAACAGTGGCGAAAAAATGGTTTCTTACTCTGACGAGCAAATTAAGGATTTGATTATTCAGGATTTTTCAGGAAAACGAATCAATATTCTTGCTCCTGTAATTAGAGCTCGAAAAGGACATTACGCAGAGCTTTTTCAACAAATTGCCAAACAAGGTTTCTTGAAAGTTCGTGTTAATGGCGACGTACTTGATATTACTCTAGGGATGAAACTCGACCGATATAAAACGCATGACATCGAGATTGTAGTCGATCGAATGGTAATTGAAGACACGCCAGATAACGCCAAACGTTTGATGGAAAGTATCAATACCGCCATGAATCAAGGTGAAAATGTATTGATGGTTTTAGACCAAGATTCGAATGAGGTGCGCTATTTTAGTCGGAACTTGATGTGTCCAAGCACTGGAATTTCCTATCAAAATCCAGAGCCCAATTTATTTTCTTTCAATTCTCCAAAAGGAGCTTGCGATCATTGCAACGGACTTGGAACTGTAAATGAAGTCAACAGCAAAAAAATTGTTCCAAACCCAAAATTATCTATAAAGGCGGGTGGTTTTGCTCCTTTGGGCGAATACAAAAGCTCTTGGATTTTTAAGCAATTGGAAACCATTGGTGAAAAATTCGGTTTTGAACTGACTGATGCTATTGAAACCATTCCTGCAGAAGCGATGGAAATGATTTTGAATGGTGGTAAAGAAAAATTTAGCATCGAATCGAAAACAGCTGGAGTTACTAAAGAATATAAAATTGATTTTGAAGGAATCTCGCATTTTATAAAAAACCAACATGACGAGAGTGGATCAACCACCATCAAGCGCTGGGCAAAGGAATTCATGGACGAGATAAAATGTCCGGTTTGTGAAGGTTCGCGATTAAAAAAAGAGGCACTATTCTTTAAAATCAATGAAAAAAATATTACCGAACTGTGCGATATGGACATTTCGGATTTGACCGCTTGGTTTAATGATTTAGACAGTCATTTATCTGATAAACAGAAGCGTATTGCTACGGAAGTAATCAAAGAAATTAAGGATCGATTGAACTTTTTGATGAATGTAGGCCTGAATTATTTGGCTTTAAGCCGAAGCTCTAAATCACTTTCAGGAGGTGAAGCACAACGCATTCGGTTGGCTACGCAAATTGGATCACAGTTAGTTGGTGTGTTGTATATTCTGGATGAACCAAGTATTGGTTTGCACCAAAGAGACAATGAGAAACTGATTCATTCGTTGGAACAATTGCGCGATATTGGAAATTCTGTAATTGTGGTGGAACACGATAAAGACATGATTGAACGTGCCGATTATGTGATTGATATTGGTCCAAAAGCCGGAAAATATGGTGGTGAAATCATCAGTAAAGGAACTCCTGCTGAAATCCTCAAACATCATACTATTACTGCGATGTATATGAACGGAGAGATGCAAATTGAAGTTCCAAAAAAACGAAGAGAAGGAAACGGAAAATTCTTAAAACTAACTGGAGCAACGGGGAATAATCTAAAAAACGTTTCAATTGAGTTGCCTTTGGGTAAAATGATCTGCGTGACGGGAGTTTCGGGAAGTGGAAAATCGACTTTGATTAACGAGACGCTCTACCCTATTTTGAATGCTTATTATTTTAATGGTGTTAAAAAACCGCAACCGTACAAAAAAATTGAAGGTTTAGAACATATCGATAAAGTGATTGATATTGACCAAAGCCCGATTGGTAGAACACCACGTAGCAATCCAGCAACCTACACCGAAGTTTTTACTGAAATCAGAAATCTATTTACAATGACTTCTGAAAGTATGATTAGGGGATACAAGGCGGGTCGTTTTAGCTTTAATGTAAAAGGCGGACGTTGTGAAACCTGTGAAGGATCTGGTGTTCGAACAATAGAAATGAACTTTTTGCCTGATGTGTATGTAGAATGCGAGACCTGTCAAGGAAAACGTTTTAATAGAGAAACACTAGAAATTAGATACAAAGGAAAATCCATTTCGGATGTGTTGAATATGACTATTGACGAGGCTGTTCCATTCTTTGAAATGATTCCGAAGATATATAGAAAAGTTAAAACCTTACAAGATGTAGGTTTGGGTTACATCACTCTAGGACAACAAAGCACTACACTTTCTGGTGGTGAAGCGCAGCGTATCAAGTTAGCGGGAGAATTGTCTAAAAAAGACACTGGAAATACCTTTTACATCCTAGACGAACCTACAACAGGACTTCACTTTGAGGATATTAGAGTACTTATGGAAGTAATCAATAAGCTGGTTGATAAAGGAAATACGATCTTAATTATTGAACACAATATGGACGTCATTAAACTGGCCGATTACATTATTGATATTGGACCTGAAGGCGGAAAGGGTGGCGGGCAACTAATCGCCAAGGGAACGCCTGAAGAAGTAGCGAAAAGTAAAAAAAGCTATACGGCACAGTTTTTAAAGAAAGAGTTGGTTTAATTCCCCTCCTCTGGAGGGGTGCCCGCCGCGTCGGGCGGGGTGGTTTTATTTGTTTTAATTTTTGCAAAAATTGGCTTTTTTTATGTAAATTGATATCTAGTAATGACATACACTTGATTGTAACCTCTACTATGAAGGGAATTTAAAAAAAGTAAATCGTATGGAAAGTAATCGCGAAATAACCGCTTTTATAAACGGTTCGCCAATTTATAGAAATTTCATCGAAAACTTACCCTACAACATAAACTTAAAATCTAGGGCTAGAGCCTTACGCAAAGCAGGCGTGCTTTCAGAAGTGATTTTTTGGTTGCAAGTTCATAAAGGAATATTTTGGAAAATAGATTTTGACAGACAAAGAATCATAGGTAATTACATCGTAGATTTTTACGTCAAAACCTTGGGGTTGGTAATCGAAATTGATGGTTCAAGCCATAACAATAAAGAAGAATACGATAAAAAGAGAGAAGTGTATCTACTATCTTTAGGATTAAAGTTATATCGGATTTCTGATTTAAGGGTAAACATGATTTGAATAATGTGATGAAAGAGCTGGAGGAATATATTATTTTGGAGTTTGGTACTTAAGTAAAATAAGATTTGAAAATTTACCAATAAAAAGCCACCCCGCCCACCGCGGCGTGAACCCCTCCAAAGGAGGGAAATAAAAAAGTGGCAAATCAATAAGCTTCAGTTTTAAAAAAAGAATTACTTTAGCAGGCTCGGTTTTTAGCCCTGATGGAAGTGGCATCCTTTTTATTTTTTTCTTTAAAAAATAAAAAGATAGAACGGACAGCAGGATAAAGCTCCTAAAAAATAATAGAAAAGATAATTAAAAGACAGAATATGAGATTAGAAGATTTTGATAATGACGAGGATAAGGTTATCCAAGACCGATTGAAGCAGAAAGATTGGAATGAAATACGTACTAATGACAGCTGGGCGATTTTTAAAATCATGTCAGAGTTTGTAAATGGGTACGAAAGCATGGGGCGAATAGGTCCTTGTGTGTCTATTTTTGGATCGGCGAGAACCAAGCCGGAGGATCCGAATTACTTATTAGCAGAAAAAATTGCTTACAAGATTAGTAAAGCGGGTTACGGGGTAATTACTGGCGGTGGTCCTGGAATTATGGAAGCTGGAAATAAAGGAGCGCATTTAGGCGGTGGAACCTCTGTAGGATTGAATATTGAGCTGCCATTTGAGCAGCATTTTAACCCGTATATTGACACGGATAAAAACTTAAACTTTGATTATTTCTTTGTACGCAAGGTAATGTTTGTGAAATATTCGCAAGGATTTGTGGTTATGCCAGGAGGTTTTGGTACACTAGACGAACTTTTTGAAGCTATAACGCTGATTCAAACTAAGAAAATTGGAAAATTCCCTATTATTCTGGTAGGAAGCAGTTTCTGGTCTGGGTTGTTAGACTGGGTTAAAACGGTGCTTGTAGAAAAAGAAAAAACAGTGAGTCCTCAGGACTTAAACTTAATTAAAATTGTAGATACCGAAGATGAAGTTGTGGCAGTAATTGATGCCTTTTATAAGAAATACGATTTATCTCCTAATTTTTAATACAAAAAAGAAGCTGCTCATTACAGCTTCTTTTTTTTGTCAAAATTTAAAAAAAATAAAAATTTCGTGTTGAATAATACTTATATTTAGCCCTTTGAGTGCAGCTGGTTTATATTCAAAAGAAATGATTTTGATACAGAATCTTAAATATTTAAACTAATTTTTACAATAAGCACTTGATTTTTTATTAGCATTAATTTTAAACAAAGTAGTACAAATTTGAAAACCTATATAAGAGTTACGTTAACATTTTTTTTGTTTATTGGAATACAAAAAAATTACAGTCAGCATTTTACTAAAATGAGAGCGGTTGTTCATCCTGAAAACAAAACTATCACCGTAGAACAAGAATTTGTATATAACAATGAGTCTAACGACACACTTACTGCTTTAGTTTTTAACGATTGGAATAACGCTTATGCTACTAAATTTACACCACTAGCCAAACGGTTTTCGGATGAGTTTTACAGAGGTTTTCACCTAGCCAAAGAGGATGATCGTGGAAGTACTCAAAATTTAAAAATACTAGATACAACCACCGAATTACAGTGGAACCGGCCTGAAAAAAACCCGGATTGTGTTGTTGTGACATTAACCAATGCCATTTTGCCTTTTCAAAAAATAAAACTCACACTTACTTACACGCTAAAAATTCCGAATGCGAAATTTACAAATTATGGCATTGATAATGAAGGGAATTTTAGTTTAAAAAACTGTTTTTTAGTCCCAGCACGATATGAAAGCAACAACTTTTTACAATATAGCAACAACAATCTTGATGATAGTGCAAATGGCATTACCTCATTTGAAGTTTTAATAACACTACCTTCCAAAAAAAAACTATCTACAGACTTAAATATACTGCAATTTGAAGAAAAAGGTGAGGAAACCACACATCTTTTAAAAGGAGATAATCGTACAAACATTAATTTGATAATTACCTCAAAACCAGAATTTACAAGTTTTAAAAATAATATCGTTGATGTTGTCACCGATTTAAAAAACACTAAGTTAAACGATGTTCAAAAAGCGTTAGTAATTGATAAAGTAGTCACCTTTACCAATGCATTTATTGGAAAATATCCACATGAAAAAATCATTATCACTCAAAATGATTATGATAAAAATCCGTTTTATGGCTTGAACCAACTACCCTCTTTTTTGAGTCCCTTCCCAGAAGAATTTTTGTATGAAATTAAGTTTTTAAAAACATATTTAAATTCATTTCTCAAAACAAGTTTACACCTTGACCCTAGAAAAGAAAATTGGATTTATGATGGGATTCAGGTTTTTGCTATGATGCAATATATTGACCAAAATTATCCTAACACAAAAATGATTGGCAACCTAGCCCGATTTAAACTATTGCGTAATTTTAATATTGCAAATATTGGTTTTAATGACCAGTACAGCTATTTTTATATGTTAATGGCTCGTAAAAATCTAGATCAACCCTTAGGAGAATCTAAAAATAATTTAATTAAATTTAATGAACAAATTGCTAATAAATACAAAGCTGGATTAAGTATTAGGTTTCTTGATGATTATATTAAACAAGATATTGTGACTCAAAGTATTCAAGATTTGTATGCAAAGAACCAAAATAAATTAGCCACAAGAAATGATTTTGAAACCCTTTTAAAATCCAAAACAAAAAAAGATATAAGTTGGTTTTTTACAACCATGATCAACTCTAGAGATCTTATTGATTACAAATTTACAACTCTAAGTAAGACAAAGGATAGTATTACTTTTTCTGTAAAGAATAAAACAGGAACGGCAATTCCTATACCTGTTTATGGAACTAAGAAAGGTGCTACTGTTTTCAAACAATGGCTTGATATTGAAGCCTGCGATAGCACCTTGACCATTCCAAGAAAAAACATTGACAGATTAATATTAAACTTAAAAAATGAAGTTCCAGAATTTAACTTGCGTAATAACTGGAAAAAATTAAATGGTTTTTTGCCTAATAACAGACCTATTAAATTTGTTTTTATGAAAGATCTTGAAGATCCGTATTACAATCAAATTTTGTACGTCCCTTCTATTTACTATAATTTATATGATGGCCTTACCCCGGGCATTCGGTTGCATAATAAAACAATTCTAGACAAACCTTTTAGTTTTGATGTCAATCCATCTTACTCTACGAGATCACAAAATATATCTGGATCAGCAGCATTTGTGGTGAACCAAAATATTAGGACAAGTACTCTGTATAACATTCGCTATGGGATAAGTGCCAATTATTTTAATTACGCACAAGACGCAGCGTATTTTAGATTAAATCCATCAATTCAATTGCGCATTCGTGAGCCAAACTTTAGAGATAATAGAAAACAATTAATTCTATTTCGACAAGTCATTGTTAATAAAGATGAAAGTGCAATTCTTACTGAGAATACTGCAACTAATTACTCTGTTTTTAATGCTCGTTATATAAATACAAAAACTGAAGTTACCAATCATGTAAACTTTGCCATTGATTTACAGGCTTCAGGAAAATTTAGTAAACTTACAGCAGAAATTGAATATAGAAAACTTTTTGAAAATAACCGTCAACTCAATTTACGATTTTATGTCGGAAGTTTTTTGCATAATCAAACACAATCTAACTTTTTTAGTTTTGCGCTAGATCGTCCTACCGATTATTTATTTGACTATAATTACATAGGAAGATCAGAGAATAGTGGACTTTTTAGTCAGCAATACATTATTGCTGAGGGTGGTTTTAAATCAAAAATAGACACTCCATTTGCAAACAGATGGCTTACAAGTTTGAACGCTAGTTACAGCATTTGGAATTGGATAGAGCTATATGGAGATGTAGGATTAATTAAAAATAGTGCCTCAAAAGAGCGTTTTGTCTATGACAGCGGCATACGCTTGAACCTGGTTACCGACTACTTTGAGCTTTACTTTCCAGTCTACTCTAACAATGGTTGGGAAATTTCTCAGAACAAATACAACGAAAAAATACGTTTTATTGTAACTTTTTCACCTAAAACATTACTCAATCTTTTTAATCGAAAGTGGTTCTAAACGAAAGCTATCTTGTAAAATTATTGAATTATTCTTAAGTAATCGAATATAAAATTACATATAACAAAAAAATAAACTTCATTTACTTAGAATAAATTGCGAAAATTAAATTCTATTTTTTTCAAAGCGCTATGATAATAGGTTGTTTTTAAGTAAATTTGCAGCATAAAGTTATACTTTTCTATTATGATAAAAGAAAAAACCAATTCTGCATTGACATTTGAAGATTTCAAAATCGAAGTTTTGAAAGACTATACCACAGCAATAATAAGCCGTGAGTGCAGTTTATTAGGACGAAAAGAAGTATTAACAGGAAAGGCCAAGTTTGGAATTTTTGGTGATGGCAAAGAAGTTCCTCAATTGGCTATGGCCAAAGCTTTCAAAAATGGTGATTTTAGATCCGGATATTACCGTGATCAAACCTTTATGATGGCAATAGGTGAACTTACAATTCAACAGTTTTTTGCTGGACTGTACGGTCACACTGACATCAAACATGATCCAATGTCTGCCGGAAGACAAATGGGCGGGCACTTTGCAACACACAGTCTTAACGAAGATGGATCATGGAAAGACTTAACAAAACAAAAAAATTCAAGTTCAGATATATCTCCTACTGCGGGCCAAATGCCACGTTTGTTAGGACTTGCTCAAGCCTCTAAGATTTACAGACAAGTATCAGGTATTCCAAATGCTGCAAATTTTTCTAATCAAGGAAATGAAATTGCTTGGGGAACCATAGGTAATGCAAGTACATCTGAAGGATTATTTTTTGAAACAATCAACGCAGCAGGTGTTTTACAAGTACCAATGGTGATGAGTGTTTGGGATGATGAGTACGGAATTTCGGTTCATGCAAGACATCAAACTACAAAAGAGAATATTTCTGAAATCTTAAAAGGTTATCAAAAAGAAGCAGATTCTAATGGGTATGAAATCTTTAGAGTAAAAGGTTGGGATTACGCTGATTTGATTACTACTTATGAAAAAGCAGCCACAGTTGCTCGTGAAAATCATGTACCCGTTTTAATTCATGTAAATGAGTTAACACAACCTCAAGGGCACTCAAGTTCTGGATCACATGAGCGTTATAAAAATGCAGATCGATTAGCATGGAAAGAGAATTTGACTGTATCAGACAAATGAAGTTATGGATGATTGCAATAAACATTGCCTCTCCCGAAGAAATTGATACGATTGATGCACAAGCAAAAAAAGAAGTTTTAGAAGGTAAAAAAGCAGCTTGGACAGCTTTTCTTGAGCCTATAATTGAAGTTCAAAAAGACTTAATAGCACTATTGCAAAAAATTGCAAGTACTAGTGCTCACCAAGAGCGCATTATGCAGTATGTAGGTGAACTAAGTGGTATAAAATCGCCTCTTAAAAAAGAAATCTTGGTTGTAGCTCGAAAAGTACTGCGATTAATTTTGAACGAATCTGGAAAAAATGAGCTTTCACAGTGGATCACAAACTACACTAAGAAAGAGCAGATAAACTTCAGCAGCAATTTATTTTCTGAAACAAAGGAAAATATATTTTCATCAAAAATGGCATTACCTACTTATGCAGATGATGCAAAAGAAGATACTGATGGAAGAATGATTTTGCGTGATAACTTTGATGCTATTTTTACTAAATATCCTGAAACATTGATTTTTGGTGAAGATGCTGGAGCAATTGGCGATGTAAATCAAGGTCTTGAAGGAATGCAAGAGAAATATGGAGAACTTCGAGTAGCTGACGTAGGAATTAGAGAAGCTACCATTTTAGGTCAAGGAATAGGTCTTGCATTGAGAGGCTTACGTCCTATTGCTGAAATTCAGTATTTAGATTATTTATTGTACGCTATTCAAATCATGAGTGATGATTTAGCAACTTTACAATATAGAACAGTAGGAAAACAAAAAGCCCCCCTAATAATTCGTACTAGAGGACACCGTTTAGAAGGAATTTGGCATTCTGGTTCACCAATGGGAATGATCATCAATGCAGTTCGTGGTATTCATGTTTTGGTACCTAGAAACATGACTCAAGCTGCCGGATTTTATAACAGCTTATTAGAATGTGACGAACCAGCTCTAGTGATTGAATGCTTGAATGGATACCGATTGAAAGAAAAAATGCCTTTGAACTATGGCGAATTCAAAACTCCAATAGGTATTATAGAAACTTTAAAACATGGAAACGATATTACATTAGTTTCTTATGGTTCTACGTTGAGACTCGTACAACAAGCTGCAATAGAATTACAAGAAGTTGGTATTGATTGCGAAGTAATTGATTTACAATCACTTTTACCATTTGACATCAATAAAGACATTATAAAAAGTATTGCAAAAACCAATCGTTTACTAGTAATTGATGAGGATGTACCAGGAGGAGCTTCGGCTTATATCATGCAACAAATTCTTGAGGAGCAAAATGCTTATGAACACCTTGACAGTAAACCACAAACTTTAACTGCAAAAGCCCACAGACCTGCTTATGGTACTGATGGAGATTATTTCTCTAAACCATCGGCTGAGGATATTTATGAAAAAGTTTATGAAATGATGCACGAAGTAAATCCATTAAAATTTCCTTCATTGTATTAATTTTTAAAATAAGTTAAAAACCAATCTAAATCTAGATTGGTTTTTTTTTATTACTTAATTTTCTAAAAAACAATCCTCAACAAAAGTTAAACTATACTAAACAACTTCCAGTTTAATTATCTTTACTAAAACTAAAATAATTATGGAAAAATACGCATTATTAGCTCGACTAGAAGCTAAAGAAGGAAAAGAAGATGAAGTGGCAGCATTTTTAAAAAGTGCCCTACCATTAGTATTAGATGAACCTGAAACGGTGAATTGGTACGGGTGGCAAATAGGAACTTCAACATTTGGAATTTTTGATACTTTTGAAACGGAAGAAGGACGAAAAGCACATTTGGCAGGTAAAATAGCCGAAGCTTTAATGGCAAATGCGGGAACGCTTTTATCTAAAGATCCTGTAATTGAATTTGTAGATTTACTTGCTGTAAAATAAGTATCTCAAAAACATATTTTATTTAAGAAAACGTCTTAATTAATTGTTATAATGCCAATATAGCGGGGCTATATTGGCATTTTTTTATATTTTTAATGAAAAAAAAAAATATGCAACCGCTAGAAAACATCCTAAAAAATATTAATGATTGTAAAGTAATTGATAATACAATTTCATACAGTGATTATACTCCACTGGATTTATCAGTAGACAATACTCATTTTCAAAACCTACAATTGAAAAATGCCCCCGAATTTGAGCATTACATAGACCATTATTTATTAGAAAAAAATGCTAAAGTAGCTTATGGAGGTTACAATGAAACAAGAGATTTGTATAAGCGTAGTGGTATTTTTAATGATCCTAATATTGAAGAAAGGAACATTCACTTAGGACTAGACTTATGGATAAAAGCAGGAACGTCAGTATTAGCAGCTCTTGATGGCACTGTTCATAGTTTTAATTACAACACTGGTCTAGGAGATTATGGACCTACAATAATTCTAGAACACGCTCTTGAAGAACATCTATTTTATACGTTATATGGTCATTTAAGTCTAAATAGCTTGAAAAATATTACAGTTGGTGATTTCTTTGCAAAAGGTCAGTTGCTTGCAACACTAGGAGAAGCTGCTGTAAACGGAGATTATGCCCCTCACCTGCACTTTCAAATTATAAAAAATATACAAGGAATGCATGGAGATTACCCAGGAGTTTGCAGTAAAAAAGATTTAGATTTTTATCTAGACAACTGTCCTGATCCGAATATATTACTTAAAATATAAAAAAGTGAAAAAATTAATTTTTCTTGCAATTATCTTATTAGTTGTGATTGGCTGTAAAACCAATAAAAGCACTACTACGAAGTCTAAAATAGCTTCTAATACAATAAAAATAGCTATAAGTGATATTAATGAAACTCAAAAAAACAAAGCCTATGAATTAGGGAGACGTGTTTTAATGACATGTAACACCTCTAAATTTAAACCTTTTACACCTGATGAAGCAACACCATCAGTGATTCAAAATACTACTCAAGAAAAGCTTACAAAAACTTGTCAACGGTTTAGGCAATATTACGGCACATTTGAGGATTTAAAACTCATTGAAGTTTATGCAATTAAAAATGAAAATTCAGTTCTTTTCAGATACAGAGCACTTTATTCTAAAAATGTTGCCAATAAAGAATTGAGGGTCATAATGACATCCAGCAATAAAACTTCCTCTATAAAATCATTAGACTGGAAAGATGCGTTTGATGTAAATTAACTTTCCAATTTGCATTTTAAGATCTTTTTCACTCTTAAATTCTTGTATTTTACTCTAAATCAAGATTTATCATTTATTTTATTAAAAAAAAACACTCAAATTATTTTACAAATTTTCACTTTAATTATATAACAAATATAATGCTGGCTTTGTATAATTTTACTATTATAAAATATCGAAAATTAATATTTGATTGTATTATTTCGATAGTTGTTAAATATCATTTTTAAGCATCTCAAAAAAAGAATATTATAAATAATTAGTATTTATGATATTTAAATTTATTTAAAGGCTGTTTAAAATTATTTAACCTAACTTACACATAACAAATATGTTACAAACTCATCCTTAAATAAAAATATTTGAAACTATACATTAAATACATGGTGAGCAATCGTTGTAAAATTGCTGTCAAAGAAGAGTTGAAAAAGCTGAAACTTCATTTTGTGGTTGTTGATTTAGGAGAAGTCGAAATCATGGAAAACATTTCTATGGAGCAAAGACAAATTTTAAAAGAAGCACTTCTTGATTCAGGACTTGAATTGATGGATGATAAAAAATCTATGTTGATTGAAAAAATTAAAAATGTTATTATACAGATGGTACATCACTCTACTGAGGTCATTAAAATTAATTTTTCGGACTATTTAAGTCAGCAGTTAAACCATGATTATACTTATTTATCCAACTTATTTTCTGAGGTTCAAGGTACTACAATAGAACAGTTTATAATTTCTCATAAAACAGAACGTATTAAAGAACTCATAATTTATGGCGAATTAAACATCACTGAAATTGCATGGAAAATGAATTACAGTAGCGTTGCCCATCTTTCGAGCCAGTTTAAAAAAGTGACCGGCTTATCTCCTTCACATTTTAAAAAATTAAAAGATAAAAGGAGAAGTCCAATTGAAGAAATTGGAAACCATAATAAAAACCAATAGATATGTATTACAAAAATGGAGAAGTCCAGGAAAATAACGAGGTTCAGTATAACCGAAACTTAATAGAATCTATACTAGAGCCTATTTTTATTGTAAACATAAAAGGTGAAATTATTGATTTCAACAAAGCATCTTCAACAATTATTGGTAAAGACAGAGAAAATATACTGTATTCAAATTTTGAAGATTATTTTAATCCTATTCAGCAAATTCGAAATTTTATATCAATAGTTTGCAAAGAAGGATCATTATACGATCAAGCATTAGAAATTAAAGATGAAGCTGGTAATTTAATACCCATTTTGTGTAATGGAACACCCTTTAAAAATAATGTAGGAAAATTAATTGGTGTAATAATTGTTGTGCGGGAAACTTCAAAACAAAAATGGTCTATTGAGTTAGAAGAAGCGCACAAAGAAAAAGAGAAACAGCAAGGCCTTAACAAAGAACTTGAAAAACTTAATAACTCTGCAATTTTAGCATCGCAGTATACTTTGAGTTTAATTGAGGCTAGTCAAGATCCTCTGGTTACATTGAATACCAAAGGTAAAATTACGGATATGAATCAAGCCTTGGTAAACAGTACTGGAATGTCAAGAGAAGAGCTTACTGGATCTGATTTTTTTGATTATTTTACCGAAAAAAAGAATGCTCGTGAAGTTCATAAAGAGGTATTTGATAAAGGAAGCGTCTCTAATTTGCCACTTACCATAAAGCACAAAAATGGAAAATTAATCGATGTTCTTTTTAACGGTTCTGTTTACAAAGATGCTCAAGGAGAAGTGGCTGGTGTAGTTATAGTAGCAAGAGATGTAACAGAACAAAAAAGAATAGCGTCAGCCTTGATAGAAGCACGAGTATTTGCTGAACTAGCAACCGAAATTGCAGAAGAAGCTAAAAAAAATGCCGAAAGTGCTGCCATCATTGCTAAAAATGCTGTAAAAGCAAAACAACAGTTCTTATCTAATATGAGTCATGAAATACGGACTCCAATGAATGCCATTATTGGATTCACAAAAGTTGTTTTAAAAACTGATTTGACTGTAAAACAATTAGAATATATCAATGCAATAAAAATGAGTGGTGATGCATTAATTGTTTTGATCAATGATATTTTAGATCTTGCCAAAGTAGATTCGGGAAAAATGACTTTTGAAAAAAAACCCTTCAAAATGAATGTCTCGCTAGAATCAATGCTTCATTTATTTGAAAATAAAATTCAAGAAAAAAATTTAAAACTGGTTAAAGAATACGATTCAAATATTCCAAATGTTTTAGTGGGTGACCCTGTGCGTTTGCATCAAATTATTTTAAATCTAGTAAATAATGCTGTAAAATTTACTCAAAAAGGAAAAATAACTGTAAGTGTTCAACTGATTTTTGAGGACGATGATCGTGTGGTTATTGAATTCTCTATCTCGGATACGGGAATTGGAATACCTGAGGATAAACTACAGCATATCTTTGAAAATTTTAATCAAGCTTCAAGCGGTACCTCAAGAATTTATGGCGGTACAGGTTTAGGATTGGCGATTGTTAAACAACTTGTTGAATTACAAGGAGGTAAAATTCGAGTAAAAAGTACAATTAAAAAGGGATCAAATTTTAGTTTTTCTTTAAGTTTTCAAAAAACAAATGCTAATGCTGCACTAGAAAATGATTTACTAGAACTGGATTCGGAAATTAAGAATATTAAAGTACTGGTAGTTGAAGACATTGCATTGAACCAATTGTTGATGAAAACTGTTTTAGATGATTTTGGATTTGATCGTGATGTTGCCGAAAATGGAAAAATTGCTATTGAAATGCTAAAAAATAAAGCCTATGATATTGTTTTAATGGATTTACAAATGCCAGAAATGAACGGATTTGAAGCCACAGAATACATACGAAAAAAAATGCAGTCACAAATACCTATAATTGCATTAACAGCTGATGTTACAACGGTAGATTTAGATAAATGTAAAGCTGTAGGAATGAATGACTATCTTGCAAAACCTGTTGACGAAAGGCTTTTGTATAGTAAAATTGTTGGCATTCTTAAAAAGCCGAAACTAGCAAAATTATCAGCAAAATTGAACGAAAATATGGAAACTACTGTAAAAAAGATACGGTGTATTGACCTGGTGTATTTAAATCAAAGAACAAAGTCAAATCCAGAACTTATGATGGAAATGATTGATTTATATCTTGCTCAAACACCCACATTAATAAATACGATTAAACAAAGTTTTGCAGAACAAAATTGGCAATTATTGGCCGCGGCAGCTCATAAAATGATTCCCTCATTTTCCATCATGGGAATTAGTACCGACTTTGAAGATATCGCTAAAAGAATTCAGGAGTTTGCAAATTCACAGGAACAATTAAATGAAATTGATGCTTTAGTGTTACAATTGGAACAAATTTGTTTACAAGCTTGTGGAGAATTAGAAGAAGAATTAAATATAATAAAAAATACAAAAAAGTGATAAACGAAAATAAAATTAAAATTTTTCTGGTAGATGATGATGCTTTGTTTTTAAAATCATTAGAAATTGAATTTAATCAGAATACTAATTTTTTAATTGAGACCTACCCTACTGGTGAAAAATGCATTGAAAACTTAAACCATTCACCAGATTTAGTTGTACTTGATTTTCAGTTAGATGGAATTATTAAAGGTGCTATGAATGGCTTACAAACACTAGATAAAATAAAAGAAATCAACTCGAACATACCTGTCATTATGTTATCATCTCAGGATAAGATTGAGGTGGCCGTTCAATGTATGCATCACAAAGCTTTTGATTATGTAGTAAAAAGTGAAACTGCTTTTTTACGATTGGAAAAAATAATTTCTACTATTTTTAAGTATCAAAAATTAGAAAAAGAACTTAAATGGTACATGGATAGAATGTAAAATTCCTGTTTTCTAATCTTTACTAATGAAATTTTACAAACTTTCTTGTGTGAATGATATAAATTATTAAAATAATTGTACAATAATTCTAGTATACATTCCTACTACTTTTGTTTTTAATAAATTATTAAACAATGAACATAAAAAGATTTTTTGGAACAATATTAACCGTCCTAGGAATAGGCGGCTTAATTTATGCGGCAGTATTATTTTCATCAGCAAACTCTGATTTTGAAGCAATAAAACCCATACTAATATACGGTATTCTAGGCGCTGTATTTTTTATTTCAGGAATAAACTTAGTTCGTACTACAAAAGACGAATCTTAAGTTGTTCTAACTTGGTAAACTTACACTAACTCCTAAAAAATGGTTTTAGTGTACTATTTTCAAAGCTCCCAATTGAATCATAAGGTCTTTTATTTTTAATATGTTATTTTAAATATAGCAAAAAAAGTTTTTTATAAAATTTCTAACAATTCATAATATGAGAAATTCTAAAATTAAAATGCTTAAACAATTAAATAATACCTACTCAAAAAAAAGTGATTCTACGTTTATAGGACCTAAAATTCAAACCTGTCGCAATATGTATCTTGAGGAATTACAAGACATATATTTTAATGAAAAATCTCTTTTAATATCGATACCTATATTGATTCATAAAGCTGATAGTAAAGAAATTTCGGAGGCACTTGCAACTCATTTACAATTTACAAAAAATCACATTCAGCGCCTTGAAGATTTTTTTATTTCTATTGGAGAAAAAAGTATCATTCTGAAATACGCCTCTTTATATGAAAACCAAAATAATACTCCATAATTAATATCAAATTGATTATTGACTTGCCGCACTAAAGATTTTTTAAACATATTATAAGTAAATATTTATCTAAAGCTAATAAATTTAAAAGAGTAAAGAACTCAACAACATTAAATTACGATAATACTGTTTTATAATAAAAAATGTAAATCATATAACTTTTTGAAATAATAATGTAATACCATATTGATATACAATATTCATCTTTGTAAAGAATTTAATTTTTGATTACAAACAATAAAGGACCACTAAATATCGATCAATAATTACTAAAAAAAACTCATTATGAAACTAAATATTGGAATCACCGAAGAACACTTAAAGAGTAGTATATCCATTTTGGCTTCGCTTTTAGCAAATGAAATGACTCTGTACATAAAACTTAGAAAATTTCATTGGAATGTATCAGGGCAAAGTTTTATGGAATTACATCAATTATTTGAATCTCAATATACTCAACTTGAAGCATCTATTGATGAAACTGCAGAACGCATTAGCAAATTAGGTGGAAAAACTATTGGTACTATGAGCGAGTTTAGTAAACTATCTGTTATAAAAGAATCCCCTAATGTGTATCCAGTTCAAAAAGAAATGTTACAAGAACTTGTTAAAGATCATGAAACATTAATAATACAAATAAGAGAAGATATTGATACCTGTGACAGTAAAAATAACGATGCTGGAACAGCTGATTTTCTTACAGGATTAATGAAAGATCATGAAACAATGTCTTGGAAACTAAGAAGATATTTAGAATAAATAAAAAAATTATGATTAATTCCAAAAATGAGGTTTTAAAACCATCAAATAGTAACTGTAGAGTAGGAAAAACAGCTCCTTCTCAAAGGCATATTAACACTGTAAAAAATACAGTTTCAGTAAATACAAACACTTTAAAATTTGTTTAAATAAGAATTACACATTCCTTTTATAAAAAAGTTATGTAGTTAAAAATAGGTTGGGTTTTGGTTAGTTTGGGCTGTTGGAAACAACAGCCTTTTTTTATAAATAAACGGAATAAATTATTCTAAAAAAGGATCTATTGTGTTTAAGATTAGTAATTATTTCACATCTATACCAAAAAAGATTAACAGTAAATATTGCAACTTTTCAATAAAGTTGTATAACAAGATTTGTATGTATTTATTGGAATTTTGCAAAGAGAATTATATTGTTTTGAGATTTTTTTGAATATTCTATAATATAAAGCCTGGAAAATAAATAACATAATCAAAATGATAAAATATGGATATTAAAATATCTATTGATGTAATAAATCATTTAATAGCATCCCATAAAGATAGGGTTATTGCATATCAAAATGCAAAAAAAGCATTGTTTGAACATGATTTAATTCAATTGTTCAATGAGTTTGAAAGAACTAGTAATCAGTTCAATGATGATTTGATTTTTGAACTAAAAAAAATTAATACTTCTCCAAAATATAATTCTCGTAAAACTAATTTTATGGATATTATTTGGGAAAACATCAAAATAAATAATTTCATAAAAGATAAAGAAGAAGTCTTAAACAGATTGGAATACACTGAGTTTGAAATACTCAAAGTATATAAAAAATCATTGACTAACAGTACTGAATTTATTCCAAAAAAACTGAGTAAAATTTTACAACAGCAACAAATACTACTAACAAATCAACATGACAAAATCAAAGGATTGGGAGATAGTCTATTAGTTAAAACAAATATGAGTTTTTAAAATAAAGTTGAATTGTTTTAAATTTTTAATTCAGTAAAACACAAAAAGAAAGCAATGAACCAATCATTAACGATACAAAAAGAACGACTAAGTAGTTATCTCAATGAAAGTTTTATTGAGGTGGGTAAAGCTACAGAATTTGCAATTCGTTTTTTTAAAGAAGCCGTTAGGTCTCCTTATGAATTCAAAGAGTTACTTAAACAATGTTACATAATAGGATATAAATCTTTGCCATTGGTTACTATTACTGGATTCATTATGGGCTTAGTTCTTACTTTACAATCAAGACCAACTTTGGCAAAATTTGGAGCTGAATCTTGGTTGCCTAGTATGGTTACACTATCATTAATCAGGGAAATTGCACCTGTAATTACTGCTTTAATTTGTGCTGGTAAAGTAGCATCAGGAATAGGAGCTGAACTTGGATCAATGAAAGTAACAGAACAAATTGATGCCATGGAAGTTTCAGCAATCAATCCTTTCAAATATTTAGTCGTTACAAGAATTATGGCGACCACATTAATGATTCCTTTGCTTGTAATTTATGCTGATGGAATAGGAATAATTGGAGGGTATATGGGGATAAACATACATGGGGAGGTAAATATACAACGCTATATATCACAAGTTCTAGAGTCTATTACGTTTGTGGATATATTTCCCGCTACTATCAAAACTTTTTTCTTTGGATATTTTATTGGCATGATAGGCTGCTATAAAGGATATAATGCTGAAAATGGTACAGAAAGTGTTGGTAAAGCTGCAAATTCTGCAGTAGTTACCGCCTCGCTAACCATTTTTATAATTGATATGCTGGCAGTTCAGGTAACTGATTTATTTTTTTGATATGAAAAAAAATGACCCCCTTCAAAATAGAGAAACTGTAATTGAAATTAAAAATTTGCACAAAACTTTTGGTACAAATGAAGTTTTAAAAGGAGTTACATTTAATTTAAACAAAGGAGAAAATCTTGTAGTTCTAGGGAAATCCGGATCAGGAAAATCAATTACTATTAAATGTATTGTTGGACTTATTAAAATAGACGGTGGTGCTATTACTGTATTTAACCAAGAAATCAATTCTTTAGAAATCAACGAATTAAATAAAATTAGAACTCGTATTGGATTTCTATTTCAAAATGCTGCTTTATATGATTCTATGAGTGTGCGAGAAAACCTTTCTTTTACTTTAAGAAGACATGATACTACATTAAAAAAAGACGCAATTAATGAACATGTTTTAGAAGTGCTTGAAAGTGTAGGATTGAATGAAGCAATAGATAAAATGCCCTCGGAATTATCTGGTGGAATGAGAAAGCGAATAGGACTTGCAAGAACCTTAATTCTTAAACCAGAAATAATTTTATATGATGAACCTACAACAGGACTTGATACAATTACGTCTAGAGAAATAAGTGAACTAATCTTAGAACTCAGACATAAAAATAAGACCTCAGCAATAATAATAACTCATGATATGCCTTGTGCAAGACTTACGGCTGATAGAATTTTAATTTTAAAAGATGGTGTAGTACATGTAAAAGGAACATATGATGAACTAGAAAAAAGTGAAGATGAATGGGTTCGTTCCTTTTTTATTTAAATTAAAAATTAAAAACCATGATGAAAGAATCAGTATACCAATGGAAGTTAGGCATGTTTGTACTAGTTGGACTATTTTTATTTATAGGGACAATATATTTTGTAGGCAAACAAAAAAACTTATTTGGATCAACTATAGAATTGTATTCAAAATTCAATTCCGTAAATGGACTTGCAGTGGGTAACAATGTTAGATTATCAGGAATAAATATTGGAACTGTTGAAGATATTGAATTCCTCAATGATACTTCAGTAGTAATTAAGATGGTAATCAAAGAGGAAGTCCGCAAATACATTAAGAAAGATGCTTTGGCAAGCATCAATTCGGATGGTTTAATGGGCGATAAAGTCTTAACAATAGCCTCAGGAAAGAAATCGAATATATTGATTAATGATCAGGATTACATTAAATCAAAAAAAGCTATTGAAATGGAGGATTTGATGGTAAGTGTTAAGAAAAGTGTAGATAATGCTGGACTGATAACTGCTGAATTAGCACAATTTAGTTCCAGTATGAATAATGGTGATGGAGCTTTATCAATATTAGTTTCGGATAAAAAATTTGGGAATAGCGTGAATAATTTAGTTGCCAACTTAGAAGAAAGCACAACAGAGTTTAAAAATTTCACGAAAAATATGAATAATGGAAAAGGTGCTTTGTCAAAACTTATTAATAATGAGCGAATGGGTAATACAATAGATTCATCTTTAACCAATGTAAAAACAGCAACAAAAGGATTAAATGAAGTTATTGAGGCTGCAAAACATAATTTTTTACTGAGAGGTTTTTTTAACAAAAAGAAAAAAGAAGAAGATAAAAAAATGGAAGAAGCACAAGAAATTGAAGAAACAGAAATGAAAAAAGCATTGAAAATAGATCCAAAAAATGATTCACTAAACAAATAACCCATCTGTTATTGATTCCCAAGCCAATTTTAGAAATTTAAAACTATTTTGAATAAAATAATGTAAAAACTCTAAGTTAGTTTACAAATCAGTGAAAATCACAACAATTTGCAATAGTTATATAACTAAGTTGGTTTAAATTTTGACAACTTTGTAAAGTGAAGAAAATTTCACTATTAATAATCAAAAGTATGAATTCAAATGATTTAGAGGGAAATTGGGAACAACAAAAGGAAAAGTTGAAAAAAAAATTCGTTGCTTTAACCAACAATAAATCAATATTTTCAGAAACTAAGAATGAAGAAATACTTAAGAAATACCAAGAAAAATTAGGCAAAACAAGAGAGGAACTAATTGTCATATTTCAATCCTTATAATTCTTTTTAAAACACTTAAAAATAAGTAATATAGCAGGTATAAATTCATAGTCTTTTTATGAAATCCTTTAGGTTAAAATATAAAGTACATCGAAAATGTAAAATTAAAATGAATATTTTTTGTTGAGTTGATCTTAAAAATAAAATATCTTAAAAAAATGCAAGTTTTAAAACTTGCATTTTTTTTATTTAAACACTGTTTTTCAAAATTTTAGAAAAAACCAATTCGTAATGATTCTAAGGTGTGAATCTTGAAACATTCTTTAAAAGTAATGTAACAACTACACAATGTTAATTATTGACCTTTGTAACATACAAATCAATAAAAAACAAATACAATGAAAAAGTCTAAAAATTTAATTTTTACATCAATAGCTTTGGGGCTATTATCATTCACAGGAATACAGGCGCAAGAAAAAACTCCAGCTTTTGGTTTTAAAGGAGGTCTAAACTTTTCAAACTTATATACAGATACCGTTGATGATAACAATGTTTTAACAGGTTTCAATGCAGGTTTGTACGCTAAGTTTCCTATTACAAACAGTATCGCAATTCAACCTGAGATTAGCTACACTACAAAAGGATCTGAATTAGTGTATAACAGTTTTGGAGTAAATGGAACAGCAAAATTCAATATTAATTATATAGAGGTGCCTATTTTACTTGTTGCTAATTTAACTGATAATTTCAATGTACAAGTAGGTCCGTATTTAGCATACATGGTTAGCGGTAAAACAACAAACGATTCTAATCTTGGTTCATCAGTTCGTACATTAGATACTGATGATTTCAATAAATTTGATGCGGGGATTTCAGGAGGTTTAGGTTTTGATTTAGACGTGGTAAACTTTGGTGTTCGTTATAATTACGGGTTGACTAAGATTGGTAAAGATGATAGTTTTACATCTTCTGATGCAAAAAACAGTGTATTTAGTGCGTACGTAGGTCTAAGATTAAACTAATTTTTAACTATTAATAATACCTATCATGAGTAATCTTCTTTATACAATAGCCGTTATTTTAGTGATTTTTTGGGCAATCGGTTTTTTTGCTTACAGTGTTGGATCCATCATTCACATTCTTCTTGTTCTAGCGCTTATAGCTATACTATTCAGATTAATTTCTGGTAGAAAAATATAATATTCCTTATTAATTCTAATCATTAAAACTATAAAATATGAGTAATCTTCTTTATACAATAGCAGTCATTTTGGTAATTTTTTGGGCAATCGGATTCTTTGCTTTTAGCGTAGGTTCAATAATTCATGTCTTATTGGTAATTGCTGTAATAGCAATATTGTTTAGGCTAATTTCAGGTAGAAACGTATAAATTAACAATTATAACTTTAAAAATTTACATTATGAAATCAGATAAAATAATATTAGGAGTTTTAGGCGGAGTAGCTGTAGGAGCATTATTAGGAGTTTTGTTTGCACCAGATAAAGGTGATAACACAAGAAAAAAAATTGCTGACAAAAGCAATGATTATGCTGACGAATTGAAATACAAATTGGACAACATTTTGGGTACTATTACTCAAAAATATGAAAAAATTTGGGCAGAAGGTGAGAAACTTGTTGCTGAGGGCAAATCTAAAATGAATGAAGTAAAACACGATGGTGAAGATCTCTTGGCTCATGGTAAAGCATCTTTTAATGAAGTAAAAAAGGATATTAATTCAATATAATTTGTATTACTTCTTTAAAAAAATAATTTTGATATAAATTTCAGGAAAATGGAAAACAATGCATCATCAATAGAAATGCTTTTTGAAAGAGCAGAGAATTACACTAAAACTTCAATAGAGTTAGCTAAACTTCAAGTAATTGATAAAACAGCTGATGTGGTTTCATCATTGATCTCTAGAATGGCAATTTGTGTTGTTTTTGCAATGTTTGTTTTTCTTTCAAACATTGGGCTTTCGTTATGGGTGGGCGAGCTTGTAGGTAAAGTTTATTATGGTTTTTTTATTGTTGGCGCCTTTTATCTAGTAATAACAGTTTTACTATATTACTTTAAAGATAAATGGATAAAAATGCCTATCAGTAATTTAATAATTGTCAAAATGCTTAAAACCAGTTAATATGAAAACGAATACTGAATCAGAGATGCTAAAAGAAGCTATTCAATTATTAAAGGAAAAACAAGCTTTTGAACTTATACAGCTTAAAGATCAATATCATGTTACTTATGAAAGTTTACAACCTGTAAACCTTATAAAAAATGCTTTTGGACAGTTAACAAAAACTTCTGAGTTTAAAGGTAATTTACTTAACAGTATTATTGGTATTT
Source organism: Flavobacterium sp. GNP011 (assembly GCF_056428925.1). Taxonomy (NCBI): domain Bacteria; kingdom Pseudomonadati; phylum Bacteroidota; class Flavobacteriia; order Flavobacteriales; family Flavobacteriaceae; genus Flavobacterium; species Flavobacterium sp. GNP011. The sequence goes on along the minus strand of NZ_JBWJVJ010000014.1, from coordinate 28,257 downwards.
CATCAGGATACTTATCAAAAAAAGTATTATTAGGTTCTACCCATAATCCAATTACAAAGGTTCTCGGTACTATTTTACAATTTGCAATAACCAACTTTGTAAGTAAAAAAGCTGAGAATTTTACTCAAGACAAGTAATCTTGACAGAAACTTTTATATAAAGATTTAAATATTCACTAGAGGATAGCCCAAAAAGCTATCCTCTTTTTTATTACATCAAATTGTCCAATAGGTTTTTAATTTGTAATTAAAAACACACGACCATCTTTTATAACAAATACAATAGCTTTTCTAATTCAAGACCAACACGGATACCGTAAATACAATCACAACATTCTATACTGCCTTTGCTGATTTTAATACCTTAAAAATTTGCGAATATAAGTTAATCTTACTACTTCATTATTTAATTGTATAACTCTTTAAGCCAATAACATAACAACCTTTGCTATGTAGAATACTTAATCCTTAAAAATTAAAAAAATGAAAACTAAAAATTTACTATTACTCTTTGCAATACTGTTTATTGCATTAATTTCTAGTTGTGCAGAAGACGATTTTGTAGAAACAGTAGGTGTTTGCCCAGTTGTAGAATCTACCGTTCCTAATAATTTAGCTCTAAGCGTACCTTTTAATCAAATTATCTCAGTCACTTTCAATGAAGAGATAAATACTTCAACCATCAACTCCTCTACTTTAATTATTTCAAAAGCAGATGGCACGGTAGTTTCTGGTTCAATAACGTACAGCGGAAGAACAGCAAGGTTTACTCCTACCAATCCTCTAAGTCCGAATACTACCTTTACTGGTAGGGTTACAACTGGAGTGAAAGATGCAATGGGTAATGCACTACAAACAGATTATGTGTGGACATTTTCTACTGGAATGATTATTGTTCCTGTTGTAATAACTACTGATCCTACAAACAATCAAAATAACGTTGCTCTTAATAAAACAATAACGGCAACTTTTAGTGTTCCAATGGATCCTTTGACAATAAATAATTCAACATTTACAGTTAAACAAGGTACGAACACAATCGCAGGTGCAATTGCTTATTCTGGATCAACCGTTTCTTTTGTACCTACAAATCCTTTAACTGTTAATACTGTTTATACAATTACTATAACATCAGGTGCTAAAAGTTTGCAAGGAACACCTCTATCTGCTGATTACGTATGGAATTTTACAACCGTTCCTGTTCCAACAGTTACAGCTACTGATCCATTTAATAACGCTATAGGAGTTGATTTAAACAAAACACTTACTGCAAACTTTAGCATTGCTATGGATCCGCTAACTATAAACACAACGACTTTTACTTTAAGACAAGGAACTACAGTAATTACGGGCGCTGTACTGTATACTGGAGGTACTACAGCTTCATTTAATCCAGTAAATGCTCTTAATCCTGGACTTGTTTATACAGCAACAATAACAACAGGTGCTAAAAGTTCAGCCGGTATTCCATTAGCTAGTAACTATGTTTGGAATTTCACAACCTCAAATGTTGTAGTAACACCTCCTGTTATCACAAGTGGTTTGTTCTTTGGAGTTTTTGGTGGGAATGCAGGAATAACAAATCAAGGATTATTAACTGTAATCAACGGTGCTATCGGTACAACTGCTGCTGCAACCTTAATAACAGGTTTTACTGATGGTACAAGTGGTGATGTATATACTGTAACCCCATTAAATAACGGAATTGTAACTGATGGAATATTTACAGATGCTCCAGCGCCAGGAAATGCAACAAAAGCAGCTGCAGCATTAGCAGGATTAAATGCAGCAAGAGATCTCTACAACAGTATTTCTCCAGCTTCTATGCCTGGGGGTGTTGCTAATCCTGGCGCTGGTGAATTAGGAGGATTAATATTAGCTCCTGGTATTTACACCGCTTCAAGCTCTTTTAGCATTACTAACGGAAACCTTACCTTAAATGCAAATGGGGATCCCAATGCTAAATGGTACTTTCAAGCACCATCTTCTTTAACAGTAGGTGATTCAACGCCAAGTAGTGTTACCTTTTTAAATGGTGTTGGTAATCCTAATAATGTGTATTGGTATGTAGGAACTGCAGCAGTTATTAATTACGCTGGTGGTGGAGTTATGGTAGGAAATATTATAGCCAACTCTGGGGTGACTTTGTCGTCTCCTGCTAATAGTACAAATCCGTTTTTAACAGTATTAAATGGTAGAGCAATTTCACTAGTAGCTTCGGTAACAATGGTAAATACAACTATTAACGTACCCACTAATTAAGCATTTAACGACACAAATTTTAGAATCAAACTCGTATATCACTCTAAGGAATAGATTCATTAAAAAATAAAAAAAATAAAATATGAACAATATACATTTTTCAAAAAAGGGACCAAGTAATTCTTGGTCTCCTACTAACCTTTCTTTTAAAGGACTTTTATTAGTCTCTTTGACATGGTTGGGTACTCAAACAACTGCACAAGCACAGGAATTTCCAGCAGTTAAGTACAGTAAACCTTCTTGGTTCTTTGGTGTTGCAGGTGGTACCAATTTTAACTTTTACAGAGGTTCAACTAATCAGCTGAATGCCAGTTTTACACCTCCTGCTACTTTTCATGATGGGAATGGAGCAGCTCTTTTTATTGCACCATTAATTGAATATCGTCCTGCAAGTTCAAGATGGGGCGTGATGCTTCAGGCAGGATTTGATAATCGAGAAAGCTCGTTTGACCAAGTAAAAACAGCGTGTGATTGTCCAGCAGATTTATCAACCGACTTAAGTTATTTTACAATAGAGCCAAGTGTACGTTTTGCACCATTTAAATCTAATTTTTATCTTTATGGAGGACCAAGATTGGCATTCAACATTGACAAATCATTTACATATCAGTTAGGTATAAATCCAGCATTCCCCAATCAAGCACCTTCTGCTGCTGTAACAGGTGAATTTAGTGAAATTGAAGAAACCATTTTGTCCATGCAAATAGGCGCTGGTTATGATATTCCACTTTCATCGGTGCGTAACAAAACACAGTTTGTATTATCCCCTTTTGTTTCGTTCCAACCTTATTTTGGTCAAAATCCACGTGCTACAGAAACCTGGAATATAACTACCGTTAGAGCTGGTGTTGCGCTTAAATTTGGTCAAGGAAAAGAAACTTTAGAAGCTACGGATTTAGTTAAAGATCCTGAAGTACAGTTCTCAGTAAATTCTCCTAGAAATATTCCTGGAGAAAGAAGAATGACCGAAATTTTTCCACTTAGAAACTATGTTTTCTTTAATGAAGGGTCTACAGAAATTACAAATCGTTATGTTGTATTAACGAAAAATCAAGTAAAAGACTTCAAAGAAGACCAATTAGAAACATTTGCTCCAAAAAATTTATCAGATCGTTCAAAACGTCAAATGACGGTTTATTATAACGTACTGAACATCCTAGGAGATCGTATGCAAAAAAATCCTTCAGCTTCAATCACTTTGGTAGGTTCGTCAAATAATGACAATTCAGATGGTCTAGCAATGGCTGAATCTGTTAAAACGTATTTGATAAATGTATTTACAATAAATGCCTCTAGAATTACTACTAAAGGTCAAAATAAACCAAATATCCCATCAGAACAACCTGGAGGAACATTAGAACTAGTGTTACTTCGTGAAGGAGATCGAAGAGTTTCTATTGAAAGTAATTCCGCTGATTTATTGATGGAATTTCAAAGCGGTCCTGACGCTCCACTAAAACCGGTACAGATTATTGCATCTCAAGAAGCACCAATTGAAAGTTATGTTACTTTTAATAACAAAGGAGCTACAGAGGCGCTATCATCTTGGTCTTTACAAACCACTAATGAGCAAGGAAAAATTCAGTCTTTTGGACCATATACTAAAGATGAGGTAAGCATACCGGGAAAAATGATACTAGGTAGCCGTCCTGAAGGTCATTTTAAAGTAAAAATGATTGGTCAAACTAAAAGCGGTAAAATTGTAGAGAAAGAAACTCCGGTTCATATCGTTCTTTGGACTCCTGCAAAAATGGAAGAAGGTACAAGATACAGCATCATCTATGAATTTAATACATCTAAAGCAATATCAATCTATGATAAATATCTTACTGAAATAGTTACACCTAAAATTCCTATTGGTGCAACCGTTATTATTAAAGGTCATACAGATGTTATTGGTGAAGAGGCTTATAATCTAGATTTATCAATAGCTCGTGCAAATGATGTCAAAAACATACTTCAAAAAAGCTTAGAAAAAATGGGCAGAAACGATGTTAAATTTGATGTATCTGGGTATGGTGAAAATGAAAACAAGTCTCCATTTGATAACAAGACTCCTGAAGAACGTTTTTATAATAGAACTGTAATAATTGATATCATTCCGGTAGTCAAATAAAGTTCGATACCATAGAATACCATTTACTAATTTCAAATTGAGGATAGAAACTTAAAAGTCTATCCTCTTTTTTTTTATAAAAACAGTTTGATTTGATTTCTAAATATTTTTTGAAGAAAATATATAGTAGTTTAACGATAAATTTAATAGATTTACTAAAATTAAACACCATGACTGCTAACGAAAATACAATTATAAAATTCTACACTGCTTTTGTTAATGCTGATGCCTCAACGATGTGTGAATGCTATCATTCTAAAATTGAATTTCGTGATCCAGTTTTTGGTTTGTTAAAAGAAAATGATGTTTGCCAAATGTGGAAAATGCTTTTAGAACGAAGTAACGGAAATTTAAAAGTGATTTTTTCTGATTGCAAAGCAAATGAGTTTACTGGATCAGCACACTGGCAAGCTACCTATTTATTTAGCAAAACAAATAGAACTGTAATCAACAAAATTATTGCTCAATTTCAATTTAAAGACGGTTTAATTATAAAGCATACAGATGATTTTGACCTCTATAAATGGTCTAAGCAAGCCTTTGGAATAACTGGATTTTTGTTAGGATGGACAGGGTTTTTTCAAGGTAAAATTCAACAACAAGCTCAAGAATCGCTTCGAAAGTATATTGCTAAAAATACAAAATAGTGCCATTTACTTTCCATTTTCTATACCAATTTTGAAAAGTCAAAATCCCAATCGGTTTTGGGTTTGTACCACAAATGACCATTTGCAACATCAAGCGGACAATCAAAATTATTAGTGTACAAAGCTCCAGTTCCTAATCCTTGTGGCAAAGCACTATTTTTCTCAAATGTCCATTGTGCTATGGCATTTAATCCAATATTACTCTCTAGTGCAGAGGTAATCCACCACCCTATTTTATGCTTTTCAGCCAAGTCTATCCATTCTTGAGTGCCTTTGAAACCGCCTATAAAACTTGGCTTTAAAATAATATATTGTGGCTTTATTTGAAGTAATAATTGCTCTTTATCCTCTTTCAAAAAAACTCCTATCAACTCTTCATCTAGCGCTATAGGAAATGGAGTTTTCTCACACAGCTCTGTCATATTTTCAATTTGATTTTTTTGAATTGGCTGTTCAATACTATGTATCTTAAATTCATTAAGTTGTAGTAACTTATCTAAAGCGTTTTCTACAGCAAATGCACCATTAGCATCAACCCGAATTTCTATTTGCTCAGGTGTAAAATGATCTCTTATAAACTTAAGTAATTGTAGTTCTGCACCAAAATCTATAGCGCCTATTTTAAGTTTAATACACTTAAAACCATCAGACAGCTTTTCTTCTATTTGCTTTTTCATGAACTGCTCCTCACCCATCCATACCAATCCATTTATTACAATTGCTTCTTTGCCAGCAGTAAATTTAGATGGAAATAACACAAAAGAATGGTCACTCTCTAGAGATTGAAAAGCCATTTCTACACCAAACTGAATAGAAGGAAATTCTAATAAAGCTTCCCATAGTTTTTCCTTTCCTAAGTGAATATTTTCGCAGGTCCACTTTAATTTTTCTTCATAATCAGGCCGGTCATCAATACTTAAACTACGTAAAATACCACACTCACCAATTCCTTTTTTGCCATCTTGTTCTAAAACTATAAACCAAGTTTCTTTATCGTTCATTACACCCCGAGAAGTGCCTGATGGGCGTTTAAAATTAAGAATGTATTTGTGATAGGTTGCTTTCAAAATATTTTTTTTTTGGTGTAAGTGAAGATCTTGATTGATTTAATCTACTATTTTTAAAACTTTATCAAAATCAGTAGAAACGATTCCAGATTTTTTAAAGGCATCAAAATCTTGCTTAATTTTTTGTGTCCAACTCAAACTATCCGTTACATTTTGAGTTTGGTATTGTTTATAAATGGCTTTGGCCAATGAAAAATTTTCGTTTAACAAATACGCATGCGCCAAATTAAGCTGAATTAACAATTCTGTTTCATCCTTTTTTTGCCCTTCTTTTAAAAATTTCAATGCCTTTGCATATTGTTTTGTCACCAGATAACTGTATCCTAGATTATTATAATCCAGCGCTGAAGCTTTTCCATCATTGATAATAGTAGTCATTTTTTGTATGGCTTCACCATGTTTGCCTTGTTTTGCTAATCCAGCAGCTTGTTTTCTTAAGTCTTCATAAACAGCAGTCGAAAGGTTGCTTTCGCCAAAACAACTAGTACCAAAATCTTTATACGCTTTTGCACGCTCTACAGCTAACAATTTTTGAAACTCGGAAAAGGTGTATTTAGTTTGAATTTTATCTAATATACAAACACAAAAATCATCAGAATTACTCATTTTTTGAGCCAAGTTTGATGTTTTACATTGATCAATAATCGACTTTCTGTTTTCAATTGTCCAGCCCCTACTTAACTTTTTATTAACCCAAGGCACAACTTCTAAAATTATTTTCTGGTTCATAATCCAGTTTTTACTTTCAAAACCAAACCATAAGTTGCTTTTATTGCCTTGCATGCAAGACGATTTGTCTGTTGAAAGACGCTTGGCATCTTTACTAACGGATTTATCTTGTACTAAACAAGCGTTATTTGTTTTTCCGTTTTCTTGATACTGTGCCGCTGCATCGGCACTTGTAAATATGGCATACTTGCAGGTATCGTCTCCTGAAATTTTAGACAAAATAAAAACAGCTCCTGCTGATCCTTGACTAATTCCTGTAGGATCTGGAATTGATTTTAAAACTGAAACCAAACTTCCAGCCATTTGCTGGTTTTTGTCTAAGAGGGTAATTCTAAAAACAACCTCAGTGGTTCCCTCAGGAAAATCTTGGGTTTTGATGATGATTCTGTCTCGTGCAGATACCGTAATTTCTTCTGATGTAGCTCGGGTTTTATCCCAATAACCATCTTGTTGTGCAAAAATAATGTGGAAAGAAAGCAAGAATAGAACAAAAACAAATAGCTTTTTATATCGCATGGTAAAATAAAATAATGGATAACATGACATTCTAAAACGTGTTTAGGAGTACGTTTAGTACTTATGAATGGTATTTTCCTAGCCCTGATAGCAGTGAAAATCCTTTTATAAAGCCGTAAGCCCATCTAGGCTTACGGCTTTATAAAAGATTGTAACGAATAGCAGGAAATAGCTCCTAAAAAAATTACAAATCAATAGATTTCCCTATTTCTAGCAACATTAAATCTTTTCCTTTATTGAAGAATTTACGAATAGACTCCTCCTTATTGATTTCAATATAACCGAAAGTGTTAAAATGGTACCCTAAAATTTTATCACATTCCACAAAATCAGATGCAATTATAGCGTCCTCAACATCCATTGTGAAGTTATCACCTATTGGTAAAATGGCTAAATCAAGTTTTGTGCGCAATGGAATGAGTTTCATATCCATGGTAAGTGCCGTATCACCTGCGATATAAATATTTTTGTGCTCGCCTTCTATGACAAAACCTCCTGGATTACCGCCGTAAGAACCGTCTGGAAAAGAGCTGGAGTGAATTGCATTTACGTATTTTACTTTTCCAAAATCAAATTTCCAACTTCCACCGTGGTTCATAGGGTGCGATTGAAAACCTTTTGCACCATAATATCCTGCAATTTCAGCATTGGATACAATTACAGCATTTGTTCTTGAAGCTATGGCTTCTACATCAAGAATATGATCCCCGTGTGCATGAGTTAATAAAATATAATCCGCTGCTAGACTGTCAATGTTGATGTGGGCTGCTAAAGGATTTGCCGATATAAATGGATCAACAAGTATGTGTTTGCCACCAACCTCTATTCCTAATGATGCGTGACCGTAAAATGTTATTTTCATTGTTATTGTTTTAAAAGTTTAGTTTTTAAATTATCTGCCACCTAAAAATAAATTTACAAATAAATCTTGAATAAAAGAAACCATACATATTGATAATAGTATGGCTAATGCAAAGGTGCTTAAGGCTAATTTTTTAAGTTCAGGGTCAAGATCTTTATGATTCTTATTGTTATAAACCGTTTTCAAATGTTTTAATAATGGAATAAAAGCTATGATAAACAAATATTGATCCAGTCTGTACTGACTGATTACAGCAAAAATTACAACAAGCAACATGGCTGTTATAATTAAAAAATAGTGATATTTCTTGGCGTTTTCTCCACCTATTTTAACCACTATCGTATTTTTATTTGATTTTCTGTCTGAGGCTTCATCGCGCATGTTGTTCAAATTTAAAACACCGGTACTTAATAATCCTATTGCAATGGCAGGTAAAAACAAATTGAAATCCAATTGTTTAGTATATAAAAAATGAACGCCTAAGGTACTCACTAATCCAAAGAAAATAAACACAAATATATCTCCCAAACCGTGGTAGCCATAAGCGGATTTTCCTACCGTGTAACGAATGGCCGAAATAATTGCGGCTACCCCTAGTACTAAAAAAAATAGGGAGTAGAAAATATTTGTATCTGAAAAGGACACATAAATTAATAATATAGCAGCTATCAATGTGGCTATTGAAGTAATAATAATTGCCTTTTTCATGGCTTGTGGTGTAATTACACCACTTTGTATAGCGCGTTTAGGCCCTATTCTATCCTCATTATCGGTTCCTTTAACGCCATCACCATAATCGTTAGCAAAATTAGAGAGTACTTGCAATCCTAAAGTAGTTAAAAGCGCTAAGCCAAAAATGGCCCAACTAAAAACTTCAGTAGGTGTTAAAATATTTTCGGTAGGATTTGCAAGAGCATACATACTTCCTACGATTATTCCTGATACTGATAATGGCAATGTGCGTAAACGCGCGGCCTCAATCCAATGTTTCATAATTATTTTTTATTTAAATCTCAATCACTTATGAATTGAGTTTTTCTTTTACATCCAGTTGCTATCGGACTTTTCCATTCGATACAACCACAAATTTACTTTACTTTTTAATATTGTAAAATTACCCATCTGGAATGAAATAGTTCCTCCAGCAGTGTGCAAAATGACAGAACCAAGATCTAATTTTTTATGCCAAAAATATTGCGATGTTGAAATGGCTTGTATTTTATGAGGCTCGATAATTGTCGTGCTGATATCCCAACCACCACTTTGTTTGATGATAAAATTATCATGAATGAACAATCTATTATTTTTGAATTTAAAATACTGTAGTAAACCTATAAAAATTACATAAACAGGAACTAAATATACAAAGTCAAATGCAGCGGGTTCCAACCAAGATCCTATGGCGTAGAACAATAAAACAGGAAGAAGGATATACAACAATAACGCTACAGCTAACACTCTAAAATTAGGCTTCAAGGCTAAACCTTTTTCAGGTATTTGATCATACAATAATTGTAAAACCGACCTGCTCTCTAAATCACTACATCCTGGAATTTCAATGATAGATTTTCTATCTTCGGCAGTACCGCTAATAGCTTGTTTTATTCTTAATTCTAATATACCGAGCTTTTTTTGGAAAAAATTTCTTTTAATGGTTGTAATTTGGACTTTCTCAGGCTTAAGAATGGTGCTTTTAGAATTGAATAATCCATAAGACAATAACATAGAATTTTTTTGACGTGCAATTGTGTACCCAAAATATTGAATAATTACACGTGCAATATTCAGTACCAATACACCTGCTAGTACAAATACAAAACCAATTACAAGAGATTGAGAAGCTAAACCTTTATCAACATAAGAATTAACCTGTTCTTGATACACGGAATCACTCTCACTGAATTTTCTAAAATTTTCATAAATAGTGCTTCCAAAAATGATAATTAATCCTATTGTTTTACCGTAGTTTGAGGTAATTCCTAACTTTAACAAACTCAGCAACCCTATGGTTACAAAAGGTGCCTCAGTTACTTCTGCTTCTTTATCAGCAAGGTTTGAATTTATATCTAAATCTTGACTTGTTTTTAAAGCCGATTGCTCAAGCAAACGCGATTTTAATTCTAACGCCACTTCATGAGAAATAGCCTTAATATTACCCTCTTTTTTGGAGCTTCCAGCCGTATCTACATGCAATTCATAAACACCAATTAATTTTTGAATAAAAGACTGATTAATGTTTACTTGTTGAATTTTATCCAGTTGTATGGCAGTTTTGGTTTTGTTTAAAATCCCATCAGAGATAATAAATTCTTCTTTTTTAGCATCTAAAAAAAAGGTAAAACTGCGGTATTTCAAATAAGATATAACGCCTATCAAAAGTAAAAACAACACAATACCTGTAACCAAGTACAAAACATTTAGCTCCTTGAATTTAAAAACATATACTACAATTAGCGTCCAAAAAGCGCGAGTATTTTTTTGTAAAGCATAAAAAAACAACACCAACACTCCCACTGGAGATTGTCTTTGCGGCGCACTAAAACTTACATCCATTACAGTTGTTTTTGAATTTTAACCATCAATAATTGTTTGATATTTTCGGCTTGTTCCTTTTCAATTCCGGGTATTTGAATATCACTAGAACTTCCGCCCGCTGTAAATATTTCTATTTCGGCTAAGCCAAAAAAACCAGATATAAATCCTTCATGTAAGGCTACATGTTGCACTCTATTATAAGGAATTATGATTGTATTGGTTGCCAAAACTCCATATCGATACAAAACATCATGCTCTCTAAATGCAAAACCTTTTTTTCTAAAACTAAGCAGCGCAAATAAAACGATAAATAGAAATACAAATGGAGACATTAAACCTAATAAAAATGATATTCTACCTGAAAAACCATCTGGTGCAAAATACAAATAAATAAAAGGAGCTGCAATTAGTGCAATAATCAAAATAGCAACCTTGATTGCCACCACAAAAAGATATTTGGGATGCAATTTTGTAAAAATTACTTCCTCGTATTTTGGGAGTAAATCGGTATCAATTATTTCGTTCGAAAAGTTTTGCATTTTTTTATTTTCTTTCAATTTTAAAGTGTAACATTTTAGGTTTTCGTCTTGAAAACCTAAAATTTAAAACTTTTTATGGCAACCATTTTTTTTCAAAATTTGGTTTTCTTTTCTCTAAGAATGCATTTCTACCTTCTTTAGCTTCTTCTGTCATGTAGGCCAATCGAGTAGCTTCACCAGCAAATACTTGTTGCCCCACCATTCCATCATCTGTCAAGTTCATAGCAAATTTTAACATTTTGATAGCCATAGGCGATTTTTGCAAAATTTCTTGTGCCCATTCGTAAGCCGTAGCTTCTAATTCAGCATGAGGGACTACAGCATTCACCATACCCATATCCATAGCTTCTTGAGCCGAATAATTACGTCCTAGAAAGAAAATTTCTCTAGCTTTTTTTTGACCTACCATTTTAGCCAAATATGCTGATCCATAACCTCCATCAAAACTAGTTACATCCGCATCGGTTTGTTTAAAAATAGCGTGCTCTTTGCTAGCAAGTGTGATATCGCACACTACATGTAAACTGTGCCCTCCACCTACTGCCCATCCTGGCACTACAGCAATAACTACTTTTGGCATAAAACGAATTAATCGTTGTACTTCTAAAATATTCAAACGATGTTGCCCGTCATCACCCACATAACCTTGATGGCCACGTGCGTTTTGATCACCACCACTGCAAAAAGAATACACGCCATCTTTGGAAGATGGTCCTTCGGCTGACAACAAAACTACACCTATTGAGGTGTCTTCTTGGGCGTCATAAAAAGCATTGTACAATTCGGCAGTAGTTTTTGGTCGAAAAGCATTGCGTACATCAGGTCTGTTAAACGCAATTCTTGCAACGCCGTTACATTTCTTATAGGTGATATCTTCGTACTCTTTGGCAGTAATCCAATCCATGGTAATTGTTTTAAATTATTTCAGTGTAAAAATAAATCATTTTTTACATTATATCTAGTCTATTTTGAATAAGCTTATGGTAATAATTCTCTGATGAAAGGATTTAAAATGTTAAAAATCAGAAAAAAAACGATATTCTTAATGGTTATTAGCATACTATTTTTTAACTTTATAATAAGTTAATCATCTTATTACAAGCTTCAAAGTTGATTTTCTTAATTATACTTCACTGAGTTATTAACCTAAAAAAAGAATGTATTGTTTACCATTAAAAATGTTACCGCTCTTTTTTCTAAGGAAATTATTCGCTTTATTTTTTCAGAATTCCAGAGCAAAGAATCTATGAACAAATCATTAATCTTAGTCGTAGTAAAAATAAAGTAGCACCTGAGGTTTAACCAAAGTATTATTTTTCTTGTTGTTGCTGTGCAAAACAGTTTTAAAAATATTTTATAGAAAATAATCTAAATCTATTAAAGACAAACCAAGGTCGTACCGCGAAACTATTTTTCACGTTAGTGCAATGAGTTGAACATATCAACAAAAGAGGTCAGAAGCAACTAATGTCGCTGTTACATCTTAAAAATAGGCTTAAATACTATTGATGAGCATGCATATAAAGTTTCTTTCAACCATCATTACATTTTAATACTTGTACTATTTTTTTATTGTAGTATTAAAAAGAGAAAGACTAACCTTTATAGATTAGTCTTTCTTTTTTTTACTCTTTAATTAAATAAATTCCGTCTTCCTTAATTTCAATCAATTGCTCCCTGTATAAAGAACCAATTGCTTTTTTAAAGGTTTTTTTACTCATCTTCAACACCGTTTTAATGTCTTCGGGATGAGAATTATCAGTCAACCTCAAAAAACCTCTGCTTGCACGCAGTTCATCCAGAATTTTTTCGGCATTAGGTTCAATACTTTGATATCCTTGTATTTGTAAAGAAACATCAATTTTATTATCTGGCCTGATTGTTTTAATGTAACCACGCATGCGGTCTCCCGTTCGAATGGCATCATCATACACTTCATCCTTGTACATCAATCCTTTATATTTTTCATTGATAATCACATTGATTCCCAACTCCGTAATATGCGACACAATCAAATCAACTTCCTCTCCTTTTTCGACAGTTAGGTTTTCATTTTTCAAAAACTGATTCAATTTACTAGAAGCGACTAATCTATTGGTTTTTTCATCCATATAAAGATACACCAGATAGCGTTTTCCTTTTTCCATAGGGCGCGCCTGCTCTTTAAAAGGAACCAAAATATCCTTTTCCATTCCCCAATCCATAAACGCTCCTATTTGATTGGTATAATTAACACGCAAAAGTGCAAACTCATTCAATAAAATATAAGGTTCCAGAGTGGTAGCAACTGGTCTTTCTTCATGGTCCAAATACACAAACACGATCAACTCCTCACCTATCTCAAATTCGTTGGGAACGTATTTGTTGGGAAGCAAAATGTCATGAATTCCCTCTGGATCTTGTTCTGGATTTCCCAAAAACAAACCCACTTTGGTATCACGTAATATCGTTAGCGTATTGTATTTTCCTATTTCAATCATTATGTTGTATTTTGTAAAGTGCAAAGGTACGAAGTTTGAAAGTAGGATATTAAGAAACCGTCCACAAAAAAACTAATACGGAAATAGCTCCTCTTTTCCTTTTTAGGAGCACCCAACTTCGTTGTTTCATCACGTGCAGTCCCGCTGTACGCAGTATCCACGCCCAAAAGCGTGGGATACTCACTTCCATCGGGGCTAGATTAGGAAATATCGTTTTCATAACTTAAACAACAGAAGCAACTTTTTATGAAGTTTTTGTTATTGTAAGCTTCTTTACAACACTATGACAATTAAAAAACCTAAAAGATTATCAAACTTTAATATTTTAACCTAAAACAATTCTTAAAATTTTAAGGACAAGAAAAACTCTTTTTCTTTTTCACTAACTTTGAGGAAACTAAAAAAACAATTAATGAAACTAAATCCTATAACTACCTTAATTCTATTTGTCTGCTTTTCGATTACATCTTTTGCACAAACTACAGTTGATGATCCAGAAATTAAAAAAATGTTGACCGAAGTAAAATCAGAAAATATGGAGGCCACAGTGCGGAAACTCGTTTCTTTTGGTACACGTCATACGTTGAGCGACACCAAAAGCAATACCCGCGGTATAGGAGCTGCACAGCGCTGGGTAAAATCAGAATTTGACAAATATGCTTTGGCTTCTGGAGGCAGGCTTACCTCTGTTATTGATTTTTTTACCATCAAAGCCGATGGAAAACGAATTGCAACGGATAGCCAATTAGGAAACGTAATGGCAACTTTAAAAGGTACTGATCCTACTGATGATCGCGTAATGATAATTAGTGGTCACTTAGATTCTAGAGCTTCGGATGTAATGGACGCAAAATCTGATGCGCCTGGTGCAAATGATGATGCTTCAGGAGTGGCTGCCATGATGGAACTGGCCAGAATTATGAGTCAAAGAGAATTTCCTTTTACACTCATTTTTGTTGCTGTAGTGGGTGAAGAACAAGGTTTATATGGTGCTAAACACCTTGCTGATCTTGCCAAAGAAGGCAAATGGAATTTGATTGCTATGCTTAACAATGACATGATAGGCAACAGTTTATCAAGCGGCACTTTACTGCGTGACAATACCAGAGTTCGTGTTTTTAGCGAAACTATTCCCTATCTAGAAACAGAAGCCGAAGCAAAAATGCGAAAATCAACTAATCGCGATAATGATAGTCCATCCAGACAGTTAGCACGTTACATTAAAACTGTAACCAATCAATACGTAGAACAATTGGATATTAACTTGGTATACCGCAACGACCGTTTCTTGCGTGGTGGTGATCATACTCCTTTTAGTCAAAATGGTTTTACTGCGATTCGATTTTGTGAAATGAACGAGAACTACGATCACCAACACCAAAACGTGCGAAAAGAAAATAACATTCAGTATGGTGACCTTGCTGAATTCATGGACTTTGAATACATGAAAAAAGTAACCTGTTCTAATTTAGCTACTTTCAGCAATTTAGCTTGGTCGCCAAAAGCTCCAACTAATGTTGGAATTGAAGTAAAAGATTTAACCAATTTCTCTACTTTACTTTGGACTGCGCCAGAAGGAAAAGCTGTTTATGGCTACAACATCCTTATTAGAGAAACAGGATCACAACACTGGGAAAAAACTATTTTTGTAAAAGATACAAAGGCCGAAATTCCGTATTCTAAAGATAATTTTTTCTTTGCAGTACAAGCGGTTGATGCATTAGGACATTCTAGTTTACCTGTTTTCCCTACCCCTATTCGATAATAATATGAAGGAATAAAAGGTTATAATTTTGATCTTTAAAACTTTTCTCATAATAAGAATTGTACCTTGAAAAAAGACAATAAAAAAGCGTTCGCCTAACAGATGCGAACGCTTTTTTTTTTACTATTATTTACAATAAACAATTAATTGTAAATACTCTCTTTCTTGAAATGAACAGTAAGTAAATAGTAAATAACGGCTCTGTACTTATTTCTATTAGATTTTCCATATTTTTCAATAACTGCATCAATAGCAGCATCTAATTCTGGTCCATCTTTAAGTCCTAATTTTTTGATTAAAAAATTATTTTTTACAGTGTTTAGTTCCGATTGCTGACTTCCAGCTACAGTTGCAGCATCAGCATTATAGATTGATGGTCCACAACCTATAGTAACCTTGGTTAATAAATCCATATCTGGATTAACGCCGCATTTTTCTTTCAAATCTGCTGCGTATTTTACAATTAATTCCGCTCTTGCGCTCATAAATAAAAGTTTTTAGTTGGTTTTTTAGTTTTTAATAGACTAAAATTAAACATTATATCTTAGAGTTTATTAAAAACAAGAAAAAAATTACACTAATTCTTTAAAAAATTGCAATAAAATACTATCATTTTGAAATGTAGGTGTAAATACTTCTAGAATAAATGGCTTCTCATTTTGCGCATACATAGTTGCTAAACCACTTTTTAGACTTGCCTCATCGCTAGCAATTGTATATTCTAAACCATACATTTTTGCTAAATGTTCGGCGGTCAAGCAATGGGATGTTTCAAAAAAAGTATTAAAAACTGGCGTTTCTTCATGTCCCGGTAGAATTCTAAAAATTCCACCTCCACCATTATTAATGAGTATAATCTTGAAGTTTTTAGGAATATAGCTATTCCATAATGCATTGCTATCATACAAAAAACCAATGTCACCCGTTATAAAAATGGTTGGTTTTGTATTGGCTACAGCCGCACCAATCGCTGTTGATGTACTGCCATCAATTCCACTAGTTCCACGGTTACAATACACCTCAATTGTAGGGTGAATGTCTATCAGTTGCGCATAACGTATGGCTGAGCTATTGCTGATCTGTAAATGGCTGTTTTTTGGCAAACCCCCAATAACGCTCTCAAATACTTTAAAATCCGAAAAAGGAATTTTATCTAAATAAATTTCGCTTTTTAACTTTCGTAACGCTTTTACTGCGTCTAATTGATTGAAATAATCACTTTCTATAGCATTTGTAAGTGGCAGAAAGGTTTCAAAAAACACATTGGGATTTAATTCAAAATGGTGTGTCAAAGCACCAAATGTATCATACGACCTCCAAGAATCAATATGCCAATGGTGTTTGGGTTTGTATTTGCGTAAAAATGCTTTGATTCTTTTTGAAACGACCATTCCGCCGAATGTTACTAAAATCTCCGGACGAAAATTTTCAAAATCTTCATTCGTAAAAGGAGTAATAATCGTGTCAATGTTATTGATAAAAGTATCTTGGTGTAGGTTAGAAGTCGTTTCGGTCAACACTACAACCGACCCGTCATTGGCGAAAGCCTCAATTACTTTTTCGTTAACGGCATTCGGTTCGTTGACGCCCACTAGAATCATTTTCTTAGCTGCATTGTTCCAAATCGTTGCAAATTCTGAAACGTCTTCTATGGAAATAGTCTGAGTAGCATTTGCGAAAGCGACAGTATTTACTGTGACTGAAAGTTCTGCAACGGTTTCGTACAAAGGTTCTTCAAAAGGAGCATTGATGTGAACGGGACCTTTTTGAGAAATAGCCGTATTAATTGCCTCGTTGATTTTTAAATCATTCTCGGCCGAAACATCCTCATGTAAATTAGCATTGTATAACGAATGGTTTTCGAAAACATTTTCCTGTCTGATGGTTTGTCCATCACCAATATCGATCTTACTTTGAGGCCTATCTGCAGAGATCACCACAAGAGGAATTTGACTATAAAAAGCCTCTGCAAAAGCAGGATAATAATTCAATAAAGCGGATCCAGAGGTACAAACAAGCGCCACTGGATGTGCTGTTTGTTGTGCTATTCCTAAACCAAAAAAGGCTGCACAACGTTCATCAGCAATACTGTAACATTTAAAAGCAGGATTGTTAACAAAACCTATAGTTAGCGGTGCATTTCTGGAACCTGGGGAAATAATTATGTTGGTGATTCCCTTGGCCAAACAAATTTCAATTATGCTTTGCGCCAAAGGTATTTTGGGGTATATCATTGTATCTAATTTCTTTGATACAAAGTTACAAATTCGCTCGTCTTTTTCCTTGAATTTGAACTGTTATTTGCTATTTTTGAAGCAAATAAATACCCCATGAAAACTATGATACGCGCCTATAAAACCGAAGATGCTCAAGCTATTTTGGAGATTATAAATTACAATATTTTACACTCTACAGCTTTGTATGATTATAATACTAGAACACTAGAGCAACAAATGAGCATCTTAGCCGATAAACAGAGTAAAAAATTCCCTGTGATCGTTGCAGAAATTAACGGAGTTGTTGTAGGTTTTGGTATGTATAGCGAGTTCCGTTTTCGAGAAGCTTATAAATTTACGGTTGAGCATTCTGTATATGTAAGTCAAGATCATCATGGTAAAGGAATAGGTAAATTACTTCTTGAAGAATTAATAGTTCTTGCAAAAAGACAAAATTTACACACAATGATTGCAGTTATTGATTCTGAAAATCAAAGTAGCGTAGAATTTCATGAGAAATTTGGTTTTAAAACGGTAGGGATAATCAAAGAATCAGGATTTAAATTTGAGCGTTGGTTGCACTCTGTATTTATGCAGTTGATTTTAGAATAAGACTCCTTAATTAGCGTTACTGGCTTGAAAAAGGTACCTTTGCATTTTTATAGTACTTATGAGTTTTACATTGCTTTCCTCCCCTTTGCAGGGTTTTACCGACTTTAGATTTAGAAATGCCCAAAACAAACTTTTTGGAGGTATTGATACTTTTTATTCGCCATACATTCGCCTAAATGGCAAATTAGTGATCAAGCCTTCTTATGAGCGCGATTTACTTTTAGAAAACAATCTTGAATTAGAAGTAATTCCGCAAGTCATTACAAATGATGCGGAGGAATTTTTGTTTGTTGCTAAATATATACGAGAACTTGGTTACAAAGAACTCAACTGGAACTTGGGTTGTCCTTACCCGATGGTAACTAAATCTGGGATGGGATCTGGGTTGATTAGCAACACCGAAAAAATCAATCACATACTAGAAAGAGCACACAATGAAACAGATATCCTAGTATCTATGAAAATGCGATTGGGATATGAATCTCCTCAAGAAATTATTGATGTACTACCTATTCTTGACAAATATCCCTTAAAAAACATAGCTATCCACGCCCGTTTAGGAAAGCAATTGTACAAAGGCGGAGTAGATCTTGATGGATTTCAAAAATGTATTGATACTAGCAAACACAAATTGTATTACAACGGAGACATAACTTCAGTAGCTAAGTTTCATGAAATGCAAGAACGTTATCCAACTATTGATCACTGGATGATTGGTAGAGGATTAATCTCAGATCCCTTCTTGCCAAGTATGATAAAAAATAATTCGCATGAATATCCCCAAAATAAAATAGAACTTTTTAGTGCTTTTCACGATACTTTGTATGCCATTTATAGCGAGTCCCTTTCTGGACAGGCACATATTTTATTAAAAATGTACCACTTATGGGAATATTTTTCGGTTACGTTTGCCAATCCACACAAAGTATTGAAAAAAATTAAAAAAGCACAAAGCATTCGTAATTATGAAGCTGCCGTTGCAGATATTTTTAAAAATGAAAAATTCTAAAAAAAAATAAACCATCAAGAAATTAAGAAAAATTAAGCGCTGAATTTTAATCCTACTAATTTCTTAATAGTTCAAAGTTTAGATAATATTCGACACTTACTTAAACCACAAAAAAAAGAGATTTTCAGTCAAATGAAAATCTCTTTTAAAATATTTAACTTTATAAAGTTAGCTAAATGCTTATGCTTTAATCCAATTAATAACTTCAGGATCAGTTACAAGCACTCTAGGTGAAATTACTTTTTCTAGTTCTCCATTTTCATTAATTAAATATTTTTGAAAATTCCATTCTACAGTTGAATCTTGTAAACCATTTTTAGATTTTTGAGTTAAAAACTGGTAAATAGCAGCCATATCATCGCCTTTTACAGATACTTTGTCCATCATAGGGAATGTTACCCCATAATTCATTTGACAAAACGTTGCAATTTCTTCATTGGTACCTGGCTCTTGCGATGCAAAATTATTTGCCGGAAAACCTACAATTACTAAACCTTTGTCTTTGTATTCTTTGTAAACCGCTTCTAGATCTTTGTATTGAGGTGTCAATCCACACTTAGATGCTGTATTTACAATGATAACTTTTTTTCCTTTTAGCGTACTAAAATTAAATGTTTTACCTGATAAATCTTCTACTTTATATTGGTATATTGTTTCTTTAGTCATTGGAGTTATGATATCGCTTGTTTCTATTATTTTTGGTTGTGCTTGATTTTGACAGCTGTAAAGAGAAAAAATAACAGTTGTAAAGAATAATAATTTTTTCATAGTATTTTTTTGGTAAAAATAATCAAATATTTGTTTTACTGATAAATAAATATGTTAAACAGTAGTTAAAAAAAAGAAGCTTGGCTGTATGATGAACCAAGCTTCCCAACAAATAAAACAACGAAACTAATGTGGTATTTAAATTTCTATTGCTAAACCTCAGGTTTAACTTGTTTATGGACATTAATTTATAAGCTTCCGTTTTGCTTTATTTTATTCAACTATCTGTAAAAGCTTTTAATTTATTTACGTAAAGAATTCAATAATAGTTTTATAAAAAGCTGTTTTTAATCTCATATCTAATTGTATCCTATAAATTTACATCTAGAATAAATTCATTAAAGATAATTTTGCTATTTTTATGCATAGTAAAGTTTAAGTTTGTAGTACTAAAAATAAAGAAATATATGAGTCAAGAAGAACTATTGGTATTAATCTATAAAAAAGACGAGAGAGCTTTTACACATCTATATGATATGTATTCTAAGAGTTTGTTCTCTGTCATTAATGTTTTGGTAAAAAACAGAGAAGAAGCAGAAGACGTGCTTCAAGAAGTATTTGTTAAAATTTGGAAAAACATCGATTCTTATAATGAAAGTAAAGGACGTTTTTATACTTGGATTTTAAATATTGCTAGAAACACTTCAATAGATAAACTTAGATCTAAGAACTTTAATAATAGCCAAAAAAACCTATCCACAGATAATTTCGTAAATCATTTTGAAGACAGTTCGAAACTGGCAGACAAAATGGATACTATTGGTTTACAAGATTTTGTAAAAAAATTAAAACCAAAATGTATTCAGATAATAGATTTACTTTTTTTTAAAGGCTACACCCAGCAAGAGGCTAGTGACGAGTTGGCAATTCCTTTAGGAACCGTAAAAACGCAAAATAGAAATTGTATTAACGATTTAAGAAATTATTTGAAAATCTAATGGAAACAAAAGAATATATAGAATCAGGAATTCTGGAACTTTATGTTTACGGCTTACTAAGTGAGTCTGAAAGCGAAGAAGTAGCCAGTAAAGCAAAAAATTCTGCTGAAATAAACTCAGAAATCATTGCTATAGAAAAAGCAATCGTTGCTTTATCATCAAGTTTTTCTCCTTTTCACTCAGTAGCCAACTTTGAGAAAATTAAAGAAAAACTAGAATTGAAACATGCTCCTGTGATAGCACTTGAAAGTAGCAGTAATAAAATGCAATATTTGGGTTGGGCAGCAGCAATACTGTTACTTTTAGGTGTAGGATATCAATACAATGAACTCAATTTTACTTCAAATCAAGTAGCTGCTACAAAACTTGAAAAAGCAACTTTAGAGAAAGAATTTAAAAGTTTAAAAATTAAAAATACAGCAGTTGAAACCAGTTTAGCCGTAGTAAGAGATACTAAAAATACGGTTGTAGGTTTGGGCGGTCAAGCAGTTGCCCCAGAGTCTTTTGCCAAAGTATATTGGAACCAAGACACAAAAGTAGTTTATGTTGATGCATCGGGATTACCTGAACCACCAAAAGGAATGGTTTATCAAGTATGGGCTTTAAAACTAGATCCGTTAACCCCTACAAGTATTGGTTTATTAGAAAATTTTGATAAAAATGATCAAAAATTATTTGCTGTAAATAATGCAAATGAAGCACAAGCTTTTGGGATAACACTTGAGCCTGCTGGTGGAAGCGTATCCCCTACAATGGAGCAGTTGTATACTCTAGGTAAAGTTTAAAAAATTTAAAATCAAATGATAAAGGTTCAACTTACAACAGTTGAACCTTTTTTTTATTCAATTTATAACATTCTACTTTTAACGTACCCAATACCAAATAATTCCTGGATTATCATTACCACAACAACCCATCCATGGCGCTGGAGAAAATCCGTTTGTGGAAACTAAAGTACCCCACCATGCTCCATTTGGGTCGCTACTTGTTGTTATAGCTCCTTGTGAACCATTTGCATACCAAGGCATAATTTGTTCAATTCCGTCATTATTATAATTCCAAGAATCAAATTTTGTATTTAAAGTAATATCCGTTTGAGTATTATTAGTGTTTACAAAACTATACGCTAGGTTAGCAGTCCAAATACCACCCCAACGACCTCTTGCTGAAGCTTCGATCATATACTGAAAACCACTAGTACTCTTTTTAAGATAATCTGCATAGGCTATAATAGAATATTGACCATTAATCGTTGGAACTGTTTCATTTCTTAGAATAGCATTAGTTCCATTCCATCCGGAATTATTGTTATTACATAATATCAATGTCCAACCTCCACCATCAGTAGTCATATCTGCATAAATTTGAAATGGCGTACCACCATTAATATTAGGATTTACAATCCAATACAATCCATCCGTTGCAGATGGATAATCTGTTTTTATTTGTAAAGCACTAGTTCCAGCTGAAGCTTGTGTTAACCCATCGTTTGATTTTGTAGCTACAGGGTTACCAAAAGGTGTTAAGGAATTACTCGTGCTTAAAGCGCCATTTCTATTAACATAATTAACATCGGAAGTAGAAATTTTTCCATTTCTTGTTAGTACAGTAACGCTATTCACCGTTAATGATGCAGTTATAGTTCCAGCAAAATGAGTCCCAGTAAGATCTTGCGTAGCAGTAATTGTAGTAGTTCCAGGACCTGTTATTGTCACATTAGATCCGCTTACTGTGGCTACGCTAGGATTACTACTAGCGTATGAAATGCTACCTATACTTTGACTTGTTGGTGGCGTGATAATATAAGATCCGTCAAAGAAAGTCTTGGTTACGTTTCCAAAACTACTAAGGTTAGGATCTTTTAAAACCGTTACTGTTACTGAATTGTTTACAACACAAGCACCATTTAAAGAAAAACCAGATACATAGTATGTTGTTGTTTCAGTTGGAGATACATCAATAGAAGCTGTAAGTCCCAACGGAATATTTGGAAAAATTCCGTAATAGTTTCCTGTGCTTAGCTCTACCTTTATTCTGTCTACTTCTGAAAGTACGGAGTCAAAGGCAAAAATATCAGCAACATCAGCATCAGACGGTTCACTTTCATTAATTCGTAATCCATTTGGACTGCCATTACCTCCATTTTGAGAAATCGTTTTTGCAATACTATTTTCAAAAACAAATGACGTTGACCCGTTTCCTGTTCCTGAGTATACATAAGCGTTATTGTCTGCAGGAATTCCGTTTTCTTGTGAAACCCAACCCTCAAAATAGGCCTGACTTTTACTTCCTCCCCACCATCCTAAAAGCCAATTGTTATTAGAACCATTTAAAACTCTACCTCTACTAGGACCTGTTTGTTTTGCCGTATACACAACCGAGTAAGGCGTAGAAAAATTAAAATTATTTTTAATACTTTGTGCCGTATTGAACCTTAAAATAGGTTTTGAATTTAATCCAGATGCAACGTAAAGTGGTTGTGCACTAGTTGAAGGCGCAACCATGTCATTTCCATTTCCTGACTGGTCATACAGTTTTACACAATATCCAGCTGAAACTCCGAGCCAAGAATCAATTGCTGTTGTATCTAGATTTTTATCTAAAAAGCCAAAATCAGCTTCAACATTATCACTTGCACGTCTTAAGCGAACCGCAAATCCCGTATAATTAGATTTCAGCAATCGCAATCCAACAGCCAACTTAGCAGTTGTTACTTGATCCAAAGGGGTATATAAAACGCTACTCCAGGAATAAATAATTGCTCCAGATGCTGTAAGGGTTGCCGTATCTCCCGCATTAATGGTAACTGAAGCAGGATTTATGGTAACAGGCCCTAGTTCCTCAACGGTTACAGGCCCCGAAATGAGACTTACCGCTGGTAAACCCAAACTTCCAGAAACAACAACGTAGTAATATGTAGTGCCGTTATTTACAGTTGGTGGAATAAAAGTAGCTGAAGTAGCATCAGCAATTAATGTACCACTTACAGTGCTTGGAATGGTGTTGCTATACCATTGAAAAGTTAGATTCTGACCTGTAGCCTCAACGGTTAATGGAGTTGCAACGGTTCCTTTACATTCAAACCTATTTAGTGGTGAAGGACTGGTTAGGATTGCTGTTGTGCATAACGTTAATGGAATTCCGTAATAACTTCCTTGATTGCACTCTAATAATTGTCTAACTCCTACTGTATTTAAAGTAGAAAAACCAATTGCTTCGTTTTGCAAAATAGATCCACCATTAGATCCACCATCATAATTACCTATAAAAATTTGGCTCAAATTATCCGTACTGGTAGTAATTGACAATACCATGCTTTCATTTGTAGGCCCTAATGAACTCGAAATCAATTTTGAAATTCCGTTTCTCCAAATAGCTACAGGAGACACATTAGAATGAAAATTAGTTCCTCCGTTTTCTAATATTCCCCCAATTCTAGGAGTTCCATCTAGAATACAGTGATAACCTGGCCAGTTAGTAGCCTCTGATCTTATTACTGATGTTATACTCGCCAAATTTAACGCCCCTGAATAAACGAGACCTTTATTCCCAGAAAAATCAATTGCTATCCTTGAACCTATATATTTAAAGGTTCCGTTTGATACAATTTTAGGTTGTTGATTTAGATCCGCTTTTATCAAATGTCTATCATTCCCACTTTGATCGTACCAGATACTAACATAACCATCTTGTACGCCCACAAATGCTATTAATGCTGCAGAATCTAACGATCCATTACTATCAAATCCAATATCTTGTGTAGCATTATCTAAACTTCGACGTACTTGAATGGCACTTCCAGTATACGAACTACTTAATTTTCTTAAGCTAAAAGCAACGGCTGCCGGATCAGTAATGCTCAGTCCTAAGATATCCAAACTATTTTGAGCATTTCCTTGAAATGTAAAAAACAGTGAAAGAATAAAAATAATTTTTATAAAAAACTTCATCTTGTTTTGGTTTTAGAAGCCACTATTAATAAAAATAATCAAATTGAATTCGGTCGTTTACTGACAATGAGTATGATCCGTTATTAGATGGAATGTAAGTTAATGTATTTCCTAATACTGAATATGCAGTATTACTAATTCGTATTCCATTGATATACATTTTAACCTTACTGTTTGCAGATTTAGTTTGTGTCAAAGTAAAAGTAATTTGAGCCGCAGTTGCAGAAAATTCATCGGCGACTTCTCTAACTGGATCAATACCAGTAGAAACCGAACCATCAGCCATTAAATATTGAGAAGCAGTACCACTTGGAATTTTATAACCCGAAGAAGTCATGGCTCCATTAGTTTTCACATCAGTAATAGAAATATTTCCCAATTGAATGGTATTTGATCCATTTCCTATTGCTCCATAGCCAATAACTATTTGATTAGATTCATTTATAGCGTTTGGTCTGCTTTCTGCACCAATCAATATCGAACTATTTATTAGTGTATTTGGACTTCCGTCTCTTACATATCTACCAGCAAATGCACCCAAGATAGCATTATTACTCCCTGTAGTATTTTGGTCTATTGCAGCCACACCTATAGCAGTATTCGCATTTCCAGTAGTATTTTGTTCTAAAGATTGGACACCAAATCCAGAATTATATGTACCAGTAGTATTGCTCGGTAAAGAGTTATATCCAGAAGCTGTATTTCCACCTCCAGAAGTATTAGAACCCAAAGAATTATATCCGCTAGCCGTGTTATTGTTTCCACCAATATTTGATCTTAAAGCCATAGAGCCTACTGCTGTATTATAACCCCCAGAAGTATTATCAAACATAGTTTCAGAACCTATTCCAACATTATAACTACCCGTTGCATTATTCTGTAATGTCAAATAGCCAACTGCAGTATTGTCATATGCGTTGTTAAAGTATAAAGCTTTACTTCCAAGCGCTGTATTTCTTGAACCCACGATATTATTATGAAGAGTTTCCAAACCAAAAGCGCTATTTAAAAAACCTGTTGTGTTTGATACCAGAGCTTGAGATCCAAAAGTTGAATTGGTGCCATCATTTCCATTACCCCTACCAACTGTAACACCATTAATGATTGCATCAACGCTAAAACTTTTTACCCCTGAAATTGTTTGAGCAGATGTTAAATTAACGAAATTAGTATTCGTATTTGCTGTAGCAGTTGCAACAGCATCTGTTACAAATTCTGTTGTTGCTATTAAGCCATTAGAAACTCCTGCGGTTGGAGTTGGTGCTAGAGGTGATCCTGTAAAAGTTGGCGAAGCTAAATTTGCTTTTAAATCTAAAGCGGTTTGAGTAGCAGAAGAAACTGGTTTGTTTGCATCGCTGGTGTTGTCAGCATTCGATAAGCCAACCATTGTTTTATCAATTCCCGAAACGGTTCCTGTAAAAGTTGGTGAAGCTAAATTTGCTTTTGAATCTAATGCGGTTTGCGCAGCAGCTGAAACAGGTTTATTCGCATCACTTGTGTTTTCAACGTTCGCTAAGCCAACCATCGTTTTATCAATTCCCGAAACGGTTCCTGTGAAAGTTGGTGAAGCTAAATTCGCTTTTAAATCTAATGCGGTTTGAGCAGCAGCTGAAACTGGTTTATTTACATCGCTGGTGTTATCCACATTCGATAATCCAACCATCGTTTTGTCAATTCCTGAAACGGTTCCTGTGAAAGTTGGTGAAGCTAAATTCGCTTTTAAATCTAAAGCTGATTGTGCAGCAGCTGAAACGGGTTTGTTCGCATCGCTGGTGTTATCCACATTCGATAATCCAACCATCGTTTTGTCAATTCCTGAAACGGTTCCTGTGAAAGTTGGTGAAGCTAAATTCGCTTTTAAATCTAAAGCTGATTGTGTTGCTGTAGAAACGGGTTTGTTCGCATCGTTGGTGTTATCTACATTCGACAATCCAACCATCGTTTTGTCAATTCCAGAAACGGTTCCTGTAAAAGTTGGTGAAGCTAAATTTGCTTTTAAATCTAAGGCAGTTTGTGCAGCAGCAGAAACAGGTTTGTTGGCATCCGAAGTATTATCAACGTTTGCTAAGCCAATCATTGTTTTATCAATTCCTGAAACCGTTCCTGTAAATGTTGGCGAAGCTAAATTTGCTTTTAAATCCAAGGCAGTTAGCGCAGCAGCAGAAACAGGTTTGTTCGCATCCGAAGTATTATCAACGTTTGCCAAACCAACCATCGTTTTATCAATTCCCGAAACCGTTCCTGTAAAAGTTGGCGAAACTAAATTGGCTTTTATATCTAAAGCTGATTGTGTTGCTGCTGAAGTTGGTTTGTTTGCATCGCTGGTATTGTCCACATTCGACAATCCTACCATCGTTTTATCAATTCCTGAAACCGTTCCTGTAAAAGTTGGTGAGTTCAATGGTGCTTTTAAATTTAAAGCAGTTTGAGTAGCAGAAGAAACGGGTTTGTTCGCATCGCTGGTATTGTCTACATTTGATAATCCCACCATCGTTTTATCGATTCCAGAAACCGTTCCTGTAAAAGTTGGTGAAGCTAAATTTGCTTTCAAATCTAAAGCTGATTGTGCAGCAGCTGAAACGGGTTTGTTGGCATCACTGGTATTATCGACATTCGACAATCCTACCATCGTTTTATCGATTCCTGAAACCGTTCCTGTGAAAGTTGGTGAAGCCAAATTCGCTTTTAAATCTAATGCGTTTTGCGCTGCCGTAGAAACTGGTTTGTTCGCATCGCTGGTGTTGTCCACATTTCCAAGTCCAACCATCGTTTTATCAATTCCCGAAACCGTTCCTGTAAAAGTTGGTGAAGCTAAATTTGCTTTCAAATCTAAAGCAGATTGTGTTGCTGCTGAAGTTGGTTTGTTCACATCGCTGGTGTTTTCCACATTCGACAATCCTACCATCGTTTTATCAATTCCCGAAACCGTTCCTGTGAAAGTTGGTGAAGCTAAATTTGCCTTCAAATCTAAAGCAGTTTGCGCAGCAGCTGAAACTGGTTTGTTTGCATCGCTGGTGTTATCTACATTTGACAATCCAACCATTGTTTTATCAATTCCCGAAACCGTTCCTGTAAATGTTGGCGATGCTAAATTCGCTTTTAAATCTAAAGCTGATTGTGTTGCTGCTGAAGTTGGTTTATTGGCATCGCTGGTGTTGTCAACATTTCCAAGACCAACCATAGTTTTATCAATTCCAGAAACGGTTCCTGTGAAAGTTGGTGAAGCTAAATTCGCTTTTAAATCTAA
>NZ_JBWJVJ010000013.1:0-132821 GCF_056428925.1 Flavobacterium sp. GNP011 | reverse complement strand
CACACACTTATGGCGATATAAAAACCAACAAAAAAATTAAAATTCCTTGGTTATTATATCGCCATAAGTGTGTGCTTTTGCCTGATGGTAATTGCCTGTACTTTGCACTATTGCGGTACTATTTCTTGAAGTTAAGAGATTATCTATAGCTTGTTCTACTAGAGTTTGCCCAGTGTGTGCATCTCCGTGACCACCAAGACTCATATTAATTACAACTGGTCTGTTACCTGCTTCAGTTAAAATAAAATCCAATCCTTCGATTAGTTTTACTGAATCTCCAAGTGATAAATTTGAACCATTAACCAGATTTGAGCCCATATCAACAGCAATTATGGAGCAATTTGGTGCGAAACTTTTGTTGGCTACACTTCCGTTTCCGCAAGCAATACCTAACACATGCGTTCCGTGTGATCCTGTACCAAACAAATCAGATTTTCCGGGATGATAGCCTATTTTTTTGAATGGAAACTCATCGTCCAAGGCATCATTTAATTGATTTTTGTCAATAAACTTACCATAACCAAACTTGTTACCATCATTTTTTTCGGACTGCACCCAAATTTTTTCAAATCTTGTTTTTCCATTATTTATAAAATCTGGATGGGTGAAATCGAACCCAAAATCAACTATTCCAAAAACCACTTTTGATGTTTGATTATCATTGATTACTGTTTTTGACTTGTATTTGTATCTTCTTCCTTTTTCGTTCAAAAAATCGTCTGACGGAATAACTCTTGGTGCTTTTAAACTTTTCACCTCTGGACTGTCATAAACTTGGTTTAAAAATTTTCTTTTTATCCTACAACTTATTATATCTCCAAATTGCGAAATCACTTTGCAGTTTTTAGGATACAGTTTTGAATTTGACAACCGCATTAATAGTGAAAGTTCTTCTTCTTGGTTTCCGTAAAGTATTATTTTTAGTCGCGGATCCATTGTTTATGGTATTACAGGTTCTGGCTGTATTACTAAATTTGATAGTTTTAGTTCTAAATCAAAAATTGAATTTCTTAAAAACGAAATAGATAGTAAATTGAAATAAGAAAAATCACCGTCATTACTTATTGCTTTAAAAAATTTATCTAAAATTCCACCGTCACTAGACATTTCAACCATTTTTGATAAAATCTCTTGATCAACGATAGAAAGTTTATCCCTGTTTTTATCTAAATGTAACTTCTCGATTTCTTTTTTACGATCGGCTAAACTTGCAATTTCATTTTGTAATTGAAAATGTTTGATTTGCAAATCCACTTCTTTTGAAAGTTTTTGAGTTTCAATACTTCCAACTTTTAGAAAATTTTTCTGAAATTTATCATCAATAAGTTTTGATAAATTTTCAATACTATTTGCTTCTAATTGATCTATTTTTTGATCTATTTTTTTGAGTGTTTTTAATATCTCATCAGCTTTAACTGTGGTTTTAGTTTCCATTGTGCTTTATTTTTTTGTGATTGGTTTTACTTCAGTAACGGTTGTTGGGTTAACATTATGAACAGTCGCTTGGTTAACATTACTAATCGCTTCTACTTTTTTCTCTAATAAATCAAGTCTTTCTATGATTTTTGGTAGTTCAGCAATTTTGACATTAATACTTTCTATTGCGGTTTTATTTTCCTGTGAAGATTTCTGAATGGTTTCGACTTTTTTGGTAAGCTCACCAATCGCTTTTTTGATTATCCCCAAGTTTTTTATCAGGCTCACCAAATTTTTTCAAAACAGGATCTGTTGTATTAGTTGGAGTTGTTGAACCTCCTGGCAATGTATTGTCTTGAGTGCACGTTCCAGTTGAAGCAGGATTTCTAGCAGGAATTACTTCCAATTCTTTTGCTTTATTTTCAATAAGTAAATAACTAATTATAGGATTTGTAGATATCATGCCAGCAATGATACCCATTCTTTGAATTTCTTGTGGATCTTTTACATTATAATAATCCGCTCTGCTATTTGCTATAAAATAACTCATTATTAGATTAAGTGGATTCATAGTTTCTATGTTTTAATTGTTAAAAAAATGAAATAATTGGGCAGCAATATTTTACTGCCCAAGTATTTTTATTTATTCATCATAGACATCATTAACACTAATGGCAGCATTTTCTTGCTATCACTATCATTGTCTTTGTCTTGACTCATTATCAAAACCAGAGGTAACATCATATTCATGTTATCTGATGATTTTCCCGACCCTGAATCCCCCATTGTAGTTAACATTGGTAATATTAAAGACATTGTCATATCTACTTCAATAGGATTTTTATCTCCAGATTTTACAATTTTCCCATCTTCAACTTTAAGATTTTCCAAATTCAATTTTGGCTGATTTAATAATGAACCCATCATGTTCATCATTTGCATATTTTTCAACACTTTAGTTTGATTGTCGTTCTTTTGAAGGTCAATTTTTGCTAATTGTGTGTGTTTTGCATCTAATGAAACTAAAGCTTTATTGGTAGCAATAGTGGTGGTTTTAAGTTCATTTACATCTTTAGAAATAATATCTAATGATTTTTTCAAGTCGCTTTTTGTAGCATAATCTGCTGAATTTCCACTCAAATTGTTTCCGAAATTTGAACGTTGTCTAACGCCTGGACTCACTGATGGATTTATTCTTCTAGCCAATGGTCTTCTGTTTGATCTTGCTTCATCAAAACTTTCTCCATAACTTTCTAGTAAATCTTCGTTTAATAAATCTTCATTTAATAAATCTTCGTCTAAATAACTTTCGTAATAGTTCATAACTTTAATTTTTAATTGTTAATATGTATTTAATTTTTATTGAAATAATGTTTATTGTATTTTAGTATAGCTGGTTGTACATACTTGTTGAACAGAATAAAATCGGGCACTTTGCTTCCTGGTTTTCCAGTACCAAAACATTCTGTACAATCTATATTTTCTCCAAAACATTCGGTGCAAGCACCAATGGCTTTTGCGATGTCGTCGTTTTGTGATAATTCAAAATTTAGTTGTGCTTTTAATTCTTCTACGATGGCGAATAACTTTTGATTTATCCTTTTCATTTTTTTGATTTTTTCTTCCAATTCTAAATCAATAAAAGGAGTTTCTTCTATAGTTTCTTTTTTTTCCATCATAGGTTGCATCATCTCAAAATATTTTGCCATTTCTGGATTTTGCTCTTTCAACATTTGTATATACGCTTCCATACTATCTTTTTTTTATATTTACAAACTTGCAATCGATGTTTGTACTCGATTGATTCTGCTTGGTCCATTACTACCCACTAACTGACCATAATCGTTTACAAAATAATCCTCACTTGGTATAAATCCACCATTGTAGTATTCATACAAAATGTTTTCAGTCAAATAATTCACGTTTTCAATCAATTCTGCAAACGAGTGGCTTTCAATTGGTGCATTTGGACTAGCTGTTCCTAAACTTTGTTGCGCTTGTCCTGCTTGAAATTGTGGATTATTGATGATACCACCCAATTGACCATACAGATTTTGAACCCTACCAATATCTTGTCTCGCTTGTGGATTCAATTGCACTGGATTGTCCTGAATGTATTGATTGATTGCTGGCAAAGCAGCTCTTCCAGCATTCGCTAAATAACGACCAGTATTATTAACCGTTTGTCTAAATTGCGATGGCGGATTTTGATGTTGTCGCTGTGGTGGTGGTGGTGAATATCTTCTTTGTGGCTGTTGTTGTCTTTGCTGATTTTGTTGATTGTAATTTGATAAAGCAGTAGCCCCAGAACCTGCTAGATTACTAACCAAACCTCCGATCGCACCTCCTATTTGTGGTGATCCAAAATAAGTTCCAATTGCAGTACCCGCCATTGGAGCAATGGTAGAAACGCCACGCAAGACTCCAGAACCTATACTACTGGCTACATTCCCTAAGCTTGACCAAAATCCTTCAGCTTCGCTTTCTGACATTTGATCTACTCTTGATAAAAGGGCATTTTCTAACTCGCTTTCGCCTAAATTTGAATATTCAGGTCCTAAAACATATCTAACTGCTTCAAAGTAATCTTGTTCACTAAACGACTCCCCTTGAAAAACTTCGTGATATAAACTCATAATTTCTAGTTGTAAATAATTGTTTCTTACTCTTTTTAGGTTTTTCAGATTTCACCTATCAATTTGTGCACTAATTTGATTTGGTAAAATTGAATTTTTATATCATTTTGTAAAAGAGTGATTTAACCCTTTTTGATGGCGGTTTTTCCTCTATGAAAAAAAATAGAAATAACTGATAGAAAAAGGGTGTATTTCCCCTTGTCATATCTCATTAATTAAAATAGTTTTGTCCCGTTGCCTTTTAAAAAAAATTAACCTTAACTAAAAAACATTATGGAACAAAAACAAGTAAAACCAAGACAACTAATTACAAAGGAATTTGCTAAATTGCTAAATGAAAATTATAATAAAACCAGATATCCTTTGATCAAGGAAGCCATAAAAAAAGAAGATGCCAATGCGATTTGGTTTTCTATTGTGGAATTAGAGAACTATATTGCTTACATAAAAGCTGAAGCAAAAAAGCAAAAAGGTGAAATTGATGGTATACGCTTTCATTTTGGGGCATATCCTGAAGATAAAGCATATGCTGAAAAAGCAGGTTTAACAACTATTTTTTTAGCACCAACAGGGAAAAAGAAAATAAAAAAAACAAATGAGATAACCATAATGGAAAGATCCTCTGTAAATGATGATTCCTTGAATATTGCTCCATTAAATTATGGCTCAATTGGTAACCCTCCTCCAATTCCTTATATCTAATAAATGTTTGAAGATTTAAGATTTTATATAATTTATTTAGCTTTATTATCAAGTATAATAGGATTTCGATTCTATTACAAATTGCCTAATAGTAAAGCTAAATTTATATTATTCATAATAGTATTTTCGTTTTTAACAGAATTTATAGGTAAATACTTTACATTATGGACTGGATTAATTAATTTTTCAGTTTATAATTTTTATATGTTAGCTAGTTTTACTGCTTATATCGTATTGTTGTACGCGCTCTTATATAAATTAGAATTTAAAAGAATAGCAATTTGCTTCTTAATTATCTTCTATTTATTTTACTTTTTTAACCTTTACTATTTTCAATATCATAACGATACGGTATTCACCAATAGTTTTGCACTTGGAGTAGTTTTTGTTTTGCTTTTATCATGTTGTTATTTCATAGAAATTTTTAATTCTAAAAATATACTTAATTTCAAGAAATCAATTTACTTTTGGTTTATTCTTGGAATATTACTTTTCCATGTCCCTTTCTTACCTTTTATGCTTGCCATAAAATGGTTTTTAATAAAAAATGATGAATCAATATTTAGCTTAGTGCTTTTTATATTGAATCTATTAATGAACGGCTGTTTTATCATCGGATTTTTATGGAGCGAAAAGAGATACAACTATTAATTATTTCACTTAGTATAGTTTTCTTTACATTAATTGTAATACTATTGACTTTGTTCTTCTATTTTTCAAAGAAAAAGAATTCTTTTTTGATTGAACAAATGAAATCCAAACACTATTTTCAATCTGAACTAGTTAAAACAAGAATAGAGATAAAAGATCAAACCTTATCAGAAATTAGTAAAGAACTTCATGATAATATTGGTCAAATTTTATCTGTGGCCATAATGCAACTCAACTTATTTCTATATGATGAAAAAAAGATTGTCAAACCAAAAGAACTCAATGATTTAAAAGAAATCATTGGAAATGCGCTAGATGAAATTAGAATTTTATCGCGAATAATTAATAAAGAAAATACCTTGCAATGCAATTTCATTGAAGCAATACAACTAGACTTAGATAAAATAAAAAAATTAAAGAAAATCAAATGTATTTTAAATTGGGATGGAATTTCACCACAAATACATTTTGAACATGAATTATTTATTTACCGAATTTTTCAAGAAGCCATTCACAATAGTTTAAAACATTCGCATAGTGAAACCTTTGAAATCACAATTCAAACCTCAAAAGATTATTTTCTATTTACCTTAACAGATTTCGGAATTGGATACAATATCAATGAATTATCTACCGGTTCTGGATTGAACAACATGAAACTAAGAGCTCAACTTATTGGAGCATCAATTGATATACATTCAAACAATAATGGCACCTCAATTAAGTTAATTTATCCTTTAACCACAAATCATGAAGACTACCAATAAAATAATTATTGTAGATGATCATCTACTCTTTTCTCAATCCTTAAAACTCTTAATAAATAGTTTTGATGATTTTGAAGTGGTTAATAGCTTCGAAAATGGCAAAGAATTTATTAATCATCTTCAAGAAAACCCTGACACCATTGTTGATCTTGTACTTTTGGATGTTAATATGCCCATTTTAGATGGACTAAGCACCATTAAATGGATAAAGGAAAACCAACCCAACTTGAACGTTATAGCCCTCTCAGTAAACAATGATGATGAAACCATCATAAAAATGATAACCAATGGTGCCAAAGGATATTTACTAAAAGATACTAGTCCAAAAATTTTTCAAGAAGCAATTATTGCGGTAATTGAAAAAGGCTATTATTTTACTGAGTTAGTTTCATCTATTTTGATTAACCGAATTGATAGTGATAGTAAAAAAATTATTTTAAAAGAAAAAGAACTCATTTTCTTAAAACTAGCCTGTACCGAAAAAACATACAAGGAAATTGCAGATGAAATGTGTTTAAGTCCAAAAACAATCGATGGTTATAGAGAAGTCCTATTTGAAAAACTTGAAATTAAAACTAGAATTGGCCTTGTACTTTATGCTATAAAAAACAAAATCGTTATTATTTAAAATTCTATTTTTACACAATAAATTCCATAAAAAATGCCCCAAAAAGCGAATCACTTTTTGGGGCATTTTCATATGAATCCTTTTTTTACAAACTCTTTATTACAAATTCACTTCTTCTGTTGAGCTCGTGCTCTTCTTCGGTACAGCTCTCTTCAGGAATACATTTTATAATTTGAACTGATTCACCATATCCTTTTGCAAATATTTGTTTGGGTGAAATTCCTTGCTCTAAAAAGTAATCTCTTGTAGCCTGTGCTCGTTTTTGAGATAGGTCTTTATTAAATTTTTCATTTCCTCTATTATCCGTGTGGGAACCTATTTCTACTATCATTTCTGGATATTTTTTCATCAAAGCAACAACTTTATTCAAGATAGTTTTTGAGTCTTTTCTGATGTACCATAAATTATAATCAAAATAAATAGGATCGGTCTTGATGATTAAGCGGTCTTTATCTTTAACAACATCTTTTTCATTTGCTAAAATAGTAGCAACTTTTTCAGTTTTTTTGGCTTCAGCTAATTCTTGATTTCTTTTTGCATTTAACGCTATGCTTTTAATTTTCTCAGCTTGAGCTACTTTTTCTTTTTCTTGTTGCAAAGTTAGAGCTGTAAGCCTATTTCTCTCTTCTTCCTCTAAAACAAGTTGCTGCTCTCGTTTAATTACCTCATTTGATTTAATTTGCATGGAAGCATCATTATTCTTTTTGCGCTCAGCATTAACTACTATTTTTTTGAATGCTGAAGTATAATTGTCTTTCTCTGCAGTAATTTTATAGGTGGATTTACATAATACTTCAAAACTTAATTTACCTTCGCTAGTTGTTGTGCTATTTTGTACTATTTCACCATCAGCGTTTAGTAATTGTACCAAGACATTATCTAATGGTAATTTAGTATCAATATCTGTAATAATTCCAGTTATATATTGCTTACAATCTTCAATAATCAATGGTTTGTCTTCTGTGAACGAATAAATATCGTCACTTCCAATACCTCCTAAACGGTTTGAGGAGAAAAAACCTTCCTTTATATCTGAATTAATAAAAAAAGCAA
Organism: Flavobacterium sp. GNP011; assembly: GCF_056428925.1. Lineage (NCBI taxonomy): Bacteria > Pseudomonadati > Bacteroidota > Flavobacteriia > Flavobacteriales > Flavobacteriaceae > Flavobacterium > Flavobacterium sp. GNP011. The sequence goes on along the minus strand of NZ_JBWJVJ010000013.1, from coordinate 124,968 downwards.
AATCATCATACCCCGAGTTTATGGGTAACCCAACATTTTCGGCTTGCGTAGGAACTCCATTTTGTAAATTCGAAACAAATACGTCTAATGCACCATACCCTTCATGTCCATTTGAAGAAAAATACAATTTGTTGTCTTTTGATACAAATGGAAATTGCTCTTTTCGAGCAGTATTAATTGTATTACCTAGATTAACAGGTACCCCAAAAGTATCTCCGTAAATTTCTACTGAAAAAATATCAAATGAACCCAATGTTCCTGGCATATCCGAAGCAAAATACAATGTTTTTTCATCCATGCTTAATGCTGGATGTTCTGTTGAATAATTATCATTGTTAAAAGGCAACGAAATTATATTTGTCCATTTTCCGTTATGCCATGAAGCTCTAAACAACTGTAAATTAGAAACTTTATCTTTATTTTTTCCGCGTCTGCCTTTTTTATAATTATTTCTGGTGAAAAACATGGTTTTCCCATCTTTTGTAAATACAGCATTTGATTCATGCATAGCTGTGTTTATTTTGTTGTCAAAACTAGTGGCTACTGAGTCAACTGTATTTACATTGCGTAACGGAATTGCCATCAAATCAAGATATGATTCTCCATTCCATTTAAAACGTTTATCAAACATACCCGTTTTAGATTTGACACCTGCAAATACAAAAGAATTACCTGTAATAAAGCCTCCAAATTCCGTATTGGGTGTATTTATTTTCAAATTTTTAATTTGGTATCTATCCCCAATAGCAGTAACGTTTTCAAGAACTTGAAGGCCTTTTTGATACTTTATCAAAACATCTTTATCTGATAAGGAAGCATAATATTTTTGTAAAACAGTATAAGCTTCATCATATTTTCCAGATGCTTTTAAAGTTTGTGAATATTTAAAATAATATTCTTCTCCAACTTCATTTCCAAAATTTGTAATTAAAAGTTTGTAGTAATACTGAGAAGTATTAAAATCATTGGTATAATAATAGCAGTCAGCAAGGTTTTGAATTACAATTTGCGAATTATTATCTTGTATTATTGATTTATACAATGGAATTGCTTCCTTATAAAAAGTGCGTTCAAAAAGTCGGTTAGCTCTTTTTAAATTTTCGTCTTGTGCATGTAGTAATTGGATTGAAAATACCAATAAGAGCAAGTATATTTTTTTCATAATTTATGTCTTAGAAAAATCGTGGTGATTTATCATATCCTTTGCTAGATAAATCTAAATTAAACAATACAAAAATCTCATGTGTTCCAGAGTTAAATTGACCTAAATTAGAAGTATTATAATCATAAGCATAACCAACACGAATGCTCGGTGTTACTTTCACATTTGTCATAGCACTTATAGCATCTCCAAAACGATATGCCGCTCCAAACTCAAATTTTTCATTGTACAAAACATTTGCAGTGACATCAAGAGATATGGGCGCACCTGAAACGTATTTTGACATAACAGCTGGCTTAAATTTGAATTGTTCAGATACTTTAAATACATATCCAGCTGTTAGGAAAACATGGGTGTTTTCTCTACTAAAGGAATTGGTTCCTGACCTATTTTCAAATTGTTTTGTGGCTAATAAATTTGGGGCAGACAAACCTACATAATAGTTGTCTGTAAAATAAAAGGCTCCAACACCTACATTCGGCATGATGTCATTTCTATTTTCTGAAAAAGCATCATCTGTTCCTGGATCACCGCTTTCAAAAACAAAACCATTAAAATTAGTTTGTAAATTGGTAAATCCTGCTTTTACTCCAAAAGATACTTTGTGATTGTTATTAAACTCAATTAAATAAGCAAAATCTGCAAAAAAATTATTTTCTTTTTTTGCTCCGCCGCCTATATCATCAGATATTAATGAAAACCCTACTTCTACTTTTTCATTTACAGGCATGTGTGAAAATAATGTCAATGTTTTTGGTGCACCCACAGCACCCACCCACTGTGATCTATATAAGGCACCCAAATTTAAATTAGATTCAATACCAGTAGCATAAGCTGGATTCAAAACACTCATATTAAACATGTATTGGGTATATTGAGGGTCTTGTTGTGCCGTTAATTTTGTAATTATCAAGAAAAGACTTGAAAGTAGTATGAACTTTTTCATGTACTATTTTTTAAAAAATAAAGATTGTTATCTGTTTAAATAAAGACGTCCTTGCTTAGGGGAAATACCTCCTTTATTGAAGTGAATAACATAAAAATAAACTCCTTCAGGCGCTTTTCCGTTGCTACTTGTTTTAGAGTCTGACGAAGTACCGTCCCATTTTGGCTTGTTTCTATTAGCCGTATACATGAGACTTCCGTATCTGTTGAATATTTCTAATACATAATTAGGATAAATAAAATCAATATCTGGAATAGAAAAGGTATCGTTTACGCCATCTCCATTGGGCGAAAACCCATCTGGAATAAAAAATTCAGGAGTTGCATCACAATTGGTAAGTGAAACTATAACTTGTAAAGGAGTTGTAGACAAACAACTGATTGCATTTGTTGAATCAAAACCATAATATATTCCATTATCTATCAGTAATGCTGTGTTAGGTAATAAATTTCCTCCTATAGCAGCATTATACCATACTACAGTTCCATTTGAAGTTACATTACTTGATAAACTTTGAATAGTAGGCAAATCTAAACCACAAAATTTTTCTCCATTTTGAAGTAGTACAGGAGTTTGCAATTCATTAATAACAACTTGATTTAGAGCCAAACTGGATTCACATCCTGTAGTTGCATTAACTTCTTTTACATAATAATTTCCTGATTGCAATAAAGTTGAAACAGGAAGTATAGTAGTACTCGTTATGGAATTATACCACCTGTACTGAGGGCCATTAGGTACTAAATTAGCTACGGTAGCATTTTGCAACTTACAAAATTCCTGATTACTAGTCAATGGGACATTTGGCAAGGCATTAATTACGATATTTGTAGCATTAGCATTTATCGAAGCAGAACAGCCTGAACTAGAATCTGAAAGGCTTAATAAGTTAAATGATGAAATCCCAGAATTTGGAATAAATGAACTAGGAATGGTATAAGTGGCTCTACCAGCATTAACAAGCAAAGGAACCATTTGAACACCGCTAGTATTGGCACCAGACAAAGAGTAACTAATTGTTATAGCGCTTAAATTCCCTAATCCCGAAAGTTCTACAATTACGGGCTGATCTTTACAAACCGCTCTAATAGCAACTGATAAATTGCGCAAATCTGGTAGCGCTTTAACCAAGAAAGATCTAGATAGAGTAACTGTATTGGTACAATTTGTGGTCAAATTAGTAATTCTACTAATTGTAAAAATAGTAGTTCCTGTATTTGGAATTTGTGATGTAGGAATTATAAAAGAAGACACCCCTCCACGCACTGAAATATTCATAGTTTGATTAACAAGAGTATTACTTCCAGATAGAGAATACACAATACTATAATCTCCATCTATGAGATTCCATGGTCCTGATAATGCAACATTAGCATTTGTTAATTGGCATACAGGGTCAATTTGTATAGTAGCGTTATCAATTTGTGGAATAGCATTAATCATCACTAACCCTGAAATATTAGGAATAATATTAGTACAAATTCCTAAAGTAGATGCACTCACAATGCTTAAAATAGTAACAGTATAATTACCCGATATGCTAAAACTGCTTGATGCTATAGGAAAAGTAAAAACGTTATTGTTAAAGTTTTGAGTTGTTGAAAATACATTTGAATTATCAGAAATTGTATACGTTACAGTGTATATACCATTTGGGATAGCAACAACATCTCTTATTGATGCTGTAATTGAAGTATTAATAAGATCATTTTCACAAATTGGAGCATTTAATTGTAAAGTGGCACCTGTATAATCCAACTGTCTTTCTAAATTAATAAATAAAACAGACGTTTGATCTACACACACATTATTATCTGAAAAAACAGTATACGTAAATCGATACAAACCAGGACCACGTGTATTGTATAAATTTTGAATATTAATAACAGAATCTGTATCATCGTTATTGTCTAGCTCATCTGTACCAGTTTCTCTCCATATACCTCCTGAATCTTCACCTTTTAGACCATCAAAAAGATTATAACTCGTATAAGAATTCAATTCGTTAGAACATAATTTTAATTCATCAGGGATTCCAGAAATAGGAGAACGATAAATAGTTACGAATATTTTAACATCTGGTGGAGCTGGACAAGATCCTATTGCTGGAATTGAGTAGGTGTATTCATAAGTACTACCCGGATTTAAATTTGTGGTATTAAGTGTATTATTGGTTAAACCAAGATTAGTAGTATTGCCTACCCAAGTACCTCCTATCTGTGGTGGGAGAAAATCACCATTAAATGCTTCAAATAAATTATAAGCAAATTCAGTATTACAAACAGAGGTATTTGCACCAGGAACCCCCGTGTACCCTCCTATTCGAACAGTAACAATAGCAGTATCAATACAGCCTGAAGTAGTTGTTACGGTATAGGAATATCTATATGTTCCGCTACGACGAATTAATTGAGCATTTAAAATCCCTGTTATTCTGTTAAGCCCACCTGATCTATCCTCATCTCTCCAAATTCCACCAGCAGTATGTCCACCAAGTTGCACTTTAAGATCTATGTTCCTACTCGAAATATTTGCAACATCACAAATATCCAGCGCTACGTTGTCAGTACCAGCAATTCCATTACATTGACTATAAGAAATATAAGTAGTTGTAAATAAAAAGATGTAAAAAAAGAAGCTAACGAAAAATTTATAAGAAAAAAAATGTACTTTTCTGTTCATATTAAAAATATATTTAAACAAAACTACACTTTTTTTTAACATTTTTTATAAAATATATGTTTTATAGGAAATTAAAGCTATTTTATATGAATTTTAGGTCTTTTAAAATAAAATAACCCTACACAAAAGTGCAGGGCTATAAAAACTAACCAAAAATTAACCTCAATCTAAAATTATTTTTTTGGTAATACAACAGTATCTACAACATGAATCACGCCATTTGATTGGTTAACATCTGCAATTGTTACTTTTGATTGACCTCCATTTTCATCTGTAATGTAAAGATCTTTACCTTTCATCCAAGCTGTTAGTGTTCCGCCACTTACGGTTTTTAGTGTAGCTTTTCCATTTCCTGCTTTTATTGCTTTTGCAATATCAGAAGCATTCATTTTTCCAGCAACAACATGATACGTTAAAATTGTTTGTAATGTTTTTAAATTTTCAGCTTTCAATAAAGTTTCAACTGTACCTGCTGGCAACTTATCAAAAGCTGCATTTGTTGGGGCAAAAACGGTGAATGGTCCTTTACTTTGTAATGTTTCTGCTAATCCTGCGGCTGTAACTGCTGCTACTAGTGTGGTGTGATCTTTTGAGTTTACTGCATTTTCAACAATATTTTTAGATGGATACATGGCAGCTCCGCCCACCATTACTGTTTTTTGTGCGTAGGAAGATATCCCAAATACTAATGCCATAAATGCAACTGATAAAATTTTTTTAGTTTTCATAAAATTTGTTTTTTTTAAAGTTATATAAAGTCATTTACGCACCTTTTATGAATATGGTTTTAATTAAAAAGCAAAGAAAAGTAAATTAAAATCATAAATATCTATATATCAACATATTGATAAATAAACATATAAATAAATTAGCACTTTTTTAACAACCGTAAACTATTTTTACTACATTAGAATATAAACTTTAAGCTATGAAAAACCTACCTAAAAAAATTAGAAGCAAAAAATTAGAAGCAAGAGTAGATTTAACCGCCATGGTGAGCGTGTCTTTCCTTTTGATAGTATTTTTTATGGTCACTATTAATTTGGCAAAGCCGAATAGTTTTGGTTTAGGTTTACCAAATAATGATTCTACTTGTGGTGGAATTGTCTGCTTAAAAGAAGACAGAGTCATTACTATTTTACTAGACAACAACAACAAGTTAGTAAGCTATCAAGGCCTTCTATCTTACCCTACTGAAAAACCAAAAACTTTATCATACGATTCAAATGGAATTCGACAAGAACTGAACAATAAAAAAAGATCTATTCAAGAATATTACGGTGATCCTTCAAGAGGACCAATTGTGATTATAAAACCGAGTAAAAAATGCAACTATAAAAACTTAGTTGACATTCTAGATGAAATGGCTATAGCCAAAATTAATAACTACAGTATCATTAACGATTTCACACCAGAAGAATCTCAATTATTGGCAGCTAATTAGAACCATACTTTTTGAGTCGTTGCAATAAATACCAATGTTAAAACGTAATTGACAGCTGCAAATAAACTCCCTAGCCCTGATAGCAGCGTAAATCCTTTTTTATAGGATACAGCCATTTAAGGGCTGTATCCTATAAAAAAGATTGCAGCGAATAGCAGGACACGAGCGATAGCGAACTGACGAAGTAAAAAGCTCCTGGAAAATACAACCGCAAAAAAAAAGCCTCACATTATTGTGAGGCTTTCTATTTTTAAAAAATCTGAGAATTATTTTTTCTCTGATTTTTCCATTTTAGCTTTCAATGCAGCTAACATATCATTGTTATCTCCTAAAGTTGCAGCTGGTGCATTTGTAGAAGAGTTAGATGATGTGTTTTCTGAAGCTGATTTCACATTTTTCTCTTCTTCTTCACGGAAGATAGCAGTGTGAGATGCAACTACTCTTTTGAATTCTTTGTTGAATTCGATTACTTTGAAATCAGCAGTATCGCCTTTTTTCAATTTCTTTCCGTCTTCTTTTTCAAGGTGACGAGTTGGAATGAAAGCAACGATATCATCTCCGAATTCTACAGTAGCTCCTTTGTCAACAATTTCAGAAATTTCACCATTGTGGATAGTTCCTACAGCGAAAGAATCTTCATACTGATCCCAAGGATTAGCAGTAGTTTGTTTGTGACCTAAAGATAATTTACGTCCATCAACATCCAACTCCAATACTACAACGTCAAGTTTTTCACCAACGTTTACGAATTCAGATGGGTGTTTGATTTTCTTAGTCCAAGATAAGTCAGAGATGTAGATTAATCCATCAATTCCTTCTTCTAATTCTACGAAAATTCCAAAGTTTGTAAAGTTTCTAACGATACCTGTGTGCTTAGAACCTACTGGGTATTTAGCAGTGATATCAGTCCAAGGATCTTGAGACAATTGTTTGATACCTAATGACATTTTACGGTCATCTCTATCTAAAGTTAAGATAACAGCTTCAACAACATCACCAACTTTTACGAAATCTTGAGCAGAACGCAAGTGCGTAGACCAAGACATTTCAGAAACGTGGATTAAACCTTCAACACCTTCAGCAACTTCGATAAATGCACCGTAATCAGCGATTACAACTACTTTACCGTTTACTTTATCACCAATTTTTAAATCAGAATTTAAAGCATCCCATGGGTGAGCGTTTAATTGTTTCAATCCTAATTGAATTCTTGTTTTCTCATCATCGAAATCAAGGATTACAACGTTCAATTTTTGATCTAATTCAAGAACTTCAGATGGGTGATTGATTCTAGACCAAGAAAGGTCAGTAATGTGAATCAATCCATCAACTCCACCTAAGTCAATAAACACACCATAAGAAGTAATGTTTTTAACAACACCTTCTAATACTTGTCCTTTTTGTAATTGACCAATGATTTCTTTTTTCTGGATTTCAATATCCGCTTCAATAAGCGCTTTGTGAGATACAACTACGTTTTTAAATTCGTGGTTAATCTTCACAACTTTGAACTCCATCATTTTGTTTACGTATACATCGTAATCTCTAATTGGCTTAACATCAATTTGAGATCCTGGTAAGAACGCTTCAATTCCGAAAACGTCAACGATCATACCACCTTTAGTTCTGCATTTAACAAAACCATTAACGATTTCACCTGTTTCGTTAGCCGAAATAACTCTATCCCAAGATTTGATAGTACGTGCTTTACGGTGAGATAATACTAACTGACCTGTTTTATCCTCACGGATGTCAATTAATACCTCAACAGAATCACCTACTTTTAATGCTGGGTTGTAACGGAATTCATTCAATGAAATTACACCTTCAGATTTAGCGTTGATATCAACGATAACGTCTCTATCTGTAATTCTTACAACTGTACCTTCTACAACTTCCTCTTGATCAGTTGCAATAAAAGTTTTAGAAACTAATTCCTCAAACTCTAATAAGTTTTTTTCATCAACAGCATCAATACCTTCTTCGAAATTGTGCCAGTTAAAATTTGCTAAAAACTCTTCTTGTGATTTTACTTGTTCAGACATGCTGATTAAAAATTTGTATTCTGTATTTTCTCGAGTTTCATAATGTGATAGAAAACAGCAGAAGTTGTTTGTATATTTTATATAACCCTAAAGGAAACTCTTATTCACCTTAAGGACTGCAAAAGTAATACATTAATCTTTAATACCAAAATTTTAAACACGAGATAATTGTTTGAAAATCAGGAGCGAAATACTGAGCTGTACCGGTTGGTATCGTTCCCGCTATCGCCTTTATCTCTACGTTTCACTTCGAGGATATCAGCTCTATCGGGGCTAGGGTGTCAAAACAGGGATTTTTTGATGTAAAAAAAACCCGAGAACAATTCTTTGATCTCGGGTTTATTGTATTGATATACTATTTAATGACTTACGTTTTCTACATCCAAAGGATTGTGCTTGTGCTTGAATAAAACAGCAAATGCAATTGCTATTATCAACGCATAAATGGCAAAAGCAAGCCAAATGGTATGCCAATCTTTCATTAATATAACCGAATCGAAAAGTCCATCTGCTCCTATTGTTTTACCTTGACTCGTCACAAACTCAGTCATTTTAGCATTAGTTGGCTCCGTTTGCAAGAATCCTGCTAAATCTGCAGTACCAGTAAATGACTTGGTAAAATATTTATCAATTGCCCAACCTGAGGTGAAACTACCCAAAACAGCTCCAAAACCATTGGTCATCATCATAAACAATCCTTGCGCTGAAGATCTGTTTTTAGCATCTGTATTCGTTTCAACAAATAAGGATCCCGAGATATTAAAGAAGTCAAACGCCATTCCGTACACTATACATGACATAATAATCATCCATAAACCGCTTGTAGGGTTTCCGTAAGCAAACAACCCAAATCGTAATACCCACGCTAACATACTTATTAACATGACTTGCTTAATTCCAAAACGTTTCAAGAAAAACGGAATTGCCAAAATAAACAAGGTCTCTGAAATTTGGGAAATCGACATGATAATTGTAGAATATTCTACTACAAATGAATCGGCGTATTTAGGAAAATGCTTGAACTCATCCAAGAAAACATCTCCATAAGCATTTGTTAATTGCAGTGCTCCTCCTAAAAACATGGAGAAAACAAAGAACAACGCCATTTTATAATCAGCAAACAATTTAAAAGACTCCAATCCTAAAGTCTCCATCAAAGAAGCATTTTCTTTTGACAATCGTTGTGGTTTACAAGGTGGCAATGTAAAGGCATACAAGCCAAGTGCTACAGCTGCCAATCCCGCAATATAAAATTGATATTCAGTTGCTTTATTACCTGTTAAATTAGTTATCCACATAGCTGCAATAAAGCCAACTGTTCCCCACACCCTAATAGGTGGAAAATTCTTGATGACATCTTTATTGTTTAATTTAAGCGCATTATAGGAAATTGAATTACTCAATGCAATAGTTGGCATATAAAAACACATAGCCAAAAGCATGATGTAAATAAAATTTTCAGGTGTCGTAACTTGAGGAATATAAAACAATACTCCTGCATACAATATATGTAGCACTCCGTACAACTTTTCAGCATTGATCCATCGGTCTGCCAATATACCAGTTAGGGTTGGCATAAACAATGACGCTATCCCCATGGTACTAAAAACCAATCCAAACTGGGTTCCTTCCCAACTTTTTGTACCAAACCAATAATTTGCAATTGTAATCAACCAAGCTCCCCACACAAAAAACTGGAGAAAACTCATTATGATCAATCTATTTTTAATTCCCATGAGATGAATTGTTTTTTTACTTTAAAAAATTTACAAGGCGTAAATCTACCATTAAAAATGTAATCTGCAAATAATTATATCGTTTTAGTGATATCGTTGACCATTTCTAAAACTTGAGTAAATTGTTCCTCACGACTCAAATGTGAATTGTCAATTTCAATTGCATCTTCTGCCATCACTAAAGGCGAATCTTCGCGATGGGTATCTATGTAATCTCTTTCTTCTACATTTTTTAGGACTTCCTCATAGGTTACCGCATCACCTTTAGCAACTAACTCATCATATCGTCTTTGCGCTCTGGTGCTAGCACTCGCTGTCATGAATATTTTAAGCTCAGCGTCAGGAAATACCACAGTACCAATGTCTCGTCCATCCATAACAATAGCCTTGTTCTTGCCCATTTCTTTTTGTTGTTCCACTAACTTAGCTCGAACTTGAGAAACCTCAGCAACTTTGCTCACAAAACGCGATACTTCAATAGTTCGAATTTCGGTTTCAACATTGACATCGTTCAAAAAAACCTCTGCAAATCCTAACTCCGCATTAAATTCAAAATGCAGTTTAATTGCAGGCAAACTTGCAATTAAAGTGGTACTATCAAAAGCATCTGCATTGATGTATCCTTGTTTCATTGCAAAAAAAGTTACGGCACGATACATTGCTCCTGTGTCTACATAAATATATCCTAAATGTTTTGCTAATTGTTTTGCTAGCGTACTTTTCCCCGTTGATGAAAATCCATCTATCGCAATGGTAATTTTTTTTGTCAAAATATAAAATTTAAAGTATTTGAAATGAATAAACTATTCTTGAAAATTTATGGTGAGCCCAAAGAGACTCGTGTTTCCAGCAAGCGTGTATCTGGAATAGGAATAATTGAACTTAAGTTTGTTTAATTTGAGTCCAAAACCAAAAGAAAGTCCCGAAAAATTGCGTTGTTCCAGAATGCGTAATTCCTCGGCTCGTCTAAAATTGTATCCCAAACGCAAGTTGAATCCTCTTTTTGGGAACAACTCTACTCCTGCAATTACATGCCTCAAAGCATTATTTACAAAAGATACTTTTTCAGGAGTTGCTGTTCCATTAAAAGATTGTTCTGATCGTGCTGGATTAGCAAAAGCAATATTCCATTGTTGTAAATTCTCTAAAGTTAAATGCCATCGAATGGGAACATTTTCTAACTCTTGCGAAACTCCTACTAAAACCTCCAGAGGTAACTTTTCTCGAACACCATTGTAAGTTGAAAATTGAGTACCTAGATTTCGTATGGCCAACGCCCAATTGACATCGTTCCGTTCATCAATATACAAAGCACCAATGTCTAATGCTCCTCCAAAAGAATGATAGGTTTCTAGACTCGACGAAATCAACTTGGCACTAGCACCAATATGCAAATCGGTATAAGGAACATTGTACGCATACCCCATAGATAAGGTTACTTCGCTTCCTGAAAAGGCAGTTGTGGCTTGACCATTTTCGTCATAGCCCTCAAAACTACCATAATTGATGTAATTTACACCTGCTTGAAACGTTTGCAGGTGTCTGTCATAGGTGTACGCATAAGAAGCGGTTCCGTAGGTAAGCGCACCATAGTAATTTCCATAATTCAGTGCTAAATGATTGTCCATCTCTGCATTGATTGTAGCTGGATTAAAATGAGCTTGATTCACATCATCATCATATATAGTCAACACTTTTCCTCCTAAAGCCGCTTGTCTTGGAGAGGCAACGAGATTTAAAAATTGATATATTGTTTTACCGCCTATCTGACCGATTGATGCGGTACCGTAGAGTAACAAACTGAATATCACTATTTTTTTAAACATGTTGCAAAAGCGCCAAAAGTATACAATGATAACGCCAGTGCGAAGATATTATTTTTTAGAAAAAGAAAAGTTTAAAAAGGGACAATTCAGTCCTTAAAATCAACAGTTCAGTATAAAACCTTTTTGAAACGTTTGGTTTACACCTAGTTTTGACAAAGAATTCAAAACTAAAACTAAAAACTATGAAAAATTTACTTTTTACTACGCTTCTATTATTATGTTTATGCAACGTTCAAGCTCAGATGGACGATAAATTTTATTATCCAAAAAAAGCAAAAACCATCACAATAGATTCTTTACAATTCAAAGAGCACAATTATTATATTGAAAAAGATACTATCAATAGTGTGGTATTATCACCAAAACAAAAACAACCCAAGGCAACTATACTTTATTTTCATGGTGCCGGTGGTAATTGTATGAGTTACGTACCTTTGGTAAAACCTTTGGTTAAAAATGGCTACGAAGTAATTATGCTTGACATGAGAGGCTACGGAAAATCAAGCGGCAAACCTACACACCTCAACATTGCAGCTGACGCTCAAACTGTTTTTAATGAAATTCAAAAAAATCCCGACTTTAAAAACAAAAAAATCATCATTTACGGGGCATCAATGGGAACACAAGTTGCGGTTAATTTAACCAAAAACAATCAAGATAAAATAAGCGGATTAATTGTAGACGGCGTTATTAGTTCCTTTACAGAAATAGCAGTTAGTAAAACTGCCGAAGCGCAACATCAAATGATTCGTATGTATGTTACTTCACCTTATTCCGCAGCAGAAGATATCAAAAGCATACAATCAGTACCCGTTTTATTTATACATTCTAAAACCGACAAAGACGTGCCGTTTGGCCAATGTGAAACAGTGTACAACAACACCAAATCTACAAAAGAACTTTGGATATATGAGGGCGATCACCTGAAAGCACCACAATTATACCCAACTATTTTCATACAAAAAGTAAACGCACTATTTCAATAACGATATCCCATTTATAAAAAAATCCAAATTCTTGAACTGAAAAAACAGTTTAGGAATTTGGATTTTTATCGATTTCAAAAACGACTTACTTACAAAGTTTTTGCGTTTTTAACTTTCTGATCTGTTAAAGCAAATTGCAATACTTCGCTCATTTCCTTTACATAATGAAAAGTTAGTCCTTCTAAATATTCTGGTTTAATCTCGTCAATATCATTTTTATTTTCGTGACACAAGATAATTTCTTTAATATTTGCTCTTTTAGCCGCAAGAATTTTTTCTTTGATTCCGCCTACAGGTAATACTTTACCACGCAAAGTAATTTCGCCAGTCATGGCAAGGTTTTTCTTAACACGTTTTTGGGTAAACAACGATACTAACGAAGTCAACATAGCAATACCTGCACTTGGTCCATCCTTTGGCGTAGCTCCTTCAGGAACGTGCAAATGAATGTTGTATTTAGAAAGCATGTCCGATTCTAATCCTAAAAGTTTGGTATTAGCCTTGATGTATTCCAAAGCAATTGTAGCCGATTCTTTCATTACAGTACCTAGATTACCCGTAATACTCATGGTGCCTTTCCCTGGAGAAAGCAACGATTCGATAAACAAAATATCACCACCAACTGAAGTCCACGCTAATCCAGTAACTACACCCGCTACATCATTATTTTCGTATTTATCACGCTCTAAACGCGCAACACCAAGTGTTTTTACAAGATCTTCATCGGTTACTTTTTTATTATATTCTTCCTCCATTGCAACTGACTTGGCTGCGTTTCTAATCACTTGTGCAATTTTACCCTCAAGTCCACGTACGCCTGATTCTCTGGTATAGCCTTCCACAATTTTTTCCAATTGTTTTTTACCAAAAGTCAAATCTTTAGTAGTTAAACCATGTTCTTTTAATTGTCTAGGAAACAAATGCTGACGCGCAATTTCTACTTTTTCTTCAATGGTATAGCCTGACATTTTGATGATTTCCATTCTGTCTCGCAAAGCGGGCTGAATGGCAGCCATATTATTTGACGTTGCAATAAACATTACTTTTGAAAGATCATATCCCATTTCTAGGAAATTATCATAAAAAGAATTGTTTTGCTCCGGATCTAAAACTTCAAGCAATGCTGATGATGGATCACCTTGATGGCTATTTGACAATTTATCAATTTCATCCAAAACAAAAACCGGATTTGATGTTCCCGCTTTTTTCAAACTTTGAATTATTCGGCCTGGCATAGCACCAATATACGTTTTTCTGTGACCACGAATTTCAGATTCATCACGCAAACCACCCAATGAAATACGTACATATTCCCTACCCAACGCTTCAGCTATAGAACGCCCAATAGAGGTTTTACCAACACCTGGAGGTCCTGTCAAGCAAATGATTGGCGATTTCATATCGTTACGCAATTTCAAAACAGCTAAATGCTCAATCATTCGTTTTTTAACTTCTTCTAAACCAAAATGGTCTCTATCTAAGATTTTTTGAGCGCGTTTTAAATCAAAAATATCTTTGGAGTATTCGTTCCAAGGCAAATCAAGAAACAACTCTAAGTAATTTCTTTGAATACCAAAATCAGGTGCCTGAGGATTCATTCGGCGCATTTTAGAAAGTTCTTTTTCAAAATGCTTTTTAGTCTTCTCATCCCACTTTTTGGTTAAGGATTTTTGCAGCATCTCGTCCATTTCCTCCTCTTGCGAAACGCCACCCAATTCTTCTTGAATGGTTTTCATTTGCTGGTGCAAGAAATATTCTCGTTGTTGCTGATCTAAATCAAAACGAACTTTTGACTGAATATCATTTTTTAATTCAAGTTTTTGCAATTCGATATTCATATAACGCAAAGTCTCTAATGCTCTTCCTTTCAGTTCATTGATAACCAATAAATCTTGCTTTTCTTTAACCAATAAATTCATGTTTGAAGTCACGAAATTGATTAAAAAAGATTGACTCTCGATGTTCTTTATTGCAAAAGTTGCTTCGCTAGGAATGTTAGGACTTTCTTTGATAATTTGAATCGCTAGTTCTTTTATAGAATCAAGAATGGCTAAGAATTCGGTATCATTTTTCTTTGGACGTTTTTCTGGAACTTCCTTTATTTTTGCAGTAAGATAGGGATCCTCAGAGACAACAGAGTCAATTTCGAAACGTTTTTTACCTTGAAGAATTACCGTTATATTTCCGTCTGGCATTTTTAAAACGCGTAAAATACGAGCAACAGTACCTATTTTATGAATATCATCCTTGGTTGGATCTTCATCTTCCTCGTTAATTTGAGCCACTACTCCTATGGTTTTACCCGCAGCATTGGCATCATTAATCAATTTTATAGATTTATCTCTACCGGCTGTAATAGGAATTACAACTCCAGGAAATAAAACCATGTTTCGCAAAGGTAAAATGGCAAGCAATTCAGGCAAAGCTTCATTATTCATTTCTTCTTCGTCCTCTGGAGTCAATAATGGAATTAAATCTGCTTCTGAATCAAATTCTTGAAGTGACAAATTGTCAATGGTAAGTATTTTATGATTTGACATATATTTATTTAAGTCTTTTTGTCATTAAAAAAAGTTTTTGGATCACAAATATAGGATTTCAGAATCGTCTTTATTGAAAAAAACAAGGATTAATCTTTATTAAATGACCATCAAGTAAAAGTCTCAATCTTTATGCCAAAAGAAATGAATCAAATGCTAATTATCTTATAAATAAGATTCATAAAAACAAATGGTTTCCAGTAAATCAATATCTTTAAAACTTATTTTTATACAAAGTGTAACATTTATACCATTACCAAGTCTTTATTAAAACGAAACCACTATTTGAACATTAACCAATGTAATATCGAGGAGCTGATTGTATTGTGCAAGCAAAACAATCAAAAAGCACAATACGAAGTATACAATCGTTATGCTTCTGCTATGTATAATGTAGCTATAAGAATCGTAAAAGACAGCCATTATGCTGAGGATGTAATGCAAGAAAGTTTTTTAAAGGCATTCGCAAAACTTGAACATTACAAGCAAGAAGTTTCATTTGGCGCTTGGTTAAAAAGAATTGTGGTCAACCAAAGCATTGATTTTTATAAAAAAAATAATCAGTTTAAGCCGGAAGATTTTGAGGTGACTTTACATAAAATTGAAGATATAGATTCGGATTTATCAATGAATAGTGACTTCACTAATTTGAAAGTCAAACAAATTTTAGAAACCATAGCAAATTTAAAATACAACTATCAGATGGTTTTGACATTATTTTATATTGAAGGATATGATCAAGAGGAAATCAGTGAGATACTTAATATTAGCTACGCAAATTGCAGAACAACCTTGAGCCGAGCCAAAGACAGTTTGAGAAAAAAATTAGAAGAAATATGAAAAGGAAAGAAGACCCAATAGACGAACTCTTTAGTAAACACCAATTTCAATGGGACATTGAGAATTTAGATGCAGATCATGAAGTGCGTTTTAAAGAAAAATTAAATCAAAAGAAATTTAATTGGAGATTCATAGTAAGTATTGGCATTGCGGCGTCAATAGCAATATTCTTATTTACAACTATGGGTGATCCAACCTATAAAAAACCTTCGGAATTGCAATACGCATCAAAAGAAACCATTCAAACCGATTCTATTTTTACAGTTTTAATTGAAAGAGAATTAGAAAAAATTGAAGAAAAGAAGTCACCCGAAAACAAGAAAATTATAGCTGATGCTCTAAAACAAATGAAACAACTAGATGCTGACTATGAAAAAATAATTCAGGAATTAGAGGTCAATGGCGAAAGTAAACAGATTATCTATGCCATGATTAGTAACTTACAAACACGTATTTCCTTTTTGCAAAAGGTACTCGAACAACTTGAAAATAACAAACACAAAAACGTATTGCCAGATGAAAAAACAATATAACTATATACTATTATTGCTTTTAGTACCATTTTTAGTGCAGGCAGCTACAAATGATTTTATTCATTCTAAACAAAAAAACATCAAAAAAGCATATTATGTTAATTCAAACGCTATTCTAGCGGTAGATAATTCATACGGATCTCTTATGGTAACTACATGGGACGAAGATAAAATAGAAATAGATGTTCAAATAAGAGTTAGCGGTGACAACGAAAATTGGGTCAATCAAAAAATAGACGCTATAACAATTGATATACAAGCTCTAAAAGGATTAGTAACCGCAAAAACAATATTTGAAAATTCGAATATTAAAAGTTCTGGGAAAAAAAATAGTTTTGAAATAAATTACATTCTCAAAATACCAAGAAATGGAAGTATTAAATTGAATAACAAATATGGTAACATTACCACTACTGATATTGTATCAAATGCTGAAATAAAATGTAAATATGGAAAGATTACCACTGGAAAACTACAAGGAATTAGCGACATCAATATAGAATATTGTAACAATTCCAGCATAGAGCTTATCAAAAACGGACAAATAAACGCCCGATATTCAAGTATTAAGATTGAGGAGACCTCCAAACTTCAATTAACAACTGATTATACAGACATAGAAATCTTAAATGGAGATTCTGTTGCTTACAGTAGTGATTATGGTAAAATTAAAATTTCAAAAATAAGAAACTTAGAAGCTAGTGGAGACTATCTTACTATTCAAATCGGAGAAATTACAGGAAGCTTATCACTCCAAACAAAATACAGTTCACTTGCTATTCAATCTGTTCATGCTAAAGCTAAGTCTCAAATTATATCAGCAGCTTATACAGGAATAACTATTGGTTTTCAACCCAATTATTATTTTGACCTGAATGCCATTTTAAAATATGCTAATCTAAAATACGATAGCGCTCTTGAAATGGACAGTAAAGAAGAAAACTCACAAACAAAAAAATACACAGGCTTTCATAAAAGAAAAGGAATCAATAGCATAACTATAACATCTAATTATGGGAACGTAGTGCTCACACAAAACCAATAAACTAAACTAAATTAATTATGAAAAAATCACTTTTATTACTTGCAGGTTGCGCTTTATTATCAACTAATTTAACCTTTGCTCAGTGGTCTAGCAAAAATAAAATTCAAGGAAATGGAAACATAGTTTCTGAAAAAAGAACCACAACAGATTATGATGCTGTTGCTGTATCTGGTTTCTTTGATGTAGAACTGGTTTCAGGAAAAGAAGGAGACATTACTGTTAAAGGAGAGGAAAATTTAATTCCCTTCTTAAAAATTGAAGTTGTAAACAATATACTTAAAATTAGTTCCGAAAAAAATAAGTACTTGAGTACGAGTAAAGGCAAGCAAATTTTAATTTCGGTTCCCTTTGAGGAAATCAACAAAATAAGTTTGACTGGATCAGGTGATGTTAATACAAAAAAAACAATCAACAGTAATTCGTTATCAGTACAGTTAACTGGTTCTGGGGATATTAATTTAGAAGTTGCATCAAATTCAGTTGCAATTGATGTAACAGGATCCGGAGATGTCACTATTTCAGGAACTACGGACGAATTAAATACAGCTCTAAACGGTTCTGGAGATATCGATACTTCAAAACTGAAGGCTAAAAACGTTCATGCTGCCGTATCAGGTTCAGGAGATACTACTGTTTATTGTTCTGATAACTTACACGCTAGAGTTTCTGGTTCAGGTGATATCGAATACAAAGGCGATCCAAAGAAAAAAGACACCAAAGTAAGTGGATCAGGGAGTATATCGAAATCCTAAAAACCTATTTCAAAAGATATTAAAAAGGTGTTTTACTATTGTAAAACACCTTTTTTTGGAACTTTGCTCAAAAGAATTACAGCAATTATAAAGAAAAGCGCCAATATAGCAATAGCAAGTCTAGGACTTCCAGTCTTTTGATCTACAATTCCATACACCACCATTCCTATAACAATACCTATTTTTTCGGCTACGTCATAAAAACTAAAAAACGATGCTGTATCCTTTGTTTGAGGTAGTAACTTTGAATAAGTAGACCTGGATAAGGACTGAATACCACCCATAACAAGTCCTACACAGCTCGCCATAATATAAAATTCTAAAGGTTGAGTAATGAAGTATGCTGCCACACAAAGTAAAACCCAAAAGCAATTGATAAAAATTAACGTTGGAATATTACCAAATTTACTGGAAGCTCTTGAAGTTAAGAAAGCTCCTAAAACTGCGACTAATTGAATGAGCAAAATACAAATTATCAAACCTACTGTTCCTTCTTCTTTAGTAGGCCATTGAATTTCTTGTGCACCAAAATAAGTAGCTACCAGCATCACGGTTTGTACAGCCATACTCGACACAAAAAAACTTCTTAAATATGCTTTTAAAGCTTTATTTTCTTGCAATAAAAGCCATACTTTTTTAAGTTCATTAAAACCATTAAACACTACTTGACGGGTAACTTTGTGACCGCTATTTTTGTTGCCGTTGGGTAAATAATAATATGAATATTGGCTAAAAAGAATCCACCAAACACCTACCATAACAAAAGAGTAGCGCATTGCCTTCATTGCAGCTTCTCCATCTGTTCCAGAAATTCCAAAAAGCTTAGGTTTCATAATCATTAATAAATTAATAACTAATAAAATAACACTCCCGCAATATCCCATTGAGTATCCCTTAGCACTTATTTGATCTTGCTGTTCTTCATGAGCAATATCTGGTAAATAAGAGTTATAAAAAACCAAACTCCCCCAATATCCAATTAATCCTAATAAATAAAATAATAAACCAACATATATATTATCAAGGTCAAACCAATACAAACCCATACAGGATAAGGCCCCCAAATAACAAAAGAATTTCATAAACGCCTTTTTATTTCCAACATAATCAGCAATTCCAGATAATAATGGAGATAAGAATGAAACTAGCAAAAAAGCAAAAGCAGTAATAAAACTTATTAACGCTGAATTTTTAAGGTGCATCCCAAAAACATCAATATAATGACTACGGTCGGCAAACAATGCATCATAAAAGATAGGAAAAACAGCTGATGCAATTGTTAAGGTGTATACCGAATTTGCCCAATCATAAAAAGCCCACGCATTTAATAATTTTTTACTTCCTTTTTCTAATTCAGCCATTTGTTTTATTTTTTTGAATACGAATGTATTTATTTTTTTTTAAGAACAATGCAAATCCTATTTTTTTTACACATTAAGAAATCATTAATCATGCAATCATCATATGTAAACAAAAAAGCTACCCAAAATGGATAGCTTAGATTGTGAATAAGTTTAGCTCTATTTAATCACTCCTACTTTAGCTGCAATAGCTTTTGCTTCGGGAATGTATGCTTGCAGATTAGCAATTCGGGTAGCATCTGACGGGTGTGTACTCATAAACTCTGGTGGTGCTTGACCATTAGATTGAGCCGACATGCGCTGCCAAAAAGCAATAGAAGTTTCAGGATTATATCCTGCAATGGTCATTAAAACCAATCCTATTTTATCAGCTTCAGTTTCGTGGCTGCGGCTAAAAGGCAACATAACACCAAATTGAGAGCTTAAACCATAGGCTTGACCAATAATTTGCTGCGTTCTTTCACTTTTACCTGATGTACCCACAGCTATAACTTGCCCAAGTACCTCTTGAGCTTGTCCTGCACTCATACGTTGTGCACCATGATCTGCAAGAGCGTGCGAAACTTCATGCCCCATAACAGTAGCTAGACCTGCGTCATCTTTAGTAATTGGTAAAATTCCAGAATACACTACAATTTTTCCACCTGGCATACACCATGCATTTACCTCTTTATTATCAACTAATTTATATTCCCAACGATAATCTACTAAATACTGTCCTTGTCCTAAATAATTTAAATATTTTTCGGCTGCCGCCTTAATTCGAAAACCGATAGCTTCTACTTTTTTAGCATCAGCAGTTCCTGAAATTACTTTATTCTCTTTCAAAAAAGTATCGTATTGTTGAAAGGCTGTTGGAAACAACTGATTATTTGGTACAAAATTGAGTGTTTTTTTTCCGGTAATGGGATTGGTAGCACATGAATAAACAATTCCTAATGTGATCATACCAACTAATACATATTTTTTCATAACTGTAATTTTATAAGAATCAAAAATACAATAAATGCACCTTCTGTACTTACATAATTATTAAAAATAGTTTCAATATTAGACAAAATCACTCATAATATAAAAAGATGTAAATCCTTTTTCAACAAGAATATATCCTTCTTTTTCTAAGGTATTACTATCAAATGCGACTGCTACATTGTCAATTTCTAAAGTTTTAACCTTAAAAGGCAACCCTATTAAATTCATCTTATACTTTGAATAATTAGTAACGTACTTCCCTTCTTGATGAGATTGAATAATCAATTCATTTTCTTTTCCAGTAGCTTGGAAAGACATAAAACTGTAACGCCCTTTTTTGTAATCATAACCGTCTTGAGCATCCTCATAGACTACAGATAATTCTTTACCCTCTTTGTAATAAACATCTAGTATCAATTCATCAAACTCTAACTCACCCACATATTGTTGAACAGGATATTTAGGAATAATGGCTCCTGCCTTTACAAAAATCGGAATTTGATCAAACTTGGTATCTACCCAAAGTTCTTTTCCTCCTTTGCAAAGCTCCTTTGTCCAGTAATTATACCATTCACCACGAGGTAAATACATTCTTCTACCTAAAGCATTAGGTTCTAAAATAGGACAGACTAATATTTGATTTCCAAAAACAAACTCATCATTACGATAATGCGTTTGTACGTCATCTTGATCAAAATATACTAATGGTTTTAACATTGGTACACCTTCTTCGATATACTGCCAAAACATGGTATACAAGTAAGGCAACAATTGGTATCTTAAATTTACAAACTTTCTCGTAATATCAATTACTTCGTCATCAAAAGCCCAAGGTTCTTGATCGCCATGATCTCCAGAAGAATGCGTTCTACAAAAGGGGTGAAACACTCCTAATTGTATCCATCTTGCATACAATTCCCCCGAGGGCTGCTCTGCAAAACCACCAATATCTGAACCCGTAAAACCCATTCCTGAAATGGACATGCGCTGTACTTGAATATTTGCAATCCATAAATGCTCCCATGTCGCTACATTGTCACCTGTCCAAGAAGAGGTGTAGCGTTGCGCACCAGCATAAGCTGATCGTGTAATGACAAAAGGTCTCTTAGGGTAAGCAAAGCGTTTTACACCATGATAGGTAGCTCTAGCCATTTGAGTACCGTAAATATTGTGTGCTTTCCTGTGACTACATGGATTTCCATCGTAATGATGACGCACGTCCATAGGAAATGTTTTATTAGGAACTTCCATAACGGCGGGCTCGTTCATATCATTCCAAACTCCTTTTACACCTATATCAGATATTAATTCTTTAAATAAACCCGCCCACCATTCTCTTACAGTGGGGTTTGTAAAATCAGGAAAATTACATTCTCCTGGCCAGACTTTCCCTTTCATGTAAGGACCATCGGCACGTTTACAAAAATAATCATTTGCCAATGCTTCTTTGTAAACCGAATATTCCTTGTCTATTTTTATCCCTGGATCAATAATTACTACTGTTTTAAAACCATCTTCGGCAAGTTCAGCTACCATTTTTTTAGGATCTGGAAAATAATTTTTGTTCCAAGTAAAACATCTAAAACCATCCATGTAATCAATGTCAAGATACAA
The DNA here is from genome assembly GCF_056428925.1 of Flavobacterium sp. GNP011. Taxonomy (NCBI): domain Bacteria; kingdom Pseudomonadati; phylum Bacteroidota; class Flavobacteriia; order Flavobacteriales; family Flavobacteriaceae; genus Flavobacterium; species Flavobacterium sp. GNP011. Next base: position 102,484 of record NZ_JBWJVJ010000013.1, on the reverse strand, counting down.
AGCATCACAAGGAATTTTTAGCTCTCTAAACTTAGCGGCAACTTGTTTTAAATTACTCTCTGGATAGTAACTCCATTTGCATTGGTGATAACCTAATGCCCACAAAGGCGGTAACTCTGGTTTTCCTGTCAAGTCAGTGTAGGTAGTTACTACATCTTGCATTTGTGGACCATAAATGAAATAGTAATTCATTTCGCCACCTTCGGCCCAATAACTAGTTACGTTGCGACGTTCGTGGCAAAAATCAAAAAATGTTCTAAAGGTGTTATCAAAGAAAATTCCGTATGATTTTTTGTTGTGCAAACCTATGTAAAACGGAACTACTTTATACAGTGGCTCTTGATCTTTTTGAAAAGCATATTGATCTGTTGCAAAATTTTCAATACGTTTTCCTTTAAGATTCATTTGAGTGGCTTTATCACCTAAACCGTAAAAACATTCCCCGTCTTTTGAGGACTTACTCATTTTTACAATGTTCCCACCATATTCATAACTTTCTTCCCAGTGAAATCCTAGTTCGTCCTCGAGAATAATGGTATCTTCTAAGTCATAAATAGAAAGTCTCATGTCTGATTTTTGAATCCTACATTTAACTTTGCTTGTTTTTATTTGGTAAAACTCATCATACTCACTTACCTCAAGAAAATTATATCCGTGAGAATGACTTTTATCAATAGCATACGAAAAATCATTACTAAAATAGCCTTTGGTGGTAAACCTAAAACGTATTAAACTATCTCTTAATACCGTTACTTTTAAAATAACACTGTTGTCTGTGTGAAAAAAAACAGAATCAACATCATGTTCAAACGATACTATTTTTGTAGGATATAAGTCCCCTTTGTATTCTAGTTCTGTATTTGTAATCATTTGGTATGGTATTTATTTGGACTGGTTTCAAAAATCAAACATACAAAAAACCAACGTAATCTATTTAAAACGTGCTGTTTATTAACGAAAACGTTATAGATGATCTTGTTATGCACAATACATTATTTTAAAATAAAATTAAAATTTGCATGCAATTATTTATACAATCTGGAAAGTAATTACACTCAATGGAGGAAGAGTCAAAGCAACAGAATAATCTCTACCATCGTAAGGAATACTTTGAATTAACATTATTTTCGAGTTTTGAACACCGCTTCCTCCATAAATAGTCTCGTCACTATTAAATATAGATTGTAAAGCACCTGATCTTGGAATCCCAATGGTATAGTTTTCTCTAACCACTGGCGTGAAATTACACACAACAACTAAATCATCTTCTTGATTATTTCCTTTTCTGATAAATGAAAAAACTGCATTTTGATGATCCGAATAATTAATCCATTCAAAACCATCAGGAGTAAATTGTTTTTCATACAATGCAGGTTGCGATTTATACAATTCATTCAAATCTGAAATGATCTTTTTAATTCCTTTGTGAAAAGAAAATTCTAATAAATGCCAATCTAAGCTTTTTTCAAAATTCCATTCGCTACTTTGACCAAATTCACCGCCCATAAACAAGAGCTTGGTACCTGGATGCATGAACATATAGGCATATAAAAGTCTAAGATTTGCAAATTGTTGCCACTCATCACCCGGCATTCTTCCTAAAATAGATTTCTTACCATAAACCACTTCATCATGTGATAGTGGTAACATAAAATTCTCTGTAAAGGCATATGTCATGGAGAATGTTAACTCATTTTGATGGTATTTTCTATAAATAGTATCTTTTTTAAAATAATCCAAAGTATCATGCATCCAACCCATCATCCATTTCATCCCAAAACCTAAACCACCTATAGAGGTACGTCTTGAAACCATTGGGAATGATGTACTCTCCTCTGCAATGGTTTGAACACCTTCGTAATTAAGATAAACTGCTTCATTAAACTCTTTAAGAAAACTAATTGTATCCAGATTTTCTCGCCCTCCATAAATGTTTGGCTCCCACTCTCCTTCATTTCTAGAATAATCTAAATATAACATAGACGCCACTGCATCTACGCGCAATCCATCTGCATGATAATGCTGCAACCAGAATAAAGCATTACTTATTAAAAAAGAACGAACTTCATTTCGTCCGTAATTAAACACCAAACTTTTCCAATCTGGATGGTATCCTTTTCTTCGATCTGGATGTTCAAAAAGATTAGAACCATCAAAAAATCCTAAACCATGTGCATCATCTGGAAAATGAGAAGGCACCCAATCCAGAATCACTCCTATTCCTTCTTGATGTAATTTATCTATCAAATACATGAGCTCTTGAGGATTTCCAAATCTAGATGTTGGCGCAAAATATCCTACTAACTGATATCCCCAAGATGGATCGTATGGATACTCCATTATAGGCATAAACTCTACATGAGTAAACCCAGTTTCTTTGAGATATTGAACTAACTCAAGTGCTAATTCTTGATACGACAGAAAACTATTATCCTCAACGTGACGTTTCCAAGACCCCAAATGCATCTCGTAAACAGAAAAAGGTTTGTTTAAACCATTACATTCTTTTCTGTTTTGTATCCATTCTGCATCGTTCCAATCGTAATCAAGATCCCATACAACAGAGGCTGTTTTTGGCGGTTGCTCACAAAAAAAAGCAAATGGATCTGCTTTTTCAGTGACAACTCCATCAATGCTAGATTGGATTTTGTATTTGTAAATGGCTCCTTTTTCAATATTTGGAATAAAACCTTCCCATATTCCTGATGAATCCCACCGTACGTTTAATAAATGCGAATGTTGATGCCAAAAATTAAAATCCCCTACAACAGATACTGAATGAGCCGATGGTGCCCAAACTGCAAAGTACACTCCTTGCACTCCATTCACAGACATCATGTGAGCACCTAGTTTTTCATAAAGCCTAAAATGCTTGCCCGCTTTGAACAAGTCAATATCAAAATCAGTAAAAAGGGAGTGTGTGATAACAATATTCATATAGGATTTGTGTACATTTAAATGATGTACTATTTAAGTTATTTAATACTAAAATTATCTGGTAATACAACTCCTTTTTTAATTACAACAATACCATCTTTAATCGCATATAAATCTGTAGAAAAATCAGCTAAATGGCTTCCTCCGTTTATATGAACATCATTCCCTATCCTGCAATTTTTATCTACTATTGCATTATTGATGTAGCAACGTTCACCAATTCCTACAAGCTGCTTACCAGCATCAATATCTTTGTTCATATCATCTATATTTTGATAATAATCATTACCCATGATATAGCTATTCTCAATCACGGTACCCGTTCCTATCCTGGATCTAATACCTATTACTGAATGTTTAATATCTTTGGCATTCAAAATACAGCCTTCAGAAATTAAAGAACGATCAATCATTGTTTTCTGAAATTTTGATGGAGGCAAAAGTCTTGGTCTAGTGTAAATTTTATTGGTATCATCAAACAAATTAAACTTTGGTAAGTCTTCTGTAAGACCAATGTTAGCTTCAAAGAAAGAATCAATATTTCCAATATCGGTCCAGTATCCTTCATATTGATAACTTAGTATTTTTTTATGACCCACTGCTTGGGGAATAATTTCTTTTCCAAAGTCTTTTGTTTCCTTATTTGACATGATGTCTACTAACAAATCTTTGTTAAAGATATAAATTCCCATTGAAGCAAGGTAATGCTTACCCTCTTGTTTCATTTGGTCACTCACATCTGATTCCCAATCTGGCAATAACTCTTTAGCAGGTTTTTCAATAAAAGATTCAATACAACTTTCGGCATTTGTTTTTAAAATCCCAAATTCAGGAGCATCTTTAGCATTAACTGGCAAGGTTGCAATGGTAATATCGGCTTGTCGTTTGATATGTTCTTCAACCATGTCGTTAAAGTCCATTTGATACAACTGATCTCCAGAAAGTATTAATGCGTAATCAAAATCATGATTTAAAAAATGGGGCATACATTGTCTAACAGCATCTGCAGTGCCTTGAAACCAAGTGGGATTATCTGGAGTTTGCTCTGCAGCCAATATATCAACAAAAGCATGACTAAAAATACTAAAATTGTAGGTGTTTTTTATGTGAGCATTTAAAGAAGCCGAATTGAATTGAGTCAATACAAATATTCGATAAATATCTGAATTCATACAATTTGAAATAGGAATATCTACCAATCTATACTTTCCTCCAATGGGCACAGCAGGTTTAGATCTCGACTCTGTTAAAGGATATAATCTGGAACCTTGTCCACCACCTAAAATAATTGCAATAACATTTTTCTTTTTAGCTTTCATTTTTTGTTAATTATAACATTATACATTTCTAAATATTCTTGACACACTCGTTCCCATGAGTTATCTGTATTCATTCCTTTTTTTATTACTGAAAAAAGTTGCTCTTTATCCTCAAACAAATTCAGAGCTCTTCTAATAGAATAACAGATATCCACAACAGATGCCTGATCATGACAAATACCATTTCCATCATCACCAATATCAATTACCGTATCTCTTAATCCCCCTGTTCTGCGCACTATAGGAATTGTCCCGTATCGCATAGCGTACATTTGATTCAGTCCACAAGGTTCAACTCTTGATGGCATTAAGATAAAATCAGAACCTGCATAAATCAAATGGGCTAGTGCCTCGTTATAGCCTATGTAGGCATTGAAATTACCTTTAAACTCAGGAATAAGATTTTTTAATTTATTCTCTATAACTACATTTCCAGACCCTAAAACAAAAATGTTGATTTCATTGGCTTGTTCTTTTAAGGCAAAATAGGCTGCATCTGGCAATAAATCACCTCCCTTTTCTTCAAACAATCTTCCTATAAAACTAAAAAGTGGTTTTGTTGCATCCAGATTAAAAAGAGAGCAAAGCTTTTCTTTATTGGCTTGTTTTCCAATAGCAAAGTCAGCTATAGAATAATTCTTCTCCAGCATATCATCTGTCATTGAATTCCAAATTTCTACATCTATTCCGTTCAAAATCCCTTTGGACTTGTACCGTACATTTTGAAACAGCGATTCTAATCCACTAGCAAAACCATTTATTTCGTCTAAATAACTTGGTGAAACGGTGGTAACTCCTCCTGCACATTTTACGGCTACAGCCAATGAATTAATGCAATGATCCCATTCTAAAACGTTCTTATGAATCAAATCAAATTCTGGAATATAATCCATTTTTTCAAAACCAAATTGTCCTTGGTACAAACCATTATGGATTGTAATCACGGAAGGAACTGCTCGGATTTTTTCATATTTAAAGCTGTACAACATCATAAACGGAATTAAACCTGTATGATGGTCATGGCAATTGATAATATCTGGAATTGTATCTCTATTTGAAATAAAATCTAAAGCAGCGATCTGAAAAGCTAAAAAGCGTTCTATATCATCCGGAAACCCGTATACTTGCTTCCTATCAAATAATTCAGGGATGGCAACCAAATACAACTCAAATCCTAATTTATTTTTTACCTCTTTATGAATACTAAAAGGAAAATTTAAATTCCCTAAAGATACATTGCCTTTAAAAACAGTTTCAAATGCATTTACATTCATAAAAACCACATCATATTCTGGAATAATAACCCGAACTTCATGGCCTGCTTTAGTTTGATACTTGGGTAGTGCTCCAACAACATCGGCAAGACCACCAACTTTTGCAACTGGATAACATTCAGCGCTAATATGAAATAACTCCATGAAATTAATTTGTGTTTAAAAAATACTTTTTGTTAAAAAAACATTTAAATTTCTTTTAAAGATCTAAAAAAAAGTACTTTTATGTTTTTCTAAATTTAGTAAAAAAATTACAAAAAAATAATCCTATCGAAAATTTAGTATAATGACAAAAAAGAGTACCGTTCATACACAATCCTTAAAAATTCCCAAGATAATTTTACACACAAGCAAATTAATCGCTTTTTTTTCTTCAAAATTAGTAACACTATTTGCTGCAAAACTATTTACTACACCCACAAAATATAAGGTTCCCAAAAGAGAACTCACAATGGAAAGTAAAAGTTTAAAAAGTACCCTAACCATTCCTGCAATAAATAAAGAAATCACACTCTATGAATATGGCATTAGCGATAGAAAAATATTACTTGTTCATGGTTGGGCTGGTCGTGGAACACAGTTATTCAAAATAGCAGATGCGCTTTTGCAAAAAAATTATAAAACAATAAGTTTTGATGCCCCTGCACATGGAAAATCCCAAGGCTCATCAGCAGTTATGATGGACTTTATAGCTTCCATTCTTGAAATTGATAAAATTCATGGACCGTTTGAAGGTATTGTTGGCCATTCATTAGGAGGAATGTCGGTATTAAACGCCATAAAAAACGGAATGAAAGTCAACAAAGCAATTATTATTGGTAGTGGCGATGTTGTCTCTGACATAATAAATGATTTTATAGCAAAACTAAAACTAGACCCAAAAATAGGTCTGTCTTTACGAGCTCACTTCGAAGAAAAATACAAGGATGATATGAATAATTATTCGGCATCTCTTGCAGCAAAGGAAGTACATATCCCTGTTCTAGTAATTCATGATGAAGATGATCCAGAAGTTCCAGTAACCGCTGCAAAGAACATTCACAATCATTTAAAAAAAGGAGAATTAATGGTAACAAACGGTCTTGGACACCGAAAAATATTAGGAAACTCAAAAGTAATTGAAGCAACAATAGCATTTTTAGAAAAATAAGAACATTAAAAATATATCATTATGAAATATCCAATAGAAAAAACGGAAGCAGAATGGAAAGCGCTCTTAGGAGAAGAAAGATATAGAATTTTACGTCTTAAAGGCACCGAATATCCACATACAGGAACGTTCAATTTGCACTTTGAAAAAGGAACCTATACCTGTGGAGCTTGCAATGAAAGTTTATTTGAAAGCAATACAAAATTTGATGCGCATTGTGGCTGGCCTTCTTTTGATGAATCAATTCCTGGAAAAGTACAATACATTGATGATGTATCTCACGGAATGAAACGTACTGAAATTTTATGTGCCAATTGCGGCAGCCATTTAGGACATGTTTTTAATGATGGACCTACAAAAACAGGTCAACGATATTGTGTGAATTCGCTCTCTATCAACTTTAAGTAAATGATAAAAAGGGATTAAGAAGGAATGACTTAATCCCTTTTTCTATTTAGCTCAAGAAAGAGGCTTTGTATTTTGGCGCTAATCTTTTTTTGGTGGCTTGCTCATAAGCATATCCTAGAGAAATTAACAAGCCTTCGGTATATGGTTTACCAAAAAAGGAAAGCCCAACAGGTAATTCATATACCTGCCCACAGGGTACTGTGATATGAGGATAACCGCTCATTGCTGCAGGTGAAGTTAAGGAATAAGTTCCCCAACGGTCACCATAAATAGTGTCAATACTGCATGACGGACCCATTGTAATTCCGCAAATGGCATCAAGACTATTTTGAGCCATGACTTCATTCAATATTTTTTTACTTCCATTAAAACTCTTTTCTAGACTATCTTGATATTCAGATGCTTTTAAATCTTTTTTCAAATTAGAACTCAATAAAGTTTCTTGTTTAAAATATGGCATAGCTTTGTCTTCGTTTGCGTTATTAAAATCAATCACATCCTTTAATGTTTTTACTTTAGCTTTTGCGGTAGTTAAATATTGATTGAGTCCATCTTTGAATTCATATTGCAATACTTCAAACTCAGCTTGTCCTAATACATTAATTTTGTCTATATAATCAATTTTTACTACTGTAGCTCCTTGCTTCTCTAACAATTGAATGGCATCATCAAATAGAGCATTTATATATTGATTCTCTCCTTGCGGTTTGTTTTCAATACCAATTCTCTTTCCTTTTAATCCGTCTAATTTTAAAAAAGAACTATAATCTGTTACAGATTTTCCTTTACTTTCAAGAGTTACAGGATCTTTTTGATCTACAGAAGCTAATACACTTAATAAAATAGCAGCATCAGATACTGTTCTAGCCATAGGTCCAGCTGTATCTTGCGTTTTAGAAATAGGAATAATACCAGAACGACTCACTAAACCAACAGTAGGCTTAATACCTACAATTCCATTTACTGAAGCAGGACAAACAATAGAGCCATCTGTTTCTGTACCTACCGCCACTACACACAAATTTGCCGAAACTGCTGTTCCTGAACCCGCACTTGAACCACAAGGATTATGATCTAAAAAATAAGGATTTTTGGTTTGACCACCTCTACTACTCCATCCTGATGAAGATTGTGTTGATCTAAAGTTGGCCCATTCACTTAAATTGGTTTTACCAATGATTACTGCACCTGCATCCCTTAATTTTTTAACAACAGTTGCATCATTCGAAGCTATGTTCCCAGCCATGGATAAGGATCCAGCCGTTGTTTGCATTTTATCAGCTGTGTCAATATTGTCTTTAATCAAAACGGGAATTCCATGCATCGCACCACGACTTTTTCCAGCTTTAAGTTCTTCGTCAAGTTGTTTAGCAATAGTTAAAGCATCTGGATTAACCTCTATTACTGAATTGAGTTTAGGACCCTTTTTATCTATTTCTTCGATTCGATTCAAATACAAACGCACTAATTGCTCCGATGTAAATGTGCCTGATTTCAGTTTAGATTGTAAAGAAGTTATTGATTCTTCATCTAGTTCAAAACTAAAATTAAACTCCTCTCCAGAAGCTGATGTATTTTTATCATTTGATTTAGACTCACAGCTAGTGACCAAAAAAGTATTTATTCCAATGGCTGCAATAGCTGATGAAGCCAAAAAAGATCTTCTTTTCATAAAAATATGTATTTTTTATTTTTTATCTAATGTAGTAAAATAATAGTCCAGAGGATAAATAATTAAAAATGATTTTATCATACTAAAAATTAAACTATTTATATTTTAAAGATTAGTTGAACCAATAAATAACAATATTATAATTTTGTACTAAAAAAGTAATATGTTCAATATTATAATCCTTCGTTTTAAAATACAATTCAAAATGTAAAACAAATAGAATATCTAACACCCCGTTTATTTTATTTAAAAAATTTAATATTTATTCATGAAAAAAATAGGTATCCTTTTTATCTTTCTTAATTTTTTAAAAATTGTAACGGCAAAAATATAAGATTGAATATGATTATGTAATTACTAACTAATTTGGGCGTTGTAAGAGTCTATAGTTATCTAATACCTAAATATGTGTGATTAAAGGAATTTTTTATTGTATTATATCTTGACCAAATAGACCATAATTTGTTTCAGCTAAAGTTGGATTAATTTGTAGTCAGTACAGCGTCAACAAAAATTGAACTTACTTGACATAAATGAGGTCAAACAGCACCTAAGTTCCAAGGTCATTTAATTTTATATAAAACATACTGTTTTTTATAAATTAGACCTGCTGTATTTAATAAATAATAAGAAGGTATTGAAATAGACTGTAATATTAAATAATTCAACAACAAGGAAATTAAAATATCCAATGAATAAATTCGCAGCAATCATAGTGTCATCGTTTGTAATGTTTTCTCGTAAGCAAGAAAAAGAAATATACTACCAAGCACCTAACGGTAAAATTTTTACCTCTAAAAAATATGAAGAAATAAAATTAAAAATGGCAAAAAGAGGTGAAATTCAAGAAGTAATTTTGTCAACAATTGCCAGAAATGATTCCAAAGTTAAATTATTCAAAACAATAGTAAAAGAAGTTAATGTTTTCGCTGCGATGGATAAATTTATAGGCAAAAAATTACCATTTGAAAACTTAATTGATCTACATATCAATAAAATAAATTTAGAATCATTAAAAGGGTAGCCAATTTTGGTAAATCTTTGGTTTGTCAATTGTCCTCCTTGCATTGAAGAAATACACGAGTTAAACCGAATAAAAGAAAACTATGGAGATAAAGTCATTTTTTTAGCTGTTGATCCCTAGTCAGCCTCTTTTTTTTATACATACCATACCAATGTTTTTACCAAAAATTTTACTTACAATTGAACTGATTTAAAATTAGAAGTGCAATTGCATGAGCAGAAGTAAAAAAAGAAAACATCCTTTATAATACAAGCTATAATTAAAATAAAAATACATTGTAAACGAAAAACCCTCCAACACATATGTGTTAGAGGGTTTTTCTATGTACTCAGAGCGGGACTTGAACCCGCACGAACATTGCTGTTCACTGGATTTTAAGTCCAGCGTGTCTACCAATTTCACCATCCGAGCTGGTTGTGGTACCTCCAGGGATCGAACCAGGGACACATGGATTTTCAGTCCATTGCTCTACCATCTGAGCTAAGGTACCTTACTTGTAAAAAGTAAATGATAAAAAAAAGCCCATCCGATTAGAATGGGCTTTCAAAGAAAGGCGACGACATACTCTCCCACATAACTGCAGTACCATCTGCGCAGGCGGGCTTAACTACTCTGTTCGGGATGGGAAGAGGTGAGCCCCGCCGCAATAACCACCTTAAGATTATTGTTTAAGGAGTTTCAAGTTTTTATAGTTTCAGGTTTTTCAACCTGTAACATTAAACATCAAACTTTAAACGCAGCTTTGCTGCAATATCTTAACATACTGAGATAAAGAATATAAAAAGTGTATTAGAAAGTTTCTCCCTCCCGATTACTCGGGAGGAAAAGGGTGTACATAAGCTTACGGGTTATTAGTACTACTCGACTATGACATTACTGCCTTTACATCTATAGCCTATCAACGTGGTCATCTCCCACGACCCTTAAAAGAAATCTCATCTTGTGGTGGGTTTCGCGCTTATATGCTTTCAGCGCTTATCCCTTCCAAACGTAGCTACTCTGCGGTGCCACTGGCGTGACAACAGATACACTAGAGGTTTGTCCAATTCGGTCCTCTCGTACTAGAATCAGATCCACTCAAATTTCTTGCGCCCACAGTAGATAGAGACCGAACTGTCTCACGACGTTCTGAACCCAGCTCGCGTGCCACTTTAATGGGCGAACAGCCCAACCCTTGGGACCTTCTCCAGCCCCAGGATGTGACGAGCCGACATCGAGGTGCCAAACCCCCCCGTCGATATGAGCTCTTGGGGGAGATCAGCCTGTTATCCCCGGCGTACCTTTTATCCTTTGAGCGATGGCCCTTCCATGCGGAACCACCGGATCACTATGCTCTACTTTCGTACCTGATCGACCTGTATGTCTCTCAGTCAAGCTCCCTTATGCCATTGCACTCTACGCACGGTTACCAAGCGTACTGAGGGAACCTTTAGAAGCCTCCGTTACTCTTTTGGAGGCGACCACCCCAGTCAAACTACCCACCAAGCAATGTCCCCCACATTATGGGGTTAGGCCTCAGATAAACAAAGGGTTGTATTTCAACAATGACTCCACAACGCCTAGCGACGCCACTTCACAGTCTCCAACCTATCCTACACATCATTTATCCAAGGTCAATACTAAGCTATAGTAAAGGTGCACAGGGTCTTTTCGTCCCACTGCGGGTAAGCGGCATCTTCACCGCTACTACAATTTCACCGAGCTCATGGCTGAGACAGTGTCCAGATCGTTACACCATTCGTGCAGGTCGGAACTTACCCGACAAGGAATTTCGCTACCTTAGGACCGTTATAGTTACGGCCGCCGTTTACTGGGGCTTCAATTCAATGCTTCTCCGAAGATAACATCTCCTCTTAACCTTCCAGCACCGGGCAGGTGTCAGGCCCTATACTTCATCTTACGATTTTGCAGAGCCCTGTGTTTTTGATAAACAGTCGCCTGGACCTCTTCACTGCGGCCAGCATTGCTGCTGGCGACCCTTCTCCCGAAGTTACGGGTCTATTTTGCCTAATTCCTTAGCCATGAATCTCTCGAGCACCTTAGGATTCTCTCCTCGACTACCTGTGTCGGTTTGCGGTACGGGTACTTATTACCTGAAGTTTAGAGGTTTTTCTTGGAAGCCCTTAGGCGCACTATCTCTTCTACCGAAGTATCCGAGTACTATCGTATTTCCCCAAAACCCGTGGATTTGCCTGCGGGTCTTATAGGTAGGTACTTCAACGAACTATTCCGTCAGTTCGCGGCGCTTTCATCACTCCGTCACCCCATCACAGTAATAACTAGTACGGGAATATTAACCCGTTGTCCATCGACTGTCCCTTTCGGGTTCGCCTTAGGTCCCGACTAACCCACAGCTGATTAGCATAGCTGTGGAAACCTTAGTCTTTCGGTGTGCGGGTTTCTCGCCCGCATTATCGTTACTTATGCCTACATTTTCTTTTCTAACCAGTCCAGCATGCCTTACGACACACCTTCAACCCTGTTAGAATGCTCCCCTACCACTCCATAATTTAATATGAAATCCATAGCTTCGGTAATACGCTTATGCCCGATTATTATCCATGCTCGTCCGCTCGACTAGTGAGCTGTTACGCACTCTTTAAATGAATGGCTGCTTCCAAGCCAACATCCTAGCTGTCTGGGCAGACAAACCTCGTTCTTTCAACTTAGCGTATATTTGGGGACCTTAGCTGATGGTCTGGGTTCTTTCCCTCTCGGACTTGGACCTTAGCACCCAAGCCCTCACTGCACGGAAACATTATATAGCATTCGGAGTTTGTCAGGAATTGGTAGGCGGTGAAGCCCCCGCATCCAATCAGTAGCTCTACCTCTATATAACTTTATGCCGTGCGCTGCACCTAAATGCATTTCGGGGAGTACGAGCTATTTCCGAGTTTGATTGGCCTTTCACCCCTACCCACAGGTCATCCGAAGACTTTTCAACGTCAACCGGTTCGGACCTCCACACTGTGTTACCAGCGCTTCATCCTGCCCATGGGTAGATCACACGGTTTCGCGTCTAACACTACTGACTAAAGCGCCCTATTCAGACTCGCTTTCGCTACGGATCCGTGGCTTAACCACTTATCCTTGCCAGCAACGTTAACTCGTAGGCTCATTATGCAAAAGGCACGCCGTCACCCCACGAAAGGGCTCCGACCGCTTGTAAGCGTATGGTTTCAGGATCTATTTCACTCCGTTATTCACGGTTCTTTTCACCTTTCCCTCACGGTACTGGTTCACTATCGGTCTCTCAGGAGTATTTAGCCTTAGCGGATGGTCCCGCCAAATTCAGACAGGGTTTCACGTGCCCCGCCCTACTCAGGATACCACTATTCATTATACTCGTTACCCATACGGGACTATCACCCTCTATAGTGTCACTTTCCAGTAACTTCCGGTTCCTTGTACATAAAATATCGTGGTCCTACAACCCCAACATTGCCGTAACAACATTGGTTTGGGCTAATCCGCGTTCGCTCGCCACTACTTACGGAATCACTTTTGTTTTCTTCTCCTCCGCCTACTTAGATGTTTCAGTTCAGCGGGTTTGCCCACCTATCGGTGTACTATCTCTTCAAGATAGTGGGTTGCCCCATTCAGGTATTTACGGATCAACGCATGTGTGCTGCTCCCCGTAACTTTTCGCAGCTTATCACGCCTTTCATCGCCTCTGAGAGCCAAGGCATCCCCCATACGCCCTTATTTTGCTTATTGTACCAATCTTAAATTTAATTAAGACCGTTTTCTTTGTCTTTTACTATAAATAGTAAAAAACGCTTTCTACTTTTTATTATTTCTTATCTCAATATGTCAATGAACTTTATTTAGGTCGAAAGTTATAAAGTCTAAGGTCATAAAGTCATACTTTTGACTTTCAGACTTTAGTCTTTCGACTAAATTTGTGGAGAATAACGGAGTCGAACCGTTGACCTCCTGCGTGCAAGGCAGGCGCTCTAGCCAGCTGAGCTAATCCCCCGTTTTTAGTTGGCAGTTATCAGTCGCAGTTCGCAGTTGGATAACGTGCTCACTTTAACGTGATTTCACTCTTCTTCTAAAATTTCCTTATTTAAGTCTAAATAGTTGTCTCGGACAGACTCGAACTGTCGACCCCTACATTATCAGTGTAGTACTCTAACCAGCTGAGCTACGAGACACTCTTATTCTTAAATTTTTATTCTTTTTTTTTAAATTAACAGCAAGAGTAATAAAATGTTGGTATCTGTTTCCAACTTGAACTTTCGTCTTCTTTCCCTAGCGTGTATTACTACTAACACTAAGGCTCTAGAAAGGAGGTGTTCCAGCCGCACCTTCCGGTACGGCTACCTTGTTACGACTTAGCCCTAGTTACCAGTTTTACCCTAGGCAGCTCCTTGCGGTCACCGACTTCAGGCACCCCCAGCTTCCATGGCTTGACGGGCGGTGTGTACAAGGCCCGGGAACGTATTCACCGGATCATGGCTGATATCCGATTACTAGCGATTCCAGCTTCACGGAGTCGAGTTGCAGACTCCGATCCGAACTGTGACCGGTTTTATAGATTCGCTCCTGGTCGCCCAGTGGCTGCTCTCTGTACCGGCCATTGTAGCACGTGTGTAGCCCAAGGCGTAAGGGCCGTGATGATTTGACGTCATCCCCACCTTCCTCACAGTTTGCACTGGCAGTCTTGTTAGAGTTCCCGACTTGACTCGCTGGCAACTAACAACAGGGGTTGCGCTCGTTATAGGACTTAACCTGACACCTCACGGCACGAGCTGACGACAACCATGCAGCACCTTGTAAATTGTCTTGCGAAAAGTCTGTTTCCAAACCGGTCAATCTACATTTAAGCCTTGGTAAGGTTCCTCGCGTATCATCGAATTAAACCACATGCTCCACCGCTTGTGCGGGCCCCCGTCAATTCCTTTGAGTTTCATTCTTGCGAACGTACTCCCCAGGTGGGATACTTATCACTTTCGCTTAGCCACTGAACTTGCGCCCAACAGCTAGTATCCATCGTTTACGGCGTGGACTACCAGGGTATCTAATCCTGTTCGCTACCCACGCTTTCGTCCATCAGCGTCAATCCATTAGTAGTAACCTGCCTTCGCAATTGGTATTCCATGTAATCTCTAAGCATTTCACCGCTACACTACATATTCTAGTTACTTCCTAATAATTCAAGTCAGACAGTATCAATGGCCGTTCCACCGTTGAGCGATGGGCTTTCACCACTGACTTATCTGACCGCCTACGGACCCTTTAAACCCAATGATTCCGGATAACGCTTGGATCCTCCGTATTACCGCGGCTGCTGGCACGGAGTTAGCCGATCCTTATTCTTACAGTACCGTCAAGTCTCTACACGTAGAGGTGTTTCTTCCTGTACAAAAGCAGTTTACAATCCATAGGACCGTCATCCTGCACGCGGCATGGCTGGATCAGGCTTGCGCCCATTGTCCAATATTCCTCACTGCTGCCTCCCGTAGGAGTCTGGTCCGTGTCTCAGTACCAGTGTGGGGGATCTCCCTCTCAGGACCCCTACCCATCGTTGCCTTGGTAAGCCGTTACCTTACCAACTAGCTAATGGGACGCATGCTCATCTTTCACCGTTGTGACTTTAATAGTGGTTTCATGCGAAACTGCTATACTATGAGGTATTAATCCAAATTTCTCTGGGCTATCCCTCTGTGAAAGGTAGATTGCATACGCGTTACGCACCCGTGCGCCGGTCTCTAGGTCCGAAAACCTATACCCCTCGACTTGCATGTGTTAAGCCTGCCGCTAGCGTTCATCCTGAGCCAGGATCAAACTCTTCATCGTATATTGTTTGTTCGCCGTGGCGAACTATTGTTATTCGACTCAGTTCTAGTGGTTTTTTCAAATCTTCCGATTCTATTACTCTTATTCTTTATGTTCTGTTCTTGCGAACAAAACGGCTGTCAATTCAATATGTCTAGGAACGTATTCTTACTATTTTTTCGCCTTTCGTTTGTTTCTCAAAGCGGGTGCAAAAGTAGCTATTCTTTTTTTAACTGGCAAGAAAAAATTGAAGTTTTTTTGAGATAATTTTTACCTCGTTTACTTCTCTATTTCTTATCAATCTTTCAAGGAACTTCCGTTGTTTTGCGGGGTGCAAAGATAACTTTCATTTTTAAATCTCACAAGCTTTTTTTAAAGTTTTTTTTTAAAGAGTAAATCCCTAATCACTTCGTTTTTCTTGCCAGTATTTTAAAGAACGTCTGCGTCATTGCGGGTGCAAAACTACAACCTTTATTCGCTTTTACAAGCTTTTTATTCGCCTTTTTTTAATCTTTTCTTAACTTTTAAACTAAAGTACTGATTAAACGACTCTTAAAACCTAAACTTTTTTTAAGTTATTTTGAGTTTTAATTGCCAAACAGTGAAATCAAGCCTTTGGAGGGTATTTGACACCATTCTATATATAAGGTGTAACGGTTTATATCTACTCAATAATAGAATCTTTATCTATTATATATGGTAGTATCGTTACTACAATAACAACATCATAAACCTTTATATATAGGTAGTGCTTATCTTCTCTAACAAAAACGTCTTCTACACTCATAAACCGCGTCAGGGATAGCAGCGAAAAGCCCACAGTGACGACCAAAAGGAAGGAACGAGGACTTGCAGCGAAGAGCCCGACCTTATCTAAACCACAAAGAGTAGCAGGATCAGCTGCTACTCTTGTTGTTTTAGATAAGGGAACGCCCAGCAAAAAAATTTAATATTCCCATCTACGGGTTTTGTTTAATTCCTCTTGCTCTTGAATGATCTCGGCTGGTATTACTTTTAAGAATGATGCATGTTGCTCAATTGCATATTCTACTTTTTCAACAATTTCATCGATGGTGTCATTTTCATAATCGATATCAAGTGGTTCTTTGATGATAAACGATTGAAGAATGCCTTTCTTTTTCATGCGCAATCCTTTTTTATCAAAGGAACGGCGAAAACCATCAATAACTATAGGCACCACTATAGGCTTGTGCTGTTTTATAATGTGAGCAGTACCTTTACGTACAGGTTTGAATGATTTTGTAGTACCTTGAGGAAATGTGATTACCCAACCATCTTTGAGAGCGATTTTAATATTCTCCGTATCATCTGGATTGATATCTTTTTTTTCTGTGACATCAACTCCTTTTTGGCGCCAAGTACGTTCTACAGAAATTGCTCCAGCATAAGCCATAATTCTTGGTAAAAGTCCAGCACGCATTGTTTCCTTAGCAGCAACATAATAAATGTTCATTTTAGGTTGCCATAAATAGGTTACGTCCTTAATATTATCTTCTCTACCACTTAGGCTTGCATTGAATACATGAAACATAGCTACAACATCAGCAAAATAGGTTTGATGATTTGATATAAAAAGCACATTACTATCTGGTAGGTTTCGGATGATCTCCGATCCTTCGATTTGAAGTTCATTAAAGCCTCTATATCTACGATGTGTAAATGCACCAAAGATTCTGATTAACCATTTTTTGATAAAAAGTATATGTCCGAAAGGATTTCTTTTGAATAATCCCATGTTTTTTTGTGTTTTATAATAGAATGCAAACTTACGAAAAAAAATAATTGCGAAAAATAAGTAAAAAATGGTTAAACTATGATTCCCTATTATGTTGTAACACCTGAATCAAAACGTCTTTCAGTTCACTTAATATCATTGCTGTTGCTCCCCAAACAATATGTTCATTAATATTAAAACCAGGAATAAAAACCTCATTTGAATAAGAGGTAATTTGTTTTTTGTTAACTAGAATTTCATTGTTTAGAAGTAGCATCAAGGGTATTTCGATTATTTGAGCAACCTCTAGTGGATCAGGAATAAAATCGAGAGGTTCTTTACTAATCCCTAAGAATGGATATACCATAAAATTGCTAGGTGGAATATACAATTCTGTAAAAGGTTTAATGATTTTGATTTTAGTTGGGTCAATTCCAATCTCCTCATGAGTTTCGCGCAATGCGGTGTATGAAAAATCCAAATCGTCTTTTTCATGTTTTCCACCGGGTAACGCAACTTGAGCTGAATGAACGCCATCATACGAATTTCTAACGATAAGAACTAAGTGAGCTTTTCCATTTTTGGGATACAAAAGCATTAAAACCGAAGCTAACCTATGAATTTCATTTGAAACGTCTATCTTTTTAAGGCTTTCTATTCGTTCAAGAGGAGCCATTTTTATGTGTGCATCAAAAGCTGGTAAATGGGAATTTATTATTTCTGGAACAATCTCTAAAAATTCTTGAAAATCCATAATCAATGTCTATTTTTGCAAATTGAAATAAAATCTAAATGTAGTTTAGATAATAGAGTATAACAAATTTTACCATAAACAAAATACTTACATATGTATAGCAAAGAGGAAAACCAGAGGTTAAAACGTGAATTTTGGATTGCATTTGCTGAAAAATACCCTAGAAAATGGTTACTCTATGACACAAAAATTAAAGATTTTTCATTTAAGTTTTTTGTAGACAATAAAAAAGCTCAAGTACTTATTGATATTGAACATAGAAGTACCGAAAAAAGAATTGCCTATTTTGAAAAACTTGTTTCCTTAAAAAATATCTTAAAAGAAGATTACATATCCTCATTAGTTTATGAACAGGACTATACCTTAGAGAGTGGAAAAACTATTAGTCGTATTTGGGTTGAAAAACTACATGTAAGTGTGAGTAATAGAAGCTACTGGGATGAAATATTTGATTTTTATTTTGAAAAAATGAATGCGTTAGAGTTATTTTATCTTGAGTATGACGCTTATATTAAAGACATATAAAACCAAACTTTTTGAATTAAATAAGATTATAGACAATTATCCTATCATCATAATTAATGTAAAGTTGTTTTCTGTTTTCCTGTTTTTTTCTAGTAATTATAGACAACGTACACTCTTCTCCTTGATTGTCTTTACAAAAAAAAGCGTCAATTTTATCTGATTCATTTTCGGTAGTATCAATATATTCTACAATATCAAAAAGTTGAATAATTTGTGAATATACAACTATTCTATTTTTCTTGGTATCTAGAGTCACGACCAGATTTGCATTTTTTGGCGCGGACCATTCCCCCCATTTGCCTTTTTCATTTTTTGTAGAAACACTTAGGGATGAAGTTTTGAATTTATAATTTTGGCTGTATAAAACAGGTCCCGTTATTATAAAAAACAGTATTATTAAAAATTTAATGCTCAATCTCATCGCTTAAAAATTAATTTTTGACATTTCTTTTTTGGCCTCCTCAAACTGTTCTAAAATATCATTCATAATTACACTTACAGGTGCTACATTATGAATTATACCCGCAATTTGACCTATCTCCAATTCACCATCAACTAGGTCACCCTCAAACATACCACGTTTAGCTCTTGCTCTTCCTAGTAATTGTATTAAATCCTCCTTAGTAGGACAAGTTGCATATAAATCCTGAACGTCTTGATAAAATTTATTTTTTATTAATCGCACAGGCGCAAGCTCTTTGAATGTAAGTTGGGTATCCCCTTCTTTAACTTGTACAATTGTATTTTTGAAATCAATATGTGCCGAAGACTCTACAGAAGCTACAAACCTACTCCCCATTTGAACTCCATCAGCACCCAATGTCATTGCGGCAAGCATTCCTCTGCCTGTTGCAATACCTCCTGCAGCAATTAATGGTATTTGAATTTTTTCCTTAACCATCGGTATTAATGTGAGTGTAGTGGTTTCTTCCCTTCCATTATGACCTCCGGCTTCAAAACCTTCAGCAACTACAGCATCTACTCCTGCTTCTTGTGATTTTAAAGCAAAAGTAGAGCTACTCACAACATGAACTACCGTTATTCCGTTTTGCTTTAAGTGAGATGTCCACGTTTTAGGATTTCCAGCTGATGTAAATACAATTTTCACCTCTTCCTCTACAATAATTTTCATTATCTCCTCAATGTTCGGATACAAAAGAGGTACATTAACTCCAAATGGGTTTGATGTTGCTTTTTTGCATTTTTGAATGTGTTCCCGTAATACCTCTGGATACATAGATCCTGCTCCAATTAACCCTAAGCCACCGGCATTACTTACAGCACTTGCTAGTTTGTAACCGCTATTCCATATCATTCCACCTTGAATTATTGGATACTTGATATTAAAAAGTGTCGTAATTTTATTCATTAGTCTAACTATAACTATTGTTTGTAAATTTTTCCAGTTTTAATGAAATCCTGAGATTGGAACTTGTATAAATACAATCCACTTTGAAGTTCTTTAATTGAAACTGAAGAGTCGTTATTCTCCATTTTTTTTTCAAAAACTTTTTGTCCTGCAGTATTAAAAAATTGTATTATTCCAGATGTATTATTTTTTGGCAAAATTAAAGATAGTAGATCGGTAGTGGGATTAGGATAAATAATTATTTCATTAACTGCTATTTCATTTAAATCAAACTGATCTGAGAAAGCAGCATTAAAATCTGGAACTCCATATCCGTATTGATTGTTTGGAGCCGCAAATCTATCCGACGATTTGATTATTATATCTCTAATTTCTTTATTGGTCTTATTAGGTAAAGCCTGCCACAAGCAAGCTACCAAACCCGTCAATATTGGGCTTGAAAATGAAGTACCATTAGCCGTTACTATATTTCCCAAAGGGTCTGAAATAACGGCAGATTGACCTTGAGCCATGATATCAGGTTTTATTCTATTATCAAAAGAAGGTCCTATCGAACTAAACGAAGTTCTAATTTCATTTGCATTTACGGCTCCGATAGCTAAAACAGAAACTGCGTCTGCAGGAACTGCTATATTTGGATTGGAAGATGCACCAGAATTACCTGCAGAACTAACTACAATCATGCCTCTTGAAAAAGCAATCTCAGCTCCACGGGACATAAATGCTGTTTTACCATCCATTTCACTATACGTATGATTGTAAGATGTATTGTCAAAATCAAAATAACCCAAAGAAGTATTGATGATATCTACACCTAAACTGTCCGCTTTTTCGGCAGCTTCAACCCAAAGTGATTCTTCTACTGGGTTTTCAGATGTATCATTTTCAGTGATAAACAAATAATAAGAAGCATCTGGTGCTGTACCAACAAGTTTATTTTCCTTAAAGCCTCCTATTGTAGAGAGTACCGATGTTCCATGAGAAGTTCCCGTGTAAAAATCTGGATTTCTTAAAACGTAGTTATAACCTCCTAAAATTTGATTATTATCTCTTAATCGCTTAAATGGTTGGGCTGAATTAACACCTGGAAAACCAGAATCCATAACCGCAATAATCTTACCTGAACCAGTATAGTTTTGTTGATGTAATAAATGCCCGTTTAGCATTTGAATTTGATTAGATGATGTGCCGTAAGCATACTCTATCTTCGTCTTTGCTGTTTTTGAAACATTTTTTTCCTTTTTAACCGCAATACTTTTGGCTGATTGGTTCAACGCTTTATTTGCAAAATCAAGTTTTTCAACAAATGGTAATGCTTTCAGTGCATTTAGATCTGTTTGTGTTCCCCTAACATGTATTGCGTTGAGCCATTTTGAAGCAGCCAAAACAGAAACTCCGCTCTTGCTTTTTATTTGATTAAGATAGGCACTTTCTATTGGAACATCTTTTGCATCCAAGTCAATTTTCTGAGTGCTTCGTCGGTCTAATGCCCTTTGAGAAAGCATTTTTAACGGCGCTTTAAAAAAAATTGATGCACTAGGTTTGTCTTTTAAATACACCCAAGCATCTTGTTGTGCATGAAGTAAAGATGTACATATAAATAATAAGATGAAGTATTTTTTTTTCATAGTGCCCTGTATTATTAAATGTATAAAATTTAAAATTGATCTATTATGTGTACAAAGAAATTCTAAAAAATCATGAAATCACACCAGAGCCTACTAATTCTTCTCCTAAGTACCAAGCTGCAAATTGCCCTTCGGTAATTGCTGATTGTGGCTCCTCAAAAGAAATAAACATTTCATTTTCAAATTGATGTAATGTTGCTTTTTGTAATGGCTGACGGTATCGAATACGTGCCATTACTTCTAAAGTCCCACCATTTGTTAATGCCAAATCTTCTCGTACCCAGTGCACCTCGTCTTTTAAAATTCGTAATGCCTTTTTAAATAAACCTGGATGGTGGCTTGTAAGTCCAGTATATACGGTGTTTATAATTACATCCGTTGCAATTATAAACAATGGGTCTTTTGTACCCCCTACATTTAAACCTTTACGCTGACCGATAGTAAAATAATGAGCTCCTTTATGATTACCCATGAATTTCCCCATCTCTGGCGTATAAGCAATTTTTGTAGCTTCAATACGGAGTGAATCTTCTACCGTTAATCCTGATTTGTCTTCTTGCTGATATATAGGATGATCTTTATCAATTTGAATAATGGCTCCTTCTTTAGGCTGAAGTTTTTGCTGTAAAAATTCAGGAAGCCTCACTTTACCAATAAAACAAAGACCTTGAGAATCTTTCTTTTCGGCTGTTACAAGTTCCATTTGAGCTGCTATTTCACGAACTTGAGGTTTAGTCAATGCACCTATTGGAAACAATGACTTTGATAATTGTTCTTGTGATAATTGACATAAAAAATAAGATTGATCCTTATTAACATCAGCACCAGCAACTAGTTGATATACTTTCTTGCCCTCAATTTCAGTTTCACTTTTTTGACAGTAGTGTCCAGTAGCTACAAAATCAGCTCCCAAACTCAATGCAATTTTCATAAAAACATCAAACTTTATCTCTCTATTACAAAGCACATCGGGATTTGGAGTTCTACCTTTTTCATATTCATTGAACATGTAATCCACAATTTTCTCTTGATATTGTTCGCTTAAATCAACTGTTTGAAAAGGGATACCTAATTTTTCGGCAACAAGAAGAGCATCGTTACTATCTTCTAACCAAGGACATTCATTAGAAATAGTCACTGAATCATCGTGCCAATTTTTCATAAACAATCCTATAACTTCATATCCTTCTTGTTGCAACAAATAAGCTGCAACGCTTGAATCTACCCCACCTGAAAGTCCTACAACAACACGCTTCATCTAAAAAAAATTATACTATTTAAGGGTGTAAAGTTACAAAAGATTTACATTAGAAATTCCCAAGATTTTTTTAATTGTTTTTGATGTTTTTACTTTTTTCTTGCAGGCTCATATTTGTTTCTTTGACAAGTTTCCCTTTTTCATAAAACTGCCAAATACCCATTTTTTTTCCATTTACAAATTTGCCTTGCGAGACAATGGCATCAGTTGCATCTCTAAAAATTGCAGAACCGTTATAAATATTGTCTTTATAAAATGTTTCTTCAAGAACAACTCCGTTTTCGGCAAATTTTTTATAAAGACCGTTTTTTAAATTATTTTCATAACTAATTTCCTCCGCAATAGCACCGTTAGGATAATACACAGAGCGCACACCTTCTAATTTACCTTTTACATAGTTCTCAACAGTCATTAAGGTTTTTGAGGCTTCGTGATAATATTTCCATTGTCCCTCAAAAAGTTTGTTTATCACATTTCCTTCACTGACTTTATTACTTTTTTGATCAAAAAATATTGTGTAAGCAGCACTATTTTTTAAATTAAACTCGCGCGTAGCTATAACTGACATCGCTTTAGTATCATCAAAAAATTTAAAAACACCCGTTTCCTTTCCATGATCGAAGATTCCTTCGTAACGAGGACGTTTGGATTCTTCATAAAACCCTTTCCATAAACCGTGTTTTTTGCCTTTATCATCATATTTGTTAAAATCTGTTTGAGCATAGAAAAAATACGAATTCAAAAGAATCAAAACAAACAGTGTTTTCTTTAAAATTATCTTCATCTTAAATTTTTAGATTATAACGAAACTTAGGTGGTTAAATTATTTAGTAAAATAAAAAACTCTCGAAAAATCGAGAGTTTTTAAAAAATTTAATTTACTTATTCTTTTTGTCCAATGCTTTTTGAGCTTCAGCTTGTTCCATTACTTCTTGTAACTTTCTTTGAAACTTACCTTGTTTCTTGGGTTCTTTCAGTTTGTTTTCTTGAATTTGTGCATGAATTTTATCACTGTCAATGAAATACTTTTTAATAACCAACATGATTAATATCGTAACCAAATTTGATATAAAGTTGTACAAACTTAATCCTGCACCATAACTATTAAAGAAAAACAACATCATTATTGGCGAAACGTAAATCATGATCTTCATCATCTTGGCCATATCTGGCATACCTTCTTGTTGTGGCGCTGCCATTTGCTGATCTCCAGATGTCATTTTCATATAAAAGAAAATAGCTATCGCTGCAAGAATAGGAAACAAACTAATATGATTTCCGTAAAAAGGAATATAGAAAGGCAATTTTACAATTTCATCAAAAGAAGAAAGGTCATCTGCCCAAAGGAAACTTTTATGTCTTAACTCAAATGCGGATGGGAAAAACTGAAACGAAGCCATCAAAAAAGGCATTTGAATCAATGCAGGTATACAACCAGCCATAGGATTCACGCCCGCTTTGTTGTAAAGCTTCATTGTTTCTTGTTGCTTTTTCATTGGATCTTTCTTGAACTTCTCTCCCAATTCAGCAATTTCAGGTCGCAATAACTTCATTTTTGCTTGAGACAAGAATGATTTGAAAGTTATAGGCGACATAGCCAATTTTATCAAAATAGTAAAAACTATAATTGCAATACCATAGGCAATATATGATCCTAAGAAATCAAATAATGGTACAAATATGAAACGATTAATCCATCCGATGATTCCCCAACCCATTGTTACAATTTTCTCTAAATTCAAATCATAACTTGCCAAAGTTTTATAATCAGATGGTCCCATGTACCAACTTAATTTGTGATCAATTTCACCATTAGTAAACGCTAATGGAATATTTGCTTTAAATGATTTAGTAAATGTTGTATCTACTTTTTCATCATTCATCAAGTTAGTTGATGTTACTTGGGCGTTCTCAAATGGAGTTTTAGAAACTAATATAGTTGAGAAAAAATGCTGTTTGAAGGCTATAAATGTAGGCTTTTCAAGCAACTCATTCTCAGAAGCTCCAAGTCCAGCATAGTCTATTTTACCGTCTTTGTGCTCAAAATATATTTCAGTATATTTATTTTCGTAAGAAATACTTTTTTCATTTCTATTTGCCTTTAAATTCCACTCTAAATCTAAAGGTTTTGAAGTATTCAACACTTTTTGAAGACCTTGAGAACGGATATCAAAACCAACCATATAATCATTTGGCTTCAAAATATATTTGTACTCTAAGAACTCATTGGCTCCAGCCTTTAATTTCATAGACAAAACTTGGTCTGCACCAATTTTTGTTAATGATGGTTCAAAATATAAATCTTTTGTGTTTAAAGTGCGGTTGTCCAAAGTGACTAACTGCACGTTTAAATTTGCATTATTGTCTTTGATTAATTCTACTAACTGTCCAGAACCTTTTTTAAATTTCTCATATTCTTTTAAGGTTGCCTCAACAATATATCCTCCTTTATTAGCAATTGTAAGTTTTACCAAGTCGTTCTCAATTGTTGTTACGCTAGCTTTTGCAGACGGCAAAGTTGCAGAATACGCAAAACTTCCTAAAGATTTTTCTAATTGTGCAAGTTGTTTTGTATCCCCAGTTGCGGCAACAGCCTGAGCAGCAATTTCAACCTTTTTAACTTCTAGGGCTTTTGCTTTTGCCTCTTTAACTTGCAATGCCTTTTGTGCTTTTTCTGCTGCAACCACCTTTGGGTCCGGTTGATTTTGATACATGATAAAAATCAAGATTACAAAAATTAAGGCAAAACCGATAATTGAATTGAGGTCAAATTTTTTTTGTTCCATTTTAATATTTAAAAGTGTTTAATCTATTAGTAGCAAGTTTCAGTAAATGTTTCACTACATCCTTACTATTTCTTTTTAGCTTGAACTGCAGCCGCTACAAAATTAACAAAAATAGGATGCGGATTTGCAACCGTACTCTTATATTCTGGATGGTATTGAACACCTATAAAGAAAGGATGATCCTTAATCTCTACAATTTCAACCAATCCTGTCTCAGGATTTACTCCAGAGGATATCAATCCTGCACTTTCTAACTGGTTCACGTAGGCATTATTGTACTCATAACGATGACGATGACGCTCAAATATGGTTTCTTTTCCATAAATTTTGTATGCAAGTGTATCCTTTTTGATGTCACATTTCCAAGCTCCTAATCGCATGGTACCGCCTTTGTCAGTAACTGTTTTTTGTTCTTCCATCAAATTTACAACAGGATGTGCTGTATGTTCATTCATTTCAGTAGAATTGGCGTCAGCATACCCTAAAATATTTCTAGCCTGTTCAATTATCGCCATTTGCATTCCTAAACAGATTCCGAAAAATGGAACTTTATTCTCTCTAGCGTATTGTACAGCAGCAATTTTACCTTCTATTCCTCTTTCTCCAAAACCAGGTGCTACTAAGATTCCATCTAAGTTTGCACATTTTTCTTTGATATTGCTAGCATCTAAGTGTTCTGAGTGTATTGAAATTACATTTACCTTTGTTTCATTGGCTGCACCTGCATGAATAAAAGCCTCCAAAATAGACTTGTAACAATCTTGCATTTCAACATATTTACCCACCAAACCAATGTTGACAGTATGCTTAGGATTTTTCAATCTTTTCAAGAAAATGTTCCAGTTTTTTAAATCCGGTGCGGCTTTCTTTGGTAAATCTAATTTTTTCAAAGCTACAACATCTAATCCTTCTTCGAGCATTAAATTTGGAACCTCATATATTGTTGAAGCATCTATAGATTGTATTACTGCTTCACGTTTTACATTACAAAAAAGAGCCAGTTTATTACGCAGTTCTTCTGATAATTCATGCTCGGTTCTACAAACAAGTATGTCCGCTTTAATACCGCTTTCCATCAATGTTTTTACTGAATGCTGAGTTGGCTTTGTCTTTAATTCTCCGGCTGCAGCCAAAAAAGGAACTAACGTAAGATGAATTACAATACCGTTGTGTTCTCCAAGCTCCCAAACCAATTGTCTAACAGACTCAATGTATGGCAACGATTCAATATCTCCTACAGTTCCACCAATTTCTGTGATTACGATATCATAATCCCCAGAATTGCCTAACAACTGCATTCTTTCTTTAATTTCATTGGTAATATGAGGTACAACTTGTACCGTTTTACCTAAAAACTCTCCTCTTCTTTCTTTTTCAATCACAGACAAATAAATTCTACCTGTGGTAACATTATTAGCTTGAGACGTTGGCACATTCAAAAAACGTTCGTAGTGACCTAAGTCTAAGTCTGTTTCTGCTCCATCATCTGTAACATAACATTCTCCATGTTCATAAGGGTTTAAAGTCCCTGGATCAACATTAATATACGGATCAAATTTTTGAATTGTTGTACGATATCCTCTTGCTTGTAACAATTTTGCTAACGATGCTGCAATGATTCCTTTTCCTAGAGAAGAAGTCACACCGCCAGTAACAAAAATATATTTTGTTTGATTCATTTTGTTGTATTTTGTGTTGTAGTTGTGTAAAAAAACGTGGCAAAAGTACAAATTTAATTGGACTATTAGAACATATACTTCTGAGATTTTATAGTTTAAAAAACAGAAGGATTAAACCCGTATTGATGACTTAAAAGCAAAATTTAAATGCTATGGTTTGGGATATTTTTTTTTAATATTCCGAATCAAATCTTCTAGGCCATTAAGTTTTAATTCATAAACTAATTGTAATTGTTGCCCTAACTCACCTTTTGGAAAGCCTTTATTGGCATACCAAACAATATAATATTCAGGTATTTCAATTAAAAACCAGCCTTCATATTTACCAAAAGGCATTTTAGTATGAGCCAGTTTTATAAGTTGATTTTGATCCATTTTATAAAAAGAAAAAGCAAGAAATAAATCTCTTGCTTTATAAGTATTGATTACTATGTATTATTTCCAGTTAAACGAAATGCTTTTTTCTATTTCTGGATGTAAACTTAAAAAGACAGGACACGTTAAGGCTGCTCTTTCTAATATTGTTTTTTCTTTCTCATTTTGAGTTCCGAAAACATCAAATGCGATTTCAATTCTGCCTATCCTTCTTGGTTCTGCATTCATGATTTTAGTAACATTTGCAATAGAACCCTTTAAATCAACATTTAAATCTCTTGCTTTAATACCCATAATAGTCATCATGCAAGTAGCCAATGCATTCGCAACGGTATCTGTAGGTGAAAAAGCTTCCCCTTTTCCGTTATTGTCTACTGGTGCGTCCGAAAGAATTTCTGTCCCCGATTGTAAATGAATCGACGATGTTCTTAAATCCCCTAAATATGTTACTCTTGATATCATTACTTTGCTTCTTTTATCGTTAAATCTGTATCATAATACAAGATATAAATTCCGTTATTACTATACCCTCCCGTTGTGTTTTTAGAGTAATCAAACTTATTATCTACTTGCTCTGTTGCAACTTCAAAGGTTGTTTCCTCAAACTTTTTACCTTGTGATAAACGCAAAAGCGTATCATAGGTCACATCAAATCCTCGTGTTGCAAAAACACTTGGGTATACTTTATTTTTCTTTTTGTATTCTTTTTCAAAAATTAAAGCCTCTGGAGATTCATTTTCACGGCTTACTGATGGATACATCAGTTTCAGTTTTGTTAAACTTGAAAAATTAATTTCATCTGTATCTAATGTTTCATTAGGCTCTAAAATAACTAATTGTACTTTGTAAGTTGCCATAGCACTCATTAACGTAGAAAGTGTAGCCTTTATCATGCCTGTATTTTCGGTTTCCATGACTACATAATTCATCTTGTCTTTCAACAAAAAACTTTTGATACTTTCTGCAGTAATTCCACCTGTAGCCGTTAGAGGTACAAAACGCACATCTTTGTGATTGTCTGAAATAAATTTTATAACTGAACCTTTTTTCTTGTCTACAACTGCAATCATATTTCCGCCTTTGTTACGCATGTAGTCAAAAATAGCATTCTTAACCGCATCCGGATTAGGAACCGCCTGAAAAATATTTGCAAATTTCACTTCGTTTTCTTTAGACAAAGGAGATATTACTGATACTTGATTTTGTAAAACAAGCTCTGCCATTTTCTCTACGTTTGCTTGATAAAATGGACCTATTATTGCGTCAGATTCATCAAGATTATTACTTTTTAGCAATGCTGCAACAGCCGAACTGTTTTTAGTTTCTTGTGAATCTAGTATTTTTATTTCTACATTTAACCCTAATGTTTTTGCAGAATCAATTGCCATTAAAGCACCCGAATAAAAATCTAAAGTCATGTTTAAAAATTTATCTTTCTTTAAGCGTGCGGTGATAGAATTTACAGTGTCGTTTTCAATTTTTGTAACATTAAATGGCAACAATAAGGCTAATTTCTTTCTCTCGTTATTTTTCTTAGCGAGGACAGCAAATTCCTTTTTTATAGCTTCTACCGGCGAGATAGTAGCTGATTCTGGAATTTTGATCTCCATTCCTACTTCTACTCCATTAGCCAATGCCGGATTTTCTTTCAATAGTTCTTCTTGAGATAACCCCGACATTTTTGACAAACTGTATAGCGTTTCTTTTGGTCTTACAACATAGCTTATAAAATTTACTTTAGGAGAAACTGGTTTAGAAACTATTTGTACAGACTCTTTTTTAACTTCAGTTGCTATAACAGACTTTTCAATTTTGGCTGGATTTCCTTTAATAATTAGCTCGTAACCTATGGGCAAATTGGATACAATTTCAGGATTTTTTCTTTCTAATTCTTCTATAGTAATACCGTATTTATTAGCAATAAAATATTTAGTTTCTTTAGCTAGAACAATGTGTTTAACCACTTTTTCCTGTGTAGGAACATTACTTTTTAAAGCCGTTTTAGATGGAATCACAAGAACTTGTCCAATTTTTAAAGCTTGAACATCCAGTAATGGGTTTGCTTTTTGCAGTTCCTCAGTTGTAACATCATATTTTTTCAAGATTCCATACAAAGTCTCTTTTGGAGCCATGACATGTTTTGTTGCAGTTGCCTCTTTTTTTACTGGTAAAGCAATAGCTTTTTTTGCACTTGGACTTGGAATCAACAAAATACTATTCAATTGCAATCCTTTTTGAACATCTGGATTTAACTGGTAAATATCATACGGTGTCACTTTGTATTTTTGAGCAATACTATTGATAGTTTCCCCTTTTTCAACCTTGTGAGTTGTGGATTTATTTTGTGCAAACGTACTCATAGTAAACCACAAAGCGGTCGTATATATTACAAAGAAGTATTTCATCGTGTTTTTTATAAATTTTATATTCTTAACAAACAACGGTATCAAATTTTATTCCAAAATCTGATACCGTTAATTCTTGTGCGCATATTATCACGCTATTTTAATTGAACTGGTGCTATTCCCATTCAATTGTTGCAGGTGGTTTAGAACTGATATCATATACCACTCTATTTACCCCTTTAACTTTATTGATAATGTCATTTGAAACTTTCATTAAAAACTCATACGGAAGGTGAACCCAATCAGCAGTCATACCATCAGTAGATTCTACGGCGCGCAATGCAATTACTTTTTCATAAGTACGCTCATCACCCATAACTCCAACACTATTTACAGGAAGTAGAATTGCTCCCGCTTGCCAAACTTTATCATACAAACCCCATGATTTCAATCCGTCAATAAAAACGGCATCTACATCTTGTAAAATTTGCACTTTTTCTGGTGTAATATCACCTAAGATACGTATTGACAATCCAGGTCCAGGGAAAGGATGTCTTCCTAGTAATTCTGGATCTATTCCTAATGAAGCTCCTACTCTTCTTACTTCATCTTTAAAAAGCATTCTGAGTGGTTCCACAATTTTCAATTTCATGTAATCTGGCAAACCTCCTACATTGTGATGTGATTTGATAGTTGCAGAAGGTCCTTTTACAGATACCGACTCAATTACATCTGGATAAATGGTTCCTTGGGCCAACCATTTTACATCTTCGATAATTTTTGACTCATCATCAAAAACTTCTACAAATACGCGGCCTATAATTTTACGTTTGGTTTCTGGGTCGCTTACACCGGCTAATTCGGATAGGAAACGATCTCCAGCATCCACTCCTTTTACATTCAATCCCATTCCTTTGTATTGGTCTAATACATTTTGGAACTCATTTTTACGTAACAAACCATTATTTACAAAAATACAATATAGATTTTTACCAATAGCTTGATGTAATAAAACTGCTGCCACTGTTGAATCTACTCCTCCAGAAAGACCCAAAACAACTTTATCGTCCTGTAATTTTTCTTTTAGTTCAAAGACCATTTCTTCAACGAAAGCATTTGGAGTAAAGGTTTGAGGAACGTCAGCTATTTTTACTAAGAAATTTTCTAACATTTTAGAACCATCCGTTGAGTGAAAAACCTCAGGATGGTATTGTATCGCATAGGTAGTTTCGCCTTCAATTTTGTAAGCAGCAAACTCAACATCATGAGTGCTGGCTAGTTTTACACCATTTGTTGGCAAAGCTTTGATACTATCACTATGACTCATCCAAACTTGGCTATTTGGAGAAACGCCTTCAAAGAAAATCTCATCTTCCTTGATAAATGATAAATTAGCTCTACCATATTCTCTTGTATTAGATGCAGCTACTTCACCACCGCTAAAATGAGATAAATATTGAGCTCCATAACAAACTGCTAATAAAGGAAGCTTGCCTCTTATTTGAGATAAATCTGGATGGGGTGCATCGTCTGCGCGAACAGAAAATGGACTACCTCCAAGAATTACTGCTTTATAAGATGATAAATCACTCGGAAAATGATTATATGGGAAAATTTCGCAGAATATATTTAATTCGCGAACTCTACGCGCAATAAGCTGTGTGTATTGCGATCCGAAATCTAAAATAAGTACGTTGTGTTGCATGCGCAAAAATACTTTTTATATTTTGAATTGAAAAATTGAATTTTGAAAAATATTCATTTAATTTGCTTACAAAGCCATTCTCAAATTGTAAACTTAAAATTTCTAAAATCCATACTACAGAAATTTACGTACATCCCAAAATAAATTCACAAAATGTAATTATGAAAACAAAAATTTCTTTAGTCATAGCTGTATTGTTATTGATAGCGACTTCTTGCAATGTAATTGATGATTTACTCACTTTTAACATTGACAATGAAACAAGTATACAAATTGATAGTGCTTTTCCTGTTGGGACAGCTTTTACAATTATCACTCCTGATGTTACGACAAATTCAAGTGCCACATTTGAAAACAATAATACGAAGGCCGATTTAGTAAAGGATGTAAAAATTACTGATTTGAAATTAACGATTACTAACCCTAGCAATAAATCATTTAGTTTTCTAAAATCAATACGATTGTTTATTTCGACAGATGCAAATGACGAAATTGAATTAGCATTTCTAGAAGACATTAATTCAACTGCCAATACTTTCAACCTAACGTGCACTTCGGCAAAACTTGACAAATACATTAAAGCTCCATCTTACACTATTAGAACAAGAGCTGTTGTAAAAGAAACTTTGACTCAGGATATTACTGTAAAAGCCAATATGAAATTTAGAGTTACTGCTGATCCATTTTAATATCCAGTTATCCAAAAAAGATATTCTAAACTAAGAATTATGTAGATTTTTATCCTTTTTATACACTTACTGTTGAAACCATTTTTTTTACTTTTACTCTTACTTGTTCAGTTGTCTTTAACTGGACAAGTCAAAGTTATTTCTTGGAATATTGAAAATCTTGGTAAATCAAAGAGCAATGAAACTATCGATTTTATTGCTCAAACCACCAGAGATTATGATATTATTGTCATACAAGAAGTAGTTGCTGGTTACGGTGGCGCACAAGCAGTGGCAAGGCTTGCAGATGCGTTAAATAGAAAAGGATCTAAATGGGATTACTACATCAGCAATCCTACGTCCAGTAGCGCTTATAAAACAGAACGATATACTTTTTTGTGGAAAACAAGCAGAGTAAAACTTATTGGAACTCCTTGGTTAGAAAACAAATACCATCTAGAAATAGATAGAGAACCGTATTACGCCACTTTTGAATTTGATAAAAAACAATTTACGCTAGTAAATTTTCACGCCATTACAAAAAGCAAGCAACCCGAGACTGAGATCAAGTATTTCAGGTTTTTACCCAATTTGTATTCCAATCTCAATTTGATTTTTTTAGGTGATTTTAATTGTCCGCAGTCGCATTCTGTTTTTGGCCCGTTAAAAAAATTAGGATATAAATCGGCGTTACAAAACCAAAAAACTTCTTTGAAAAGGAAATGTCAAAACAACAATTGTTTGGCGTCAGAATTTGACAATATCTTTTACAATTCAAATCGAATTTCATTTTTAGATACTGGCGTAGTTCATTTTTACAATAAATTCAATTCCATAGAAGAAGCAAGAAAAGTATCTGATCACATTCCTATTTGGATGTCATTTAAGGTACTGTAATTAACCAAAAACTTGAAAAGAAGTTCCGTCAAAACTAGCATAAACCATACTAGGATGTGAATCTTGATGATAAACAGTACCGTTGTGATCTATTGCAATTGCACCTGCAAAACCATCATAAGGCAATAATTCATTGAAGGTTTTAGCAAAAGCGTCTTTAAGTTGCATTCCGTCAGTTACTCTTGTAACAATTTTTACAGCCGTAGCATTACTTACAATATCTTCTCCTACTCCTGTCATGCTTACGCCACAAAAAGCATTGGCATAATTTCCTGCTACAGTTGCCGAATCTGAAATTCGACCTGGAATTTCAAAACCTTTACCACCAGTAGATGTAGCTGCAGCAATTTTCCCATTTTGGTCTAATGCTACACATCCTACAGTTCCTGTTCCCGTAGCTTTTAATTTAACTTCAAATTCAGTTCTACGTTGCGGAATTTCTGTAGAAAAATACTCAAACCCATTCGCTCTAGCAAAATTAGTAGCTCCAGATCCTCCTAAAATTCGATCATCTTCTTGCATCAGTAAAGCCGCTACCTCAATAGGATTTTTTACAGCTTCTATATTGATTACACCACTCATTTTTTGGGTTTCGCCATCCATAAGAGCAGCACTCATCCTAATTTTTCCGTCACTTTGAATTTGTGATCCCGTTCCTGCATTAAAAAGAGTATCATTTTCAAGTTGGGTTACTGCATAAACAACAGTTTCTGTTGCGGTATGAGTTTTTAAGTACTCATAAGATCGCATCACTATTTCTTCTAGTGCTTTCTGTTTTGCAATTTTAGTATCATCTGAAGTTGATGATTCCGAAAAAAAACCGCCGTGTATAATTAGTTTCATAATGAAATTTAGAATTTAAGTCTGATGAATCTATAAATAATGCGAAGATTGAATGTGCATTTTATGTGTATCCAAGTTGTACGTATCAAACTTACTCATGACGTGTGTGACCAAATGCGAAATAGAAATGGGTTGCCCCAATTCTACTTTGGTTAAATTAGTATCTTTTATTTCTCGGCCGTCTACAAGAATTACAAGTCCAGACCCGATGGCTTCCATCTCTTTATTATTGGTAATTAACAAACCCGTATCTTCACCAAGTCCTATTCCTAAAACTCTTGGATTCCCTACAACTGCTTGAAATAATCGACCAATACGACCGCGCTGAACAAAATGAGTGTCAATAATTACGCCATCAATAAGTCCTAGACCACTTGCAATTTTTACTTCACCTTTCAACAAGGCTTCAGAGCTGCTGCCTTGGTAAATCATATTGTTTGAAGCTGCTGCTGCACCTGCTGATGTTCCAGCATAAATAAACTCCTCATTATGATATTTATCAAGCAACATATCGTGAAAAGGAGTTCCGCCTAAAATAGAACTCAATCTTAATTGATCTCCTCCTGTAAACATTACAATATCAGCCGCTTTTAATCGTGCCAAAACTTCGGGATCAGCTGCTTGCTCTCTTCTTTCAATGGTCAGTATATCAACGTTCTTTGCATTTAAATAAGTAAATGCTTTTACATATTCGGGACCAATTTCACGCGGAATTACAGATGCTGTTGTAACAATCTCTATTCTAGATTCCTCTTTATACTTTGATTCGTTCAGAATTCTTTTTAAAATTCCAGTTTCAAAAAAATTTAAATTGGTATTCGCATTTTTATCTAAATCAGTTTCTGTAAAACTTCCTTTGTCTACAGCACCACCTATAATTATCAGTTTTCCAAGTATATTCATTTGGCAAAAATAACCAAAAAGTTAAAAATTACCATTTGCAAGGGCGTTTATTTAAAAAAAATACAATTTGAAGCATATTATTGCATAAAATTTTTATTTCATATCAAAAATGGCTACATTAGTAAAATCCTTGCTTTTATTTTAATTTCTAATACATTGTTTTTGAAAAATATTTCAAAACTCAAATTCTAGAATAAAAACATCTGTTTGGCTTTCACCTAAAAAAATCATTTTGCTTTTATGAAAATTATTAAAATACAAGCCCTACGTGGACCGAATATTTGGAGTATTCAAAGAAAAAAATTAATCCAAATGCGATTGGATTTGGAGGAAATGGAACAATTTCCTACCAATAAAATCGAAGGTTTTAGGGAAAGAATAGAAGCTATGTTGCCCAGCATGATAGAACACCGATGCTCTGAAGGTTGCAGAGGTGGATTTTTCTCAAGGGTAGATCGTGGTACGTGGATGGGACATGTAATTGAACACATTGCGCTCGAAATTCAAACTTTAGCTGGAATGGAAACTGGTTTTGGTAGAACCAGAGAAACTAAAACTCCAGGAACTTACAATGTTGTTTTTAGTTACACTGAAGAAAATGTAGGTTTATTTGCAGCCGAAGCTTCCGCTGCAATTGCCGAAGCCTTAATTGCGGGTAAGGAATATGATATTGATGCCGACTTGCAAAAAATGCGTGAAATTAGAGAACGTGTTAGGTTAGGACCTAGTACAGGGAGTATAGTAGATGAGGCCGTTTCGCGTGATATTCCATGGATACGTCTTGGAACCAACTCATTAGTACAATTAGGATATGGCATAAACCAAATGCGCTTTCAAGCTACAATTACCTGCAAAACAAGCAGTATAGCAGTTGATATCGCTTGCAATAAAGAACAAACTAAAAAAATGCTAGAGAATGCTTCTATTCCTGTAGCTAGCGGAAGTATTTGTGTTGATGAAGAAAGCTTAGCCGATGTGATCAAAAAAATAGGCTATCCTATTGTCCTTAAACCATTAGGAGGCAACCACGGAAAAGGCGCTTCCATAAACGTAACCAATTGGGAAGATGCACTATCAGGACTTGTATTTGCTCAAACCTATGGCAAACGAGTGATTGTAGAAAAATTTATCACAGGTTTTGATTTTAGAGTTCTTGTAATTGATAACAAACTAGTAGCAGCAGCAAAAAGAGTGCCGGCTCATGTTGTAGGTAATGCCGTTGATACCATTCAACAATTAATATATATTACTAACTTAGATCCAAGAAGAGGCTACGGTCATGAAAATGTATTGACACAAATTGATGTTGATCGTGATACCGAAGATTTATTAGAAAAACTAAACTACACACTTGAAACCATTCCTAACAATGGTGAAACCGTATTTTTAAAATCAACTGCAAATTTAAGTACTGGAGGCACATCAGTTGATGTGACTGATATGATGCATCCTGAAAATATTTTTCTAGCAGAGCGTATCTCTAGAGTTATAGGACTTGATGTATGCGGAGTTGATATCATGGCCGAGAATTTAACACAACCTTTAAAAGAAAATGGCGGAGTCATTCTTGAGGTTAATGCAGCACCGGGTTTTAGAATGCATTTGGCTCCCTCAGAAGGATTGCCAAGAAACGTTGCCGCTCCAGTGATTGACATGCTTTATCCTCCAGGAAAATCATGTAGAATTCCTATTATTGCGGTGACGGGAACCAATGGTAAAACGACCACTACCCGACTTTTAGCACATATTGTAAAAAACAATGGATTCAAAGTTGGTTTTACCACATCTGATGGTATTTATGTTCAAAACCACATGATGGAAAAAGGTGATACAACGGGACCATTAAGCGCCGAGTATATCTTGAGAGATCCAACAGTAGAATTTGCAGTGCTAGAAACAGCACGTGGCGGAATCCTGAGATCTGGACTAGGATTTAGCCTTTGCGATATTGGGGTAATCACAAATATTCAAGAAGACCACTTAGGTTTAAGTGACATACACACCCTGAGTGATCTTGCCAGAGTAAAAGCAACTGTGGTTAGAAGT
Organism: Flavobacterium sp. GNP011; assembly: GCF_056428925.1. NCBI lineage: Bacteria > Pseudomonadati > Bacteroidota > Flavobacteriia > Flavobacteriales > Flavobacteriaceae > Flavobacterium > Flavobacterium sp. GNP011. The sequence continues at coordinate 65,403 of NZ_JBWJVJ010000013.1, read as the reverse complement.
GTTAAAAAGAATGGTTGGGCAGTTTTAAATGGAGATGATGAACATTGCATTAAAATTGCAAATGAACTCCAGTGCAATTTAGCCTACTTTAGTTTAAATGAAAATAGTGAATTCATAAAAAAACAATGCGCTGAAGGAAAAACAGTAGCCGTATATGAAAATGGTTTTATAACCATTAAAAAAGGGGAATGGAAAATAAGAGTGGAGAAAGTTACACTAGTCCCGCTAACATTAGGAGGAAAAGCTAAATTCATGATTGCCAATGTTCTTGCTGCAACGCTAGCAAGTTATTTATGGGGATTCAAAACGGGTGATATTAGTCAATCTTTAAAAACATTTATTCCCAGTGCAGCGCAAACACCTGGACGCATGAATATTTTCGAGTTTAAAAAATTCAAAGTTCTTATTGATTTTGCACACAATGCATCTGGATATAAAGGAGTTGCTGATTATTTGGAAAGCGTAACTGCATCCAAAAAAATAGGAATTATAGCAGGCGTAGGAGATCGTAGAGATGAAGATATTAGAGAATGTGCCCATATTGCAGCACGCATGTTTGATCACATTATCATCAGACAAGAAAAATTTTTAAGAGGCAGAACCGAAGAAGAAATTATCAATTTAATTCTCGAAGGCATTAAAACCTCAGGTAAAGATGTTACCTACGAAATTATTCCAAAAGAAACTGAAGCGATTAAACATGCTATCAATTGCGCCGAAGAGGGCAGTTTTATTACTGCATTGAGTGATGTAGTGACCAATGCCATTGAAATAGTACAAGAATACCTTGACAAAGAAAACGAAAAAGAGACGTTTTAGTTTTTTTTCTTGGAGCTATTCCTGCTGTCCGTTATATTCCCGCTCAAAAAACTACGGCAAAAAGCCTTGTTTTTTAAAATCGGGAGATGCCACTTCCATCAGGGCTAAAAAACAGAAAACCAGTTCATAAGACTGGTTTTCTGTTTTCAATACGATTTACGTTTTCAATTTTTTCTTTTTGGCAGCCGGAAACAATACGTTGTTCAATATCAGGCGGTATCCAGGAGAATTTGGATGTAAATCCAAAACAGTAGGTGGATCACCAACTTGGTGCTGAAAATCCTCAGGATCATGACCTCCGTAAAAGGTAAACATTCCTTTTCCTTTTTGACCATGAATGTACCTAGCTTCTGCATTTAACTCACAGCTTCCCATGACTAAAACATTAGATTTTATCAACCCTGCATCATAAGCTGTAGTTTGTCCCATAAATCCCTTGATTAACTGGGTATGATTCTGGCATAACATGCTAGGAATGGGATCCCATTTTGCCGAAAAATCCATGAGTGTGAAATAATCTTTATCTGGTGGTATTCTGCGTTTAGGCGTCATATCAATATCCGAGAATTCATATACCTCTGGTTTTCGTTCTAATGTAAAATCTTTAAAAGCAAATGAACTGCTGTAATTCATCTTGGTTTGATAATTGCCTTCACTGGCATCTCCATCAAACATAGCCTCGCAAATATCAACACCATCTGCTGCTAGTGCAATATCAAAGCTATCTGTGGCTGAACACATGGCAAACATAAATCCTCCACCAATAACAAAATCTCTAATTTTTTTGGCAACAGCTCCTTTTTGTTGTGAAACTTTTGTGTACCCTAATTTGGTTGCAAGCAGTTCAGCTCCTTTCTTTTGCTCGATGTACCAAGGAACATTCTTAAAGGCATTGTAAAATTTACCGTATTGTCCCGTAAAATCTTCATGATGCAAATGCAACCAATCATAAAGCAACAATTGATCCGATAAAACTTCTTCATCATATATGGGCGTAAATGGAATTTCAGCGTAGGTCAATACAAGCGTTACTGCATCATCCCAAGGTTGTTTCCCTTTTGGAGTATAAACTGCAATCTTTGGGGCTTTTTCAAGTACTACCGATTCCATGTTTTGTGATGGACTTGAAATTTCATTTAAAATAGTGGCTTGTTCTTGATCAGAAAGAATTTCAAAACTCACCCCACGGATCTGGCATTCTTTTCTAATTTCATCAGCGTCTGGCAACAAAAAAGAACCGCCTCTATAATTAAGCAGCCAACTGGCTTTATAATTTTTATTCAAACACCAAAACGTTATTCCGTATGCTTTTAAATGGTTTTTTTGAACCGTTTCATCCATTGGTAACAAAATAAAAGAAGCCTTCATGGTACAAGAAAACAAGAATAATACAAGTATAATAAAACGTTTTAGCATGTTGAATTTATTTATAACCCAAATATAGTAACTAAGCTACTCATGGATAAATAATTTAACTATTTAATTTAACAACAAGAATAAAAATCACGTAAAACTACGCATACTCACTTATTGGTTTAAACTTAACTTGCAATAAATAAAAAAAACTTACAATGAAAAATGTAACCTGGATTAGCAATGCTAATAATACCCCAATTGATCCTTTGAATATTTTAAAAAAAATAGCCTTGTGTATATTAGTCTTATTTATAATTGCTTTTTATGTCCTATGTTTTCAATATCTCGCTCAATAATATGAATAGAAACACTTAAAAACTTTGAAAAATTATTATACCACTTTATCTGCTGAAATTTTGTCCGTAGTTCAATCAAACGGGGATACAAGCTTGTTAAGACGCCAGCTATATTTTACTCGTGCTGACAAATTGGAAAAAAATTTAAATACAGATGATCTAAAAAAAACTTTTTGGATCAATATATATTACGCTTACTTTTTAATAATGAAGAAAGAAAATATTGACTTGAACAGTAGGTATAACTTAAAAAGAATACGAATTGCACGTACTGAAATTTCTTTGAATGATATTGAGTTTGGAATTTTAAAAAAATCAACAATGCGTTTGGGTTTTAGTTATTTTGTAAATCCTTTTCACTCTAAGTTTGTAAAAAAGATGTCTATTCAAGAAATGGATTATAGGATTCACTTTGTAATTCAAAGTATTACATTAAAAAAAACTATTTTCAATTATTATGATAGTGAGTTATTAAACGAGCAATTAGAGGAAACTATGAAACTTTTTATTAGTCAAAAACTTCAACAAGCTCCTTCATTTCAATAATTGTTAATAACAAAATAATTACTTTAAAATCTCTGCACATTTTCAACTTTTAGATTGTTCTAATCAATAGTCATAATATCATTTTGAATTGCAAATAATACTAAACCAGCAATATTTTTTGACTCTGTTTTTAATAGTAAATTGTTTCTATGCCCCTCTACGGTTCTTGGGCTTATAAACAAAGTATCTGCAATTTCAGTACTACTTTTTTGATCACAAATAAGTTTTAATATTTGAATTTCTCTGGCAGTCAAAAAATTCGAATCTAATGAACATTTTATTTTCTTTACTGTTGAAATATCCTCTTGGATTACCTTCATAATGTAATCTGTATAGTAATATCCTCTTGTGGCAACTTCATTTATAGTTATTAAAAGCTCTTGTGGAGTTGTATTTTTTACTAGATAAGCAACTGCTCCTACAGCAATCATATTAGATATAAAGGATTTTGTATTGTAACTTGTCAAAGCAATAATTTTTATACTTGGATAAACGGTATGAATTATTTTTGTAGCCTCTACACCATTTATACCCTGCATTTTCAAATCCATTATTATAATATCAGGATGATTGTCATGATTGCTTTCAAGAAAACCCAAGAGTTCTCCACCATTTGAAGCTTCATAAATTACATCAATGTTTTTTTCTCTATCCAATAAAAAAGAAATTCCTTTTCTAAAGAGAACTTCATCATCAACAATAATAATTTTTATACTATTTTTCATTATTGGAAATTAAAAATTATTGTAACTCCTTCGTTTGGTGCTGATTTCATATCAATAGTACCTTTTAAAAATGCAATTCGGCTTTCTATATTTTTCATCCCTAATCCTTTCATATTATCAGAACTATCCATTATAAAACCAATACCATTATCCGAATAAGTACATTGCTTTTTATTTTCAATTTCCTCAAAAAGAATAGCAATCTTAGTTGCTTTCCCATGTCGTAAAGAGTTATTCATTAGTTCCTGCAAAATCCTAAAGACATGTAAATGACGATCATTATCTATTAAATTAAATGAAGTCTTACAAGTATAAACCACATTTACTGCCTGCGAACTACTACACTCTAAACACAATTCTTCAACTCCTGCATGCAAACCAAATTTTTCTAGAACGGGCGGTAGTAAACCGTGAGCAATTTTTCTAGAGCTGTCCAACGCTTTGCCCGTTAAATCAATTATATTTTGTGTTATTTCCTGAACTTCACTACTTGTTAAGTTAGACCTATTTAACAAATGACTGTTTAAAGCTACAATATTCAGTTTTGAACTAATATCATCATGCAAATCCTGAGCAATTCTTTTTCGTTCTTCTTCTTGAGTTAAAATCACTGCTTGAATTTGATCTTGTTTAAATTGAATTTCTAAATCTTTTTTCTCTATTTCTTTTTTGATTATTCGTTTACGAGAAAAATAAAAAAAAACGATTAGACCTACAGCTAGCAGTATAAAAAATAGAGATGTATACAATATTATTGCAACAATCTCTTTTTCATACATTTGACTTTCTTTCATGGTTACTGTTTAATACTTTTTTAGAAAAACTTTTTTTCCATTCGACGAAAATAAGCAATTGAAAAAGAATTACTAAAAAAGAATTTACCGTCCAGGTCAAAAACTTAACAGCATCACTCAAACCTATTGTTAGGTTTCCTACAAAAAACAGAACGGTACTTGCTAGTAAATATATAATTATTCCTATAGTCAAATAGTAATACTGCTTATTCTCTAATAACATGTTGTACAAATGCATTACGGCATACAAAACTACAAGTAATGAGGTAAGAGCAATTTCAAATAAATTAAACTTAAAAAATTGCTCAGGATAGAAGCAATAATCCAGCAATAACAACATAGAACCCACAATCATAGTGTATTTTATTATACTAACTTGTGCTTTTGTCTTCATTAATGATTTGTAAAAAAAACCCAAACACAAAAACTGACCGATAAAGTAAACATGAACTAATAATAAGTTATCTATACTTTGAAGTACTAAAATTTCCATACTTACTTGTACAATAACTAAAACTGTAAGATAATAAACAAGATACTGGAAGGTTTTCCCGTTTTTAGAAAAACCACTCCAGTATAACAAAAAATTTAATAACAGAACAAAATATCCTACATAAACAAAAATCAAATACACGTGTATTAATTTTGTAGTGGACTGTCTGGGTCACCGTTTGGAGGGCAAGGTCTAGAAGCATCATACACAATACCACCTTCATCTGAATCACCCTCTTCATCAGTTTGCGAAGATCCAAAAACATCTCTATAAATACCCTTTTCGTCTTTATTTGCTCCTACAAAGATGAGTGTTTCTTCTTTTTTATCATTAATCCCAAGGTAGGCACGCACAGCATCTGTTTTAAGAGCTAATACCGCTTCAAGACTTTCTCTTGGAATTAAAAAAGCATCTACTTTCTTTTTAGATCCTTCTAACTCTTGCTTACCTCTGTAAGCTTTGGTCCACTTTTCAGCAGTTTGTAATGAAACTTCAATTGATTCTGCGAAATTTTCGTTGTCCATAATTATGCTATTTTTATGTTAGTTTATAGTACTTACTGTATTAAATAAGCAGTGCTAAGATATTTATTTTTTTTCAAAAAAGAACATTATAATTTCATTAATAATACAATGATAATTTCACAAAAAAAATGCCCTCAAAGAATATTAATTTGAGGGCATTTTTATATAATTACAATATACTAATTAAAAGGGAACATCACTATCATCTTCATCATCATTAAAATTACTTCCAAAAGCTTCATTAGCTGATGGCAAATTTTTTGTAATAAAAGGATTGTCGTCTTGGTTCATACTAGAAGGCAAATCATCATAGCCACCACTATAATCCTCCAAGTTGTCAAATTTACCTAAGTGTCCTATAAACTTTAGTCTCACGTTTTCTATACTACCATTACGGTGTTTTGCAATCATGATTTCGGCTTGACCAGTAGTAGGCGAAGCTTCGTCATCATCCCATTCGTCTATTTTATAATACTCCGGACGGTACAAGAAGGATACGATATCAGCATCCTGCTCAATAGCTCCAGATTCACGTAAATCAGACAGCAACGGACGTTTACTTGAACCACGCGTTTCAACCGCACGCGAAAGTTGAGAAAGTGCAATAACAGGCACATTCAACTCCTTAGCCAATGCTTTTAAATTTCGGGAAATAGTAGATATTTCTTGCTCTCTGTTTCCGCCACCTTTTCCGCTTCCGCCAGCAGTCATTAATTGCAAATAATCGACAATTATGATTCGAATTCCGTGTTGCGATACCAATCGTCTTGCTTTGGCACGTAAATCAAAAATGGAAAGCGAAGGAGTATCATCAATAAAAAGAGGTGCTTTTTCTAAATTTTTAACTTTGGTACTTAATTGCTCCCACTCGTGTTTTTCTAATTTACCTGTACGCAGTTTTTCAGATGATAATCCAGTCTCGGATGAAATTAAACGTGTAATTAATTGCACCGATGCCATCTCTAAAGAAAATAAGGCAACCGGCATTTTAAAATCAATAGCCATGTTTCTAGCCATAGATAATACAAATGCTGTTTTTCCCATGGCTGGTCTTGCAGCAATAATAATTAAATCACTTGGTTGCCATCCTGATGTAATTTTGTCCAACTTATCAAAACCAGTTGCTACACCACTTAATCCCTCTTGACCTGCAATTTCTTCAATACGTTTTTTGGCTTGCAGTACAAGACTTTGTGCTGTTTCTGAACTTCGTTTTATGTTTCCTTGAGTAACTTCATAAAGCTTCGATTCGGCTCTGTCTAATAAATCAAAAACATCTGTAGTTTCATCATAAGAATCTTCAATAATTTCAGTTGAAATCCGAATTAAACTTCGCTGAATAAATTTTTGAAGTATAATTCTAGAGTGGAATTCAATATGTGCTGATGAGGATATCTTTTGCGTAAGCTGGATTAAATAAAAATCGCCACCTGCCAACTCTAGTTTTGCGTTTTTCTTCAGCTGAGCCGATACCGTCAATAAATCTATAGGCTGCGTCTCAGTAAACAATTGAACGATGGCTTCAAAAATATGTTTGTGCGCTTCTTTGTAAAAAGCATCAGGTTGCAAAATATCAATTACATCATCAACCCCTTTTTTATCAATCATCATTGCGCCTAGAACAGCTTCCTCTAGTTCAAGCACTTGAGGCTGCAATTTTCCTTTTTCTAAGCTTATTATTGTGCTTTTATCAACCTTTACAGGATTAATATTTCTGAAATTTTCCATAACGCGAAAGTAACATAAATTTAAAAAAAATCAGCGATGAGTTGTTACAAAGAAATGTTGATAACCAACTATTTTTTGTTCATAACCCAAAAAAAATCCGTCTCGACCTAGGTTTTAGTACGAGACGGATGAACTATAAATTTGTAAGATTTTATTCTTTAAACTCTCCCATTTTACTGTATTTCTCCATTCTCTGAGCTATAAGATCAGCTGTTGATAAGTCTTTCAGTTCATTATAGCCTTTTAAGATATACTGCTCTACTGTTTTAAAGGTAGTTTCTTTATCATAATGAGCTCCACCTAACGGTTCTGGTATGATATCATCAACTAATTTTTGCCTCTTCATATCAGCTGAAGTCAGTTTCAAAGCATCGGCAGCTTGTTCCTTGTACTCCCAACTTTTCCATAAAATAGACGAACACGATTCTGGCGAAATAACAGAGTACCATGTATTTTCCATCATGTATACCTTGTCCCCTACTCCTATTCCTAATGCGCCACCTGATGCACCTTCACCTACAATAATAGTAATAATTGGCACTTTCAAGTTAATCATCTCAAAAATGTTTCTAGCAATAGCTTCTCCTTGTCCGCGCTCTTCAGCTTCAAGACCTGGATAAGCTCCTGGAGTATCAATAAGTGTTACCACTGGGATACCAAATTTCTCTGCCATTTTCATCAAGCGCAATGCTTTTCTATAACCTTCTGGATTTGCCATCCCGAAATTACGAAACTGACGCATTTTAGTATTGATTCCTTTTTGTTGACCAACAAACATAAACGATTGTCCATTAATTTGTCCAAGTCCACCTATCATGGCTTTGTCGTCCTTAAATCCTCTATCTCCAAAAAGTTCTAAAAAAGTCCCTTTGGTAAGATTCGTAATATGCTCTAGAACATAAGGCCTATTTGGGTGTCTAGAAAGCTGAACACGTTGCCAAGCCGTTAAATTTTTATAAATATTCTTTTTTGTCTCTTCTAGTTTCTTGCTTATTTGTTTGCAAGTATTCGTTACATCAACATCTGATTCTTCACCAATAATAAGACATTTGTCCAATTGCTCTTCAAGTTCTTTTATTGGAAGCTCAAAATCTAAATATTCCATAGGATTTTTGCGTTTTTGTTTTTATTTCGAACAGCAAATATAAAATTTTAAATCGTTCAAAAAGGTAAATTTACTATTTATGTGAAAAATTTTGATTCCTAAAGCATTACAAAAGCTATGCTGTTTTGGATTTCTGGTAGTGTTTGATCACTCCATTAAGTATCACAGTAATGACAATTATTATGGCGCCAATGTAAAACTCAAAACTCATTTTTTCTTTGCCACCCAATATAAAATATGCCAAGATTATCCCGTACACAGGCTCTAAATTTGTGGTAAGCATTACGGTATATGGCGTGAGTTTTTGCATTACTTTAACCGAGGCGGTAAAAGCATAAGCGGTACACACTGAGGCCAGTATTAATATTAGAATCCAATTGTTAACTGTCATTTCAAAAAAAGCGGCTGTAAACTTTCCTTGTATAAAAAAGTAGGCAGATATAAACACAACTCCAGCTACAAACTCATAAAAAGAAATAACAGAAGGATCATGGTTAGCGATTAATTTCCCGTTCATCAAGGTAAATAAAACACCTAGCAATATAGATACAAGTGCATACAGCATCCCATCAAGATAGTTGATTTCTACTTGCATAATTAAGGCCAATCCCGCTATAATTATGAGTCCAAAAAAAACTTCATACCACAAGACTTTTCTGCCATAAAACAAGGGTTCAAGTATAGATGCAAAAAAAGCACCAAGTGAAAACACCGATAATGTTATGGATACATTTGAGACATGAATAGCTTTAAAGAAAAAGATCCAATGCAAGGCAATCAACAATCCTACAAACATTAATTTCAATAACGATTTTACTGGAACTTTAAAAGATTTTTTTGAAATCACTAAAAAAGCTGCTATAAAAATCCCTGCAAATAACATCCTGAACCATACCAATGCATCAGCAGATATAGTAATTAAAGCGCCCAAAATGGCGGTGAAACCCCAGATAAAAACAATTAAATGGAGGTTTAAATAACTTTTTAAATTATCGTTTTGCATTGCGAAGTAAATAAATGGCTAAAATTCCAAAAACAATATTGGGCAACCATACGGCTAGTAATGGAGGAATGCTGGACTTCTCTGCTAGTACACCAAAGATTTTATCAAAAAACACAAATGAAAAAGCAAGTGCAATTCCTATGGCTAGATTGGTTCCCATTCCGCCTCTTCGTTTCATGGATGAAACAGCGACTGCAATAATGGTTAAAATAAATGCTGAAATGGGTACACTATATTTTTTATACAAGACTACGAGATATACATTTATGTTTGAAGAACCACGCTCGCGTTCTTTGTCTATAAAAGCATTCAGTTTACCTAAACTTAAGGTCTCTGCTATATACACTACTGGTGTTAAATCCTCTAAGTCAAATTCAAAAACGGCTTTCTTTTCTGGGAGTTTTACAATAACATCATTTAGTGGGCCTACCGTTCTTTTCGTATAATCATATAAGGTGTACGTGCTGTCTTTTGGGTTCCAAGTAATTCTACTGGCTGTAATTTTATGCACTAGTTTATCCTTTTTAAAACGCTCTAATGAAAAATTAAAAGCCGTTTTAGTCTCGGTATTAAAACTGTTTACATAAATAAAATCGGTATCATTTATTTGCCTGTACACATCAGTATTATCGCCTCTCATGGCTTCTTTACCGCCTCCTTTTAAGTACATGTACCTAAAATTATTAAATCCTTCACTAGCGGATGGAACCACAAAAAATCCCATCAACAAAACAAATACGGATACTATAGAAGCACCCATAATGTAAGGCCTCAAAAATCGTGTAAATGAGATTCCTGAACTCAGTATGGCAATAATCTCAGTATCATTGGCAAGTTTTGACGTAAACCAAATCACCGATAAAAACAAAAATATAGGAAAAAGAGAATTGGCAAAATAAACTGTAAAATTGTAATAATAAAGCGCTATTTCAACAATAGGAACTTTATTTTCAAGCAGTTTATTAATCTTCTCAGATACATCCACCACAATCCCTATTGGAATAAACAACAACAACATTACCGCAAATGTGGCTAAATATCTTTTAAGAATGTATTTGTCTATTATTGTAAGCATAATTTAAATTATGAATTATGAATTGTACATTATGAGCTACAGGCTAACTCATAATTTACAATTCATAATTATTTTATAGTCGTTGGCTCATGTTTTTAACCATCATCTCTTTCCAAGGCTTAAAGTCTCCTGCTAAGATGTGTTTTCTAGCCTCGCGCACTAACCACATGTAAAATCCAAGATTGTGAATGGTAGCAATTTGTTTTCCTAAGTATTCATTTGCTGCAAAAAGGTGACGCAAATAGGCTTTTGTATATTCAGTATCTACAAAGGTGATTCCCATTTCATCAATGACTGAAAAATCAGCTTCCCATTTTTTATTTTTAATGTTTATGGTACCATGAGCCGTAAATAACATTCCGTTACGGGCGTTACGTGTAGGCATCACACAATCAAACATATCAATACCCAACGCAATATTTTCAAGTATGTTAATTGGCGTTCCCACACCCATTAAATATCTTGGTTTATCCTCAGGTAATATTTCACACACTACTTCGGTCATGGCATACATTTCCTCAGCTGGTTCCCCTACAGATAAGCCGCCTATGGCATTACCTTGTTGGTTAGAATTGGCAATATATTCAGCTGATTGTCTTCGTAAATCTTTATATGTACTTCCTTGAACAATTGGGAAAAAAGTTTGCTCATACCCGTACTTAAACGGTAGCGTGTCTAGGTGATTGATACAACGGTCTAGCCAGCGGTGCGTCATTTTCATAGAGCGCTTGGCATAATTGTAATCACAAGGATAAGGCGTACACTCATCAAATGCCATGATGATATCAGCACCTATTGTTCGCTGAATTTCCATAACATTTTCAGGCGTGAAAAAATGGTAAGAACCATCAATGTGAGATTTAAACTTAACGCCCTCTTCCTTAATTTTTCTATTGGCACTCAAAGAATATACTTGGTACCCACCAGAATCAGTCAAAATATTGCGATCCCAGTTCATAAACTTGTGTAAACCACCTGCTTTTTCAAGAATTTCAGTTTGTGGACGCAAGTATAAGTGATAGGTATTCCCCAGAATAATATCTGGATTAATATCGTTTTTTAATTCCCTTTGGTGTACTCCTTTTACAGAAGCAACAGTACCTACAGGCATAAAAATTGGCGTTTCAATCACACCGTGATCTGTTGTAATTGTTCCCGCTCTGGCCTTAGATAGCGGATCATTTTTTAATAAATCAAACTTCATATAACTTTTTTACTGTTGGCAAAGATAACAGAATTACAATTTGGGAATACCGAATTCTGATTTTTTAATACTGAATTCTTGTTTTGAATGAATAATAGCACTTATGACAAGAATATTATAACTTAATTTAGAAATGCTGTAACACTCTTAAAGTAAAAAATACTGATCTTTGGAGTAGTATTAAAACACCCTAAAATCATGCAAACGGTACTCAAAAAAATCATTCCTTTAGTTCTAATCTCATTCTTTTTTACAAGTTGCTCGGTAATTGAAGGTATCTTTAAAGCAGGAATGGGAGTGGGCATATTTATAGTCATTGCCGTAATAGCAGTGATCGTTTGGATTATTAGCCGAATTACAAAAAAATAAAACATAGAAATCATGAAAAAGGATACCACTAAGGTTGCTGCCGAAAGTTCTAAAAGTACTATTGAGAAAAACCTGGAAAAATTAGAGTATCCAGCCACCGAAGATATTTTTGTTCAATTGGACCAAGATAAAGAAATGGATATAGATGCGATTCCAAATAATAAAAAATTAGAAAATAAACCAGAACTTTGGGACGAAAATGCGTTGCCAACACAAGGAATTGGTAGTGATTTAGACATTCCCGGTTCAGAACTGGATGACGCTCAAGAACAAGTGGGCAGTGAAGACGAAGAAAATAATTTTTACAGCGAAAGCGACACCAAATAATCCCTTAAAAACATAATTATGGCTATCAAATCCGTTAATCCATATACTTTAGAAACGCTAAAAACGTTTGACGAAATTACAGATTCTCAGTTAGAACAAGCAATTGACGATGCACATGACGCTTACCTAGACTGGAAAAAAACAAGCTACGAAGAGCGTGCAGCATTACTAAATAAAATTGCTGCTACCTTTCGATCAAAAAAGAAAGAATTATCTGAAATGATCACCACCGAAATGGGGAAATTAATTGGACAATCAGAATATGAAATTGAATATTGCGCCAATATTTTTGAATATTATGCCAAAAATGGAGCTGAATTTTTAGCCGATCAAAATATAACTACCGCAGTAGGTGAAGCCGTTTTGACCAAAGCGCCTATTGGTGTTATTCTTGCCGTTGAACCTTGGAATTTTCCTTTCTATCAAGTTGCCCGCGTGGTTGCTCCAAATTTAATGATTGGGAATACCATCGTACTCAAACATTCCTCAAACGTGCCGCAATGTGCCCAAGCATTTCAAGATATTTTTACCGAAATACAAGCTCCAAAAAGTTTATACACCAACTTGTTTTTATCTTCAAAAAAGATTGAGAAACTAATTGAAAATCCTAAAATTCAAGGTGCTTGTTTAACTGGAAGTGAAAAAGCAGGCGCATCACTAGCACAATTTGCTGGAAAAAACATTAAAAAATCAGTACTAGAACTGGGCGGAAATGATCCGTTTATTGTTTTGGAAGATGCCGATATTGACCGTGCAACCGACTTAGCAATTAAAGGCCGAATGATCAATAACGGACAAAGCTGCGTGGCTTCAAAAAGATTTATCGTTTTAGAGCAAGTAGCCGATGCGTTTTTAGAAAAATTCACTAAAAAAATGGAAGCCTTAAAACTGGGCGATCCCATGGACAAAGAAACACAACTGGGTCCATTATCCAGTCAAGATGCCCTAGACACCTTATTAGAACAAGTAAACACCACCATAAAACAAGGCGCAACGGTTATTACTGGTGGAAAGCAAGCAAATTTAAAAGGAGCTTTCATGCAACCTACCATTTTAACCCATTTAAAACCAGATATGCTCGCGTTTCAAGAAGAATTATTTGGTCCTGTAGCCAGTTTTTATCGCGTAAAAAATGATGAAGAAGCCATTGCATTGGCCAACGCTACTCGATTTGGTTTAGGAAGTTCCATTTTTTCAAAAGACATGGAAAGAGCAAAAAATATGGCCAAACAAATCGATTCTGGAATGGTTTTCATCAATCAACCCACAAAATCAAACGAAAGTTTACCCTTTGGCGGAACAAAAAGATCGGGTTATGGTAGAGAACTTTCAGCATTGGGGATGGATGAATTTGTAAATAAGAAATTAATTCATGCCGTTTCAGAAACCGACATCCTATAAATCAATCCACATTTTAAGAGTCCCACTTCGGTGGGATTTTTTTTGGTACTGGTAAAAAAACAAAATCCAAATCAAAAAACACCTTCCTACACTACATTCCCACAAAATAGCATTCATTTCCTTTTGGGTGTACCCCTACGTAAAAACTTCGGGTCGGGCTTTCGGCTTTATCTTTCCGTTACACTACAAGGATATCGCCTCTATCCCTTACACAAAAAAAAGACACCCCTTCATTCTACAAGATGGAGTACAAATCTTAAAAAAAATTGTATCTTTAAACCCCAAAAAAAAGACACAATGAACTGGAAAGCAGCACCCTTAATAAACAAAGACGAAAATAGAATTGCACTCTATTTTGAAAAAAACCAAGATCTTATTCAACAAGTCAAGCAAATAAGTGGCGCTAGATGGAGCCAACAAAAAAAACTATGGCACATACCCGATACTATTGAAAACAGAATCCAGTTTCAAGTACAACCAGACCCCACACAGCAAATTTCTCTAGAAGCAATTCATTATTTAGAAAAATTCAAACAATGGTTGCAATCCAAACGCTACAGCCAAAACACCATTACCACTTACTCTGAGGCCTTAAAAACATTTTTGCTCTTTTTTCCAGAAAAAAACATCCCCGACATTAACAATAATGATGTAATCCTATTCAATAACAACTACATCCTTAATAAAAAATTATCTGAATCCTATCAAAACCAAATTGTAAACGCCATCAAACTCTTTTTTAAAATAGTAATGGACACTAAAATTGACATTGACAAAATACATAGACCAAAACGCGCCAAAGTATTACCCAATGTACTGAGCAAGGCAGAAGTAAAACTAATTTTGAATGCCCACAGCAACCTCAAACACAAAACAATGCTTTCCTTGATTTATAGTTGTGGCTTACGCTGTGGTGAATTATTAGCACTGCAACCCGTTCATATCGATTCCAAAAGAAACTTGGTTTTACTAAAAAAAGCAAAAGGTCAAAAAGATCGCATTGCTCCATTGTCGCCCAAAATTTTAGAAATGCTTCGGGAATATTATATCATTCACAAACCCATGAAGTACTTATTTGAAGGACAAATCAAAGGTCAACCCTATGATGCCAGAAGTTTACAACTCATATTGAAACAGGCGCTTAAAAAAGCAGGAATAACAAAGCCCGCCACTTTGCACTGGTTGCGACATAGTTTTGCTACACACTTACTAGAAAGTGGTACCGATTTACGCTACATTCAAGAATTACTAGGGCATAGCAGCAGTAAAACTACCGAAATTTACACGCACGTAAGTACGAAAAGTTTGCAACAAATTAAAAGTCCGTTTGATGATTTATAAGAGAAATTTACTATATTTGAAAAAACAAAAAGCGAAACAAACCTTCGCCAATCTACCCAAATTTGGGTATATACACGAAAGTTTGTTTCGCATATATACTAGTTAGCAAACAGCTTGAGAAAATCCGAAGAAAACTAAAACGGAAAAATAGCAGTTTTATAGCGTTACTAAATAAAAAGTAACAGAAAATGAAACAGAGTGAAAAAACCCAAGCAGAAAATACTCGGGAATTAATTATTAAACCGTTACCTTGGTTTGTTACAGGTGGAAACCCTGTAGCAAAAGGGTTGTGCTATGACACTTTATTATACTCAGACAGAAAAGTATCAGCTATTAAATCCACATCCAAATCTATGTAAGTTAAAGGTAAACTAACACCGTTTGGAAAAGTTAAAACTACATCTTTTATATACTCTTTAACATAGTTTGCGTGATAACCTAAGACTTTTAGAAAATCTTCTTTAGAAAAATCTTTGGCGTGTATATTCACTTCAAAAGGCGAAACTATATCGAAACGACAAAAGTGTTCTGAATTATCAACAGAAACAGTATAAGAAGTTACAGCAGTGACTTGAGAATAGTTTTCAGAAGAGTTTTTCTCTTCAAAATCATAATCTCTTTTCTCATTAAACTCTGAAAAATTGGTTTGTGGAAAGTCGGATTTTAAATGATAGGTTGGTTGAGTATTTTTATCAACTGTTGGTAGGATAACTAATTTTGCCATAGTAAAATATTTTTTGCCAAAAGTACTAAAAAGAATTATATTTGGAAAGGAAAATAGTAATAAATAAAAAGCCGATTTGCTAACAGCGGTTTTGAGATAGTGGGGAATTAGTAATAAATTTAATGTCGGTTTTGTGTTTGGAAGATTAGTCTTGAACTGAATGTTTTTGGCTTTCTTTTCCCCACCATCACAAAGCCGCGGGACGTTAGCGTTTATTGCTCCGTGGAAATCGATCAATTTACGTTAATCAGAAATGAAAAATTGAAACTAATCTGCTCCTATCTACCGCCGAAAATCGAACGGAATTAATTGCGGATCTTCGAAGTCGAATTTCAAAATAGAATTTGAAAGTCGATTTTTTTTGCGGATTTTTTCTGTCGATTTTTTTGAGGTTTAAATGAACTTTATTCTCCAAAATTTGGTCTGATTGAAAGTGTTTTTTTGCGGTGGATTTTGAAAGTGGATAAACTTCCGCAATTGGAATAGAATATTTGAATAGATAATCAAAGGTGCTCAACCAGCGTGTCGCAACAATCGCTAACACACGCTACAAGCAATTTGGGCATTTGGCTTAATTTGAAATTGGTTTTGTATTTGGAAGATTAGGCAAATCCGAAGAATGGTCTTAATTTAGTCCCAAACTGCTTGTAGCGCGGGGACGTTATGGGTAAGTTGTGAAGAAAATCAGATTTTTCAAGACCTTTAGTTGAAAAAAAACTTGAATTTTATGCTTTGAAAATGAAAAGCAAAAACTTGAAATACTGAACTTGAATATTGGAGTTTCTAACTGAATCCGAAATGCAGAACTTGAAATTGAAAACTTGAGTTTCAGATTTTCTAAACTGAATTTGAAATTCAGAACTTGAAAAGCGAACTTGAATTTCGCAGTTTCTAAACTGAATCTGAAAAGTAGAACTTGAATATTGGAGTTTTAGTAGAAATAAAAAATCGTTTTGATTCTCAAATTGAGATGAAAAAGCGAGAATAAATTTGGCTGAAATTTAGATTCGAATTTGGCTTTTAATTTGCCAATAATTGGATGAAAATCGATTGAAAAAGGGAATGAAATTAGCTGAAATTTGGGCAAGAATTGGGTTTTGTGTCAGCCAAAAATAGGTTTAAAATCGATTAATAATTAGGAATATCGGCTAGAAACAACCTACCCATAACAGCCGTTTGGCGTGATTGGGGTTTTAGGCTGAATTTAAAGATGGTTTTGTACTTGGAAAATTTGTGTATAACCGAAAGATTACGCATCTTTATTCCCCAACCACGCCAAGCGCCAAGACGTTACCTGCAAGTCTGCCGAATGGGGAGAAGAGTAATTTTATTGAGAGATAATGTAACCTAAAAATAAATAATATGGAAAATTTTAAAAGTTTGAACAAATATTATGACGACCTGAAATCAGGTTATCCAAAACTAACGGATTTTGAATTGCTTGCGATTGCTGTCCAAATTCAACGAAACGATATCTTAATTGCAGGTCTAACCGTTTCACAATTAGATAAGCATCCATCGGCTTTGGAAAAAATCGCGATTTTGTTAGATGAAAAACAAGAAAACTAAACTACCTCTAATATTCAATTTCTAAGTAAATTGGTAATGTCAAAAAAAATAAATAGTGAGGAAATAATACTACGTTTCAAGCAAACTCATGGTAACAAATATGAGTATCACAATGTTTCATTTTCAAAGATGAAAGGAAAAGTTGAAATAATTTGCCCAATTCATGGATCATTTTGGCAAACTCCCGACCACCATATCCGCGGAACAGATTGCCCAGATTGTGGTCGGTTACAACAAGGGAAATTAAGAAAGGAAAATTCTGCTAAAAGTTTTATTTTGAAAGCAATTTCAGTTCATGGAGAAATTTATGATTACACGGATTTTGAATATAATGGCAACAAAACAAAAATAGAAATCATTTGTCCAACACATGGAACTTTTAAACAAACGCCAAGCAATCATCTTTCTGGATTTGGATGTCCTAAATGTGGACGAGAACGAACCGAAAAGTCCCGAAAATTAAGCATAGAGGATTTTTTCAATAGATGTAACGAAGCACATAATAATTTCTTTTCGTACCCAATCAAGGATTATATAAATCCAGAATCAATGATTTTAGTAGTCTGCCCAAAACATGGAAAGTTTTTGATTAAAGCCAGAAATCATTTGTGGATTAAGCAAGGTTGCAGTAAGTGTTTTGAAGAAAACCGTGGTATAAATACGCGAATTTCATGGTCTGAGTTTATTCAGGGAGCGATAAAATGTCACGGAAATACTTATCAATATGACCAATCATCTTTTCTAATGTTATCGGAACCTGTTCAGATACATTGCAAAAAGCATGGATGGTTCGAACAACGCGGTCATAGACATTTATCTGGCCAAGGATGTCCAACATGTGCTCGGCAACTACATCGTGGAAAATGGAAATCAGAGTTGTTACCACAAGAATTAAGAGATATTAATTGTAATCTCTACTATTTCCGTTTAACTGGTAATTCTGAGGACTTTTACAAAATTGGAATCTCGAATGATGTTCACAGAAGAAGAATGACAATTGAACGAGAATCGGGTTATTCCATAGAAGTCGTTTCTATTTTATCAGGTACATTGTATTCAGTCATGCAATTGGAAGAATCCCTTCATGAAGAATATGTTGAGTATTCTTATTTGCCAAAAAATCAATTCCCTGGATATACGGAATGCTTTTCAATAGATGTATTTGCCAAATAATGAGCTGTTTAAAAATTGAAAATTGCGACATTGAGAATATTTCAAGGACAAATAGTAATCAAATGACCTGCAGGTAACACACGCTACAACGGATTTGGGCAATTGGCTTAATGGAAAGTTGGTTTTGTATTTGGGATGATTTGGCAAATCCGAAGAATAGGCTTAATTTAGTCCCAAACCCGCTGTAGCGCGAGAACGTTAGCAAACAGCTTAAGAAAACCGTACAGAAAAGACTAAAACGGAAAAAATTAGCAGTTTGTAAAGCGTTACTAAATAAAAAAAAGTAACAGAATGGAATACAAACCAACAGAAGAGCAACTCCAAAAATGGGGCGAAAAAATTGCAAAGTCCTTGTATGGGTTTACTAAAGATGATTTAGAACCATTATTTGAAAAGTACGTTTTACCAATTTACATAATGTGCGCAAGAAAACCTAATCAGGAAAGTAAGTGGAAAATTGTAAACCGTGAAACAGGAGAAGAATACCCTTTAGAAACAGCTAGAAAAGAGTTAATAGAACAGAAATTAGTTAATTGGAAATAGTTCACTTTCAGGAATAGCAAATTCATCTTCTCCATCAGGGTATTCTTTATATAGCCAAGCGATTCTTTGAGCAGGTGTTCTATCCCAACGAGATATTAAAATAACTGTTGTTTCTAACTTTGAGTTAGGGTTTATAATTTTTAAAATATCTCCTTCTTGATATTTCGGTACTTTTGGTTCAGACTTTTTAGCCATAATTATTTTTTTAATTTTAATTCAGAGTGGTAGACTAAATATTCTTTTTTTGTTTCAACATCTCTAATCCAATAGTTTTCTATAAAAGGTCTATCTTCAAAACTTCCGTCCTTATTTGGTAGAACATCTATAACTTGATACGAAGCGTCAGAAAGGATACCATTACGGGAAGTGTAAGATACTAAATCATTAACAGTAAATTCACAAGAACCAAATTTATGCATAGTAAAAAAGTTTTGCCGAAAGTACAAAAATAAACTATATTTGGAAAGGAAAATAGTAATAAAAAAATAAAGCCGATTTGCTAACAGCGGTTTTGCAAGATGCGGACAACGGTCTTAAAACAAACATAATTTTGTACTTGCGAAGTACAGTGAAAAATATAAATAATAGGTAATGCGAGTTCCGCACCTCGCAAAGCCGCAAAACGTTGGCAGTAAGTTTACCGCAGAAGAAGAAAAAAAATGGAAATGGAAAATAAGAATTTTAAAAGAATATTTTTTTAAGTTTATTATTATGTTCAATAGCAGTAACTTATTTTTACTTTTTTTCTGCAAGAATTCAAGTGGAAGTTTATAATAAAACTGATTTTGATATTGACTCTTTGAAAATTGAAGACAAATATTACGAAATAACAAAGCGAAAATCGATAGTTATTAATTGTAGAAAATTAACAATACAAGACAATTTGCCTTTTGGAACTCCAGAAGGAATAATTAAAAATATGCAACGTGATACAATAACTTATCCTCTTTGTGGAACAGGAATTGAAAAAATAAGAAGTGGAAAATATAAATTTGACATTGAAGCTGAAATTGGAAAAGATTATTACAAACTTAATTGGAAAGAACATAAACAGCATTGAAAAAACCTACTGCCAACACACGCTACAAGCAATTTGGGGATTTGGCTTAATTTGAAATTGGTTTTGTATTTGGAAGATTTGGCAAATCCGAAAATAGAGCTTAATTTAGTCCCAAACTGCTTGTAGCGCGGGGACGTTGGGGAGCAGTTGTGCCGAAATTACGCAGATAAAAACAATTAGAAAATAAGCACACGTTCCGCAAGAAGTTTAAAAGCAGAAGCGTGAAAATTGGAATTTATCAGCAGAAACTTGAAAATTGTAATCTGAAAAGCAGAAGCGTGAAAGTTGGAATTTATAAGCAGAAACTTGAAAATTGTAATCTGAAAAGCAGAAGCGTGAAAGTTGGAATTTATAAGCAGAAACTTAAAAAGTTGGAACCTGAAAAGCAGAAGCGTGAAAAGTAGAAACTTGAAAAGCAAAAGTGTTATCACTTTGTGGATATTCGCAATTTCGACAAAACAACCGCTCCCCAACACACGCTACAAGCAATTTGGGCATTTGGCTTAATTTGAAGTTGGTTTTGTATTTGGAAGATTTGGCAAATCCGAAAATAGGGCTTAATTTAGTACCAAACTGCTTGTAGCGCGAGAACGTTAGCAGATATATTAAAAAAAACGAGATGTATAAAGAATCATTTAAAGATTTAGTTAATATTGCAAAAAATAAATCTGAATTACAGAGCAATAATTTATTAAATAAACCAAACCCTTTTTACATAGGTTTTGGTAATCCAAATTCTAAAATATTAATTGTAGGACAAGAAAAAGCTATAAGAGCAGAAAACGAAATTCAAATTAAAGCTGAATCTTCTGAAAATCCCAAACAATGGTATTATTTGATTGAAAATATGATTGAAAATTTAGATTATAAATTTTATTTTGATTATTATTTTAAAAATCCTTTACACCCATATGATGGAAAACCATCAAGAGGTAATACTTGGTTACAGTATCAAAAATTGATAAATCTTATTTTTCCCGAATATATTTCAGAAAGAAATAATAATTTTTTATTAAAGTCATTCATTACTGAAATTAATCATCAAGTTTCACCAAAGCAATTGGGAAATAAAGAGGACGAAAATAGAACGACAATTAACGAACATATTTTCTATAAAAGTTTTAATGTAACTATTTTAGCAATTGGAAGTTATTTAAAAAAATCTGAAATCGAAAATCGATATAACGTTAGTTTCTTGGAAGATTTGTCAAAACCAAGACAAAGATTTCTGTTATTCACAAATGAAAGTGAAAAAAGAATTGTTTTAAATATAAGACAATTAAGTAACGATATAAGTACAGAATATTTAGAACGTATATCAGAACAAATAAAAAAATACATCTGCTAACACACGCTACAAGCAATTTGGGTATTAGGCTTAATTTGAAATTGGTTTTGTATTTGGGAATTTTGGCTAATCCGAAAAATAGCGCTAATTTAGTCCCAAACCGCGTGTAGCGCGGGAACGTTGGCGGTAATTTTGCCTCCGAAAAGACCGAAATTGAATCAAACCAAATATGAAATGATAAAAAATTTAATAATATTCCTTTTAATTGTTTTTGAATCAAATATTCTTTTTGGACAAAATGAATGTGTTAACAAAACTGAAATTAAACAATTAGGTGTAGAATTTTGTTTGCCTGATAATAATTGGACAATTGAAGAAGAAGATGGATTAAAATTTATTTCATTACATAAATCAACTTTATACTCTGGAACTAAGACTTATTCACTTAAAATGGAAAAACTTACTAAAGATTTATCTGTAACAGAATATTTTGAAAAACAACAAGCAGATTACATTAACACAAAAGATTATAAAGAGAATGTTGTTTCGAAAGGGATAAAAGAAATTAAAGGCAAATCTTTTTACTATTCTAAAACACACACTATCTATAAAAGCAATAATATAATGAAAAACTCATATGCAGTTACTTATTATTATTCGGAAAATAAAATAGGCTATTCGTTAAGTTTAGTTGTTAGTGATGAAAATATAGATAGTTGGAACGAAACAGAAACTTTAAAAATTTGGGCTTCATTTAAAATAATATCATTGCCGGAAAATTCAGTAATGGAATAAAAAACTACCGCCAACACACGCTACAAGCAATTTGGGTATTAGGCTTAATTTAAATATGGTTTTGAATTTGGAAGATTTGGCAAATCCGAAGAATGGGCTTAATTTAGTCCCAAACTGCCTGTAGCGCGAGAACGTTATGGGCCAGTTGTGCCGAAATTACGCAGAAGAAAATAATCTGAAAAACAAGCGTTTAATTTATGTATAAACTTACAAAGCAGAAGCGTGAAAGTTCGATTTTGCCAGCAGAAGCGTGAAAAGCAGAAACTTCAGAGTTGGAAGCGTAAAAGTAGAAACTTGCCAGTAGAAGCGTGAAAGTAGAAACGCAGAAATCTGAAAGTTGAAGTGTAAAAACAGAAACTTGCCAGCAGAAGCGTAAAAATTGAAACACAGAAAATTACGAAACAAAAACGTTAAAACTTTGCGGAAATTCGTAATTTCGACAAAACAACCGGCCCATAACAGCCGCTACAAGCAAGCTGGGCATTTGGCTTAATTTAAAGATGGTTTTGTATCAGCCGAGATTAGTTTTTAACCGAAAGTTTTAGGATTTTTTAACCCCAGCCTGCGTGTAGCGCCAAGACGTTAGTAGCCATTATAGCGCAGAGTCAAGAATCTAACGCAATTTTATAACCAAAAAATGTATAAAATTGTAGTATGAAAACAGCTTACAAAAGACTCAATCGTGATCATAGAATTGAGATTGAAAAACTAATCGCTTTGGGCAAAAATAACAAACAAATTGCCACTACTCTATCGGTTCATCCAAGCACCATTTCCAGAGAACTAAAAAGAGTCAAAAATGAACCTTATGACAACCTAAAAGCAGAAGCAAATTATGTCTATAATCTAATGGATAAACGCTTAGGAACATCCAAAATTAACAGCAATCCAAAACTCAAAAATTTTGTATATTCACAGTTGGAATTACATTGGTCTCCAAAGCAAATTTCAGATGCTTTAAAACAATTTTATCCCTTTGATCCAACTATGCAAATCTCGCACGAAAATATCTATTATCACATCTATATTCAACCTAAAAAAGAGGTCGAAAAACTACTAATTTCTCAACTTAGACAAAAAAGAAAATACAGAGGAAATACCCGAAGAGGTGCTGATAAAAGAACCACAATTAAAGACCCCATTCGCATTGATGAACGACCTGCCGAAGTGCTCACTCGCGAGATACCTGGTCACTGGGAAGGCGACCTAATACTGGGAAAAAACAGAGAAAGTGCTATTGGGACTCTGGTAGAAAGAACCACTCGATTTTTAATAATTGTACCCTTGAAAAAGAAAGACTCAACAACCGTGAGAAAAGCTTTTGAAAAGGAGTTTAGAAAGCTCCCAGACAACCTAAAACTATCTTTGACTTATGATAACGGAACCGAGATGGCGCAACACAAAACCTTTACTAAAAATTCCAAAGTAAAAGTCTATTTTGCCCATCCCTATAGTCCCTGGGAAAGACCCACAAATGAAAATACGAATGGGTTAATTAGAGACTATTTTCCCAAAGGAACTGACTTTAATTTAATATCAAAAAAGCAACTCAAAGAAGTACAAAATCAGCTCAATGAAAGACCTCGAAAAACACTCGAATACGAATCGCCACTAAATACAATTAGTCGATTATATATGAACCAAAATTTCATCTAATAATTAGGTATAGTCAAAATAAATCGTAGCTTTATTTTTTGAATTTAGAAAGCCTAAAGACAATCAAAATTTGGCTTTCTGAATTTAAAAAATAAAGCAAAACTCTAAAGCAAAAAATTGCGATAGAAACTTGAATCCGCCACTCGCAGAATCGCAAAAAAGAAAAAAATTATAAAAGAATGACAAATATTAATAGAATTATATTCAAAATACATTTTTACATTTTGAGCTTTGTCATCTTAAATTTCTTGTTTCGTTTGATAACGAATTTCGGGATAAATAGCAACCTTATTTTCATTTTAAAAATTCTGATTTATATTAGCGGAAGCTTGTTATTTTTTCTCAATAGAAAACCATTTAAAAAAATCTTAGTTTATTATTTCTATTACTTACTATCTATTCTAATTGGAATTTTATTTTGGCTTTTTGGCGGAATATTTTTAGCAATATTATCTTCATTATTTCTGAAACCTATTTATCCAAATGATATTAAATATCAGAAGGGAAATTTAAAGATTTACTCCTCTTTTAATGGATTATTTGCACGTTGTTGCGAATATGAAATAACAGAAAACAAACTTTTGATATTTGAAAAGTATTACGGAAAAATTAAACTAGATGGACAATTGGAATCTGGAAAAAGTGAAATAAAGATTATTAATAATCAAGTTCATTATAAACATAAAGTTATAAACTTTAACGGGGAAAATAAAATTGAAGCTGATACAATTGAAAAGATTGAAATTGAATAAAAGTACTACTGCTAACAGGCGTTTGGCAAGATTGCGAATTTTGTAGTAAATTCACGTTTACTTTTCGCAAGAAATTTTATCTTTGATAGAAAATAATCGGTTCCGAAGTTCGCAACCTCGCCAAGCGCCGGGACGTTGGCGGTAAGTTTAACACGAAATCGTAAATTCAATAACCCATGATAAAAAAATGAAAAAACTTCTTTACATACTTTCCCTATTTTGTTTTTTGAATTCGTTTGCTCAAACTATGATTAAAGTTGAAACCTATGATGATGATGAAAAACACAAATATTTTTTACCCCATTTAATAGATGAAAACGATATGGGAAGCAGTCTAGGAACTGAAGATGACAATGGTTTTTACAGTCTAAAATATTTGAAACTAGACAGCCTAAAAACTTATCGATTATATCTTGATGATTCTCGATTTATAAAGGTCGATAAAAAATTAAATTTAAAAAACAATGATACTTTAATTGTAAAATTACAACCTAATCCAAACTACAAACCCAAAACCTTCTCCAAAGATGTAATATTAATCAATTGCCCGTTTTATGATGTTTATCCGTATATGCCAAAAATAGCTACAAGACTTGATGATTTACCTTTAAAGGTATCTCAAAAAGTTAAAGATTATCTTTTATCTAGAGTTGGAGAAAAGTTTTATAAACAGATTTATTTCAAAGAAGGAAAAATAATTGATAGCATTTTTTATAAAAGACATAACATGGAAACACGATACCTTTATATTTTATGTTTTTCATTTTCAAATATTGAAAAAGGAATTGGCGAATATACTTCTAACATTGAAGTAGATGAATTTGGTAAAATTATTAAAGACATTGATTTACCGATAAAAAATCCTTTAATAAATAATATAATTTCTTTACAAGAAACAAAAAACAAAGCCGTTAACCGTAAATTCAATGTTAAAGAAAAAACAAAAATAGAATTGAATTACGATGTAAGTAAAAATATATTGGTTTGGAAATTCACAAATGAAGATTATAAATCAAATAATACTTTTCTTCAAAAAATATTAAGATATAATGCTCATAATGGAAAGTATTTAGATTCAAATATTGCTGAAGGACAATGGATTGAATAAAACCTACCGCCAACACACGCTACAAGCAATTTGGGTATTAGGCTTAATTTGAAGTTGGTTTTGTGTCAGGAAGATTTGGCAAATCCGAAAAATGGACTGAATTTAGTCCCAAACTGCTTGTAGCGCGAGAACGTTGGTGGCAAGTTGCGCCGAAATTACGCAGGTAATTTCGATTTGGAAATAAAGTTCACAACTCGCAGAAACTAAAAAAATAGAAACGTGAAAGTTGGAATTTGCCAGTGGAATCGTGAAAAGCGGAAACTTAAAAAGTGTTGCGCCAAAATTGAAAACAGAAAAGTACAAACGTGAAAGTTGGAATTTGCCAACGGAAACTTGAAAAGCGGAAACGTGAAAATTGTTGCGCTTAAAATTGAAAACGGAAAAGCAGAAGTGTCAAAGTTGGAACTTGTCAGCTGAAGCGTGAAAAGCAGAAACTTGAAAAGCGTTGCTCCTAAAATTGAAAGCGAAAAAGTAGAAGCGTGAAAATTGGAATCTGAAAAGCAAAAGCGTGAAAACTTTGTGGAAATTCGTGATTTCGACAAAACAACCAGCCACCAACACACGCTACAAGCAATTTGGGTATTAGGCTTAATTTAAAGTTGGTTTTGTATTTGGAAGATTTGGCTAATCCGAAAATTGGGCTTAATTTAGTCCCAAACTGCTTGTAGCGCGGGAACGTTGGTAGCTATGTTAAAAACCGAAGAATAAATCAGAAAACATTAACTAAATGAATAGATTTCAACATTCGTTCTATCAGATTTCTCATCAAAAGCCTGAGAATAAATTTGAAATATTATTTAATGAGATTAAAAAGCAAATTGACATTTATAATCGTCAATATCTACTAACGCTAAAAAGTTACATAAAAGAATGGCAAGGAGAAATTAGTAGCAAAAACGAAACCTATAAAACTCAAAAAGAAATTGCCGAAAAAATTTATGCCGAAACTTTTGATGGGAATAAAGATGATGATTCAGCTCATAGTTATGCAATGCATATTTCAGGATTAGAAACTCTTGAATATTTGCACTTTAATACAATAGAAGAAATTGACAATGAGTATAAGAATTTTTTAGATTTATATAGTAAATCAACTCTAATAGCATTATACTCTCTGAATGAAAGTAAACTAAATGAAATCTCAAATATTGCTTCTGAAATATTTCAAAAAAAAATAAAACCTTCTCATTTCAATACGCGAGATTATTTAAATTCTTCAATTCAATACTTAGAACTTGTAATAGAATTAGAAACGGATAAAATTGAAAAATATATCTCAAAACTAAAAGATATTCAATTCTTGAGAAATAATATAGTCCATAATATCTCTATATTTTCAGAGATTAAAACTATTACAGAGATTTCCAATAAGCACAAAGAATCTTTGAATTTTAATCCCGAAAATCAGTATTTAAAAATATCAAATTCAAAATTTATTAAAGATTTTTTTAGTTTGCTGAAAGAATTTTATAAAGATTTATTTTGGATTATCGACAAAAAACAAAACTCTCAAATAATTAAAAATGGACTTATACATTGGTTAGGTTTAATAGATAATAAAATTTCAATTGAAGATTTTAAATTTAATAAATTTTCAAATAATGAGAAACAAATGCACTTTAAAGTAATAACTTTTAATGCAGACATTCCAAATTTTGAATGCAGAATAACATTGAAAAAATCAAAAGAAAAATCTTTTGATTTAATTAATCAAACAGATAATGAAAAAATTACGGATTTCTTTAAATACGAAAAAGAATTAAATGGCTACTTTTTAGAGAGTATATTTATTCCTTTTAATATTGACGCTGAAAACTTTGAAATTAAATTAATGGTCTACTAATTACGTGTAAAAACACAGCTACCAACACACGCTACAACGGATTTGGGCAATTGGCTTAATGGAAAGTTGGTTTTGTATTTAAAATGATTTGGCAAATCCGAATAATGGGCTTAATTTAGTCCCAAACCCGCTGTAGCGCGGGAACGTTGTATGCTATGTTACCACAACAAAACTTAATAGATGAATTGGATAATTAGAAATACTAAAAAAATTAAATTTCATACTAATTTAAGTGAAACTTTAAAACCCATTTTGGATAATATAGAAAACTATAACTGGTTTTTATGTGATTTAGATTTTATGACTAACAAATCTTTGCCGATAAATTTTGACGAGGATTATTTTAAATTAAACAATGAAGAGTTTCTAAAAATTGTTAATTCTGAAACTCAAATAATTTGGGGTGTAATATCAGCTGTTCCGAAAAATATTGAAATTGAAATTGATGAGAATAACTTGCCATTCGTTGAAGGAAATGATTTGGTTTGGGGAAATGGTAATCTTCAAGTAAATAATTCCGAAATAGAAATAATTGCTTTTGATAGTTCTTATACAATCGTAAAGTTTAAAAACCAATCTTTGTCTGAAAAATTTAAAAATTACTTTGACGAAGCAATTGAATTGGAGAAATTTAAATAAACACAGCATACAACAGGCGTTTGGCAAGATTGCGAATTTTGTAGTAAATACACGTTTATTTCTCGCAAGAAATTTTATCTTTGATTGAAAATAATCGGTTCCGTAGTTCGCAACCTCGCCAAGCGCCGGAACGTTAGGGTGTATAGCTCCGTTGAAAAGACACAGCCGACATCAATGAGACGTTTTGCAACTGAAAAAATAATAATGAACTAGCTAGCGTGCCGACGCAAATCAAGCCCAGAATCTGACATCGAAATGCGAAAGAAAAGCAAATTTGAATCACTTTGCGGAAAACAGAAAGCGGAAAAATTTTTCGATTTTTTTTTGAGTTTTAATTGAAAAACATAATTCCGACGACAAACACAAAACAGAAAAGCTACCGAAATTGGAACGGATGAACTTTGGTGCTTTTCAAACGTGTCGCTACACACCCTAACACACGCTACAAGCGATTTGGGCATTTTGGCTTAATGGGAAAATTGGTTTGTATTTGGAAGTTTTGGCTAATCAGAAAAATAACGCTAATTTAGTCCCAAACCGCGTGTAGCGCGGGAACGTTATGGGCCAGTTGTGCCGAAATTACGCAGAAGAAAATAATCTGAAAAACAAGCGTTTAATTTATGTATAAACTTACAAAGCAGAAGCGTGAAAGTTCGATTTTGCCAGCAGAAGCGTGAAAAGCAGAAACTTCAGAGTTGGAAGCGTAAAAGTAGAAACTTGCCAGTAGAAGCGTGAAAGTAGAAACGCAGAAATCTGAAAGTTGAAGTGTAAAAACAGAAACTTGCCAGCAGAAGCGTAAAAATTGAAACACAGAAAATTACGAAACAAAAACGTTAAAACTTTGCGGAAATTCGTAATTTCGACAAAACAACCGGCCCATAACAGCCGCTACAAGCAAGCTGGGCATTTGGCTTAATTTAAAGATGGTTTTGTATCAGCCGAGATTAGTTTTTAACCGAAAGTTTTAGGATTTTTTAACCCCAGCCTGCGTGTAGCGCCAAGACGTTGGCAGTAATAGTCCCAAAAAACAGAACGAAATGAGTTACGATTTATACTTTTTTAAAAGAAAAGAAAGCAAATTAACTGAAAAAGAAGTTGAAGATTATTTATCTGAAAATTTAGTTACAGAAGAAAAAGGTCAATGGCTTTTTCAAAATAAAGACACAGAAGTTTATTTCATAATTGAGAAAAGCGAAACTGAAATTGACGAAGAAGAAATTGAGTTTGTAGAAAATTACGAAGATTTTGAAAGTTTAAATTTTTCTTTCATTTTGATTTTTTTGCGCCCAAGTTTTTTTGGAACTGAAGCATTTTTATTTATTGAAAAAATAATTAATGATTTAGATGTTTACATTACAAATCCTCAATCTGACAAAGAAATCCCTTATCAACCTAAAAAAGAGGAATTGTTTGAAAATTGGAACTCAACAAACTTAAATTCAAGTTCTGAACATTTTGGAGAACAAAACAGTTATTTAGAATTTGAAAAATCTAACGAAATTTGGAAATATAATTTTCAGAGAAATGAAATCCAAGAAAAACTTGGCGAAAATTATTTTGTGCCAAAAATTTTCTTTTTCAAAACAAAAGCAGAAAATAAAGTAATTACAGTTTCAAGTTGGACAGAACATATTCCAAACTTAATTCCAAATTCTGACTATTTTTTACTAACCAAGATTTACACAAAGTTTTTCAGAAAAATTCAAGAAAATATACTTATTTCAAGAGAGAATTTGGAGAATAGATTTGGAGAATATTTTAATGATTATGAATATTCAAATTGTAAAATTATTCATCCTGAAAACGCAAAAAAAATTAAGGATTTATTCAATTCAACAAAATCAGAATTAAAACTTGAAAATTTTGCAGAAAGAGTACAAATTGAAAACTTGTTTAACGAAAAACCAAGAACATAAAACTACTACTGCCAACACACGCTACAACGGATTTGGGCAATTGGCTTAATGGAAAGTTGGTTTTGTATTTGGGATGATTTGGCAAATCCGAAAATAGGGCTTAATTTAGTCCCAAACCCGCTGTAGCGCGAGAACGTTAGTGGCTAGCTTAAGAAAAAACGACAGACGATGAGCATTGAAATTACTTCAAAAATAATTGGACAACTAAGACAAGAAGAAAATTTTTCTGATTGGTGGAAAAGTGGCGAAATTGAAATTCCGTTTTTTGACAAAGAAAAATTATCCATAATATTTATGGATTTTGAACCCGAACACGACAAAACATTTATTGCCGAAGCTGACCAAGCTTTGACATCCTTTTTGAAATTAAACTCTGACGATAGAAACGCAATTTCCAACCTTGCTTATAAAAACTGTATGGACTTTTTAGAAGCAGTTGAAATTGACTCAGCGGACGAAGTATTAAGACAAATAAAAAACAAAAACGAAATTTGGAATTTCATTCAACCATCTGAAATTTATGTAACGAGACGCCCTTACAATGAACGAGACATTTATATTCAAATTGCTTGTGAATGTGATTGGGAACAGGAACACGGACTTCAGCTTGTATTTCGGCAAGGAAAGAAATTAACGAGAATAAGTGACCAAGACGGACATTTGACAGAAGCAGACGCTTATGGAAAACCGGATTCAAAAGATAAATTGTTAAGTCAATTTGACCAAAAAGAAAATAAAACTGAAACTGAGTGGTGGAAGTTTTGGAAATAAAGCCAGCCACTAACACACGCTACAAGCAATTTGGGTATTAGGCTTGATTTGAAAATTGGTTTGTATTTGGGAGATTTGGCAAATCCGAAAATAGGGCTTAATTTAGTCCCAAACTGCTTGTAGCGCGGAAACGTTGTGCGTCAGTTTCGAGCGACAGAAAACCGAAAGAAAAATTAAATTGAAATAACTAAAAATTGAAAATTGAACAGAAAAATATTTATAATTCTCATAATAATTATTACATTTTCTTGTGAACAAAAATCTAATAACAAACTAACAAAATTAAAAATGAACTTAACAGAAAACGTTGAAATTAAAACAATTATTGAAAGTTTAAAAACTGGAATGATTGAATATATCGAGCCAGGAGAAACTGAATATACTGAAAAAGATGTTGAAAAATGTATGAAATTAATTGATACATTTTTAACTGAATTAGCACAAACCGAAAACAAAGAAAATGGAATGAAAGTTGTTGAGAAAGTTGTTCTGAAATTAAATGAACTAAATGAAAAATGTGAATACGAATTAATCGAAACAGATCAAAGAGAACAACTTGCAGAAATAATAATTTTGGCAGGAAATCTTAAAGGTTATAATGAAAAAGATGAAGATATCACCGAAGAATGGAGAGAATGGTAAAACTAAAACAGAATTGTAAATAAAAACCGAACGCACAACAGCAGTTTGGCAATATGGCGGGTTTTGGGCTTAATTTGAAGTTGATTTTGTACTTGCAAAGTCAGTGTTTAACCGAAAGTTTAGGCTTACTTAATCCGCCACATCGCCAAGCTGCAAAACGTTATGGGTTACTTGTGCCGAAATGACGCTGGAGAAAACAATCAGGAAGTTGTATTCACTAAAAAAAACTATCTAAATGAAGGACTACGTTTGTCTATTATTATTCATATTTCCATTTATAATGAATGGACAAAATTTATCAGATAAAATTGAAAAATCTACTTTAAGTTTTCGAGAATTGTTTCTAGAAAAAGATTTTGAAACACTTTCAGATTTTGCAACACCAAAACTAATCGAATATTTGAAAACAAAACAAGATTTAGTTTTCTTACTAACGGAATTGAGTAAAAATTATGAAGCAAAAGGAGTTAAAGTCACAAACATTTCATTCGGGAAAAACTCTGAAATAATTAGTTATAAAAATCAACTACAATGTAGTATTCCTTTCAGTTTGGAAATGGAGGACGCTAAAAAGAAAGTGAAATTTACAGCTGGTTTAGCACTGATTTCGTTTGACAAAGGAGAAACTTGGTTTTATACTTTTAAAGTCGAAAAAGACCCAATAACAAATAATGAAATATTAGATTTGGATGCCAGAATAATTATTGACGAAAGAAATCAAATTATCTTTAACAAATAAAAAAAGTTGGCATCTGACAATAGAAACTTAAAAAGTTTACGGTTTAATTGTAATTTCGACTAAAACAAGCAACCCATAACACACGCTACAAGCAATTTGGGTTTTAGGCTTAATTTGAAGTTGGTTTTGTGTCAGGAAGATTTGGCAAATCCGAATAATGGGCTTAATTTAGTCCCAAACTGCTTGTAGCGCGAGAACGTTAGCAGATAGTGCAGAAAAAATCCGTAGAAAAAGAAAACCAAAACAGAAATGAAGCAATTTTTAACTCTTATAATTCTTGTTTCTTTTAGTAATTGCGGGAAAAATAAAAAAATGAAAAAATTCAATTCCGAATATAATTATTTTGTAAACATTCCTGAAAATTGGAGTGAATATGAAACTGATGAAAAAAACACAAATGCTTTTTTTGACACAACTCAATGGACGGGAAATTTAAGAATAACTCCAATGAATTATGAAATCAAAAATGCAAAGGAATTTTTAAGAGAAATATTAAGAGAAGAAAACGGCCAAAATATAGATTGGAAAAATATACAAGGAGTTTACTATGTTGAAAATGCAAAAAATGAAGAAATAAATTATTGGATTTTAATCGAAAAGAACAAACTTTACATTTGCTCTTTTACTGTTGGAAATCTTAACGGAAAAAACGAAATTGAAATGGAATTGAATAAAGTTGCTGAAATACTAAAATCAATTAAAACTGAATAAAAGCACCATCTGCTAACACACGCTACAAGCAATTTGGGTATTAGGCTTAATTTGAAATTGGTTTTGTATTTGGGAATTTTGGCTAATCCGAAAAATAGCGCTAATTTAGTCCCAAACCGCGTGTAGCGCGGGAACGTTACCAGCAAGCAACTAAAAAAGAGAAACTTAAGTGAAAGTTCAAAAAATTACATTTATAATTTACATTATATTGGCAATTGTAATTGTTTGGCTGACTTATGGCTGGTTGAATCCAAATTATGAAAAGTGTTTTAGGCAAAATTCTGAAGAATTTGCAGAGAATCGTATTGAATTTGAAAAACTAATTAGAAATATAAAAACTCAATATTTGAAAGTCGAACCAAATCCTAATTTAACAGAATTATCGAAGAAAATATCTGAAAATTATGAAGAAGAACTTGATAAAGTTGGAATAGAAAGCGTGGAAATAAGTTCCCAAGAAGACCTAAATTGTTCCGAAAAACTAACTTTTACATTCAATGTGAAATCTGGTTATAATATTAACAAACTGCGAAATGTACAAATCATTTATTCGCCTTGTAATGAAGAAACTGAAAAAGATTATCATTCCAATTCAAACCATATTGACATTAATGGCGAAGGAAATAATTGGTTTATTTTTTCGGACACAGACTACATATAAATTGCCAGCTGGTAACAGCTACTACAACGGATTTGGGCACTTGGCTTAATGAGAAGTTGGTTTTGTATTTGGGATGATTTGGCAAATCCGAAAATAGGGCTTAATTTAGTCCCAAACCCGCTGTAGCGCGGGAACGTTAGTGGCAAGCTTACGTGAAAAGCAAGAAAACAAGAACTTAATCCAATAAATGAGAAAGCTTATTAAAATATTAGTTGGAATAATAGCAGTCTATTTTTTGGCTGTACTTGCATTTGCTTACGAAGAAAACTACAGAGAATTAATCCGAAATCTATTTCAACAATTAACAGAAAATAAAATTTCATTTAAGAATTATGGAAAGTATTTTCACTTTGCAAGTGGTGAATTTATTTCAGCATTTTTAATTTTTATAATTTCAATAATTTTATTGTTAAAAAGGCAAGAAAATAGACAACGCATAAAAAATATTTCACTTGGCACGTTGCTTATAATAATTTCGACAATTATTTTTTGCTACATAGATGCTAATGGAAAATTAATTGAATGTACTGCTTGTGACGATGGAAAAAGAGTTTTGGCTTTTAATGATTTAAACTATGATTTGATATTTATTTCAAGTTTAATCTTTGGAATTTTGCCAGCAATTGTAACAGAAATCAGAAATCGCAACAGAAAAAAAGCCAGCCACTAACAGCCACTACAACGGATTTGGGCATTTGGCTTAATGGAAAGATGGTTTTGTATTTGGGATGATTTGGCAAATCCGAATAATGGGCTTAATTTAGTCCCAAACCCGCTGTAGTGCCAGAACGTTACCAGCAAGCAACTAAAAAAGAGAAACTTAAGTGAAAGTTCAAAAAATTACATTTATAATTTACATTATATTGGCAATTGTAATTGTTTGGCTGACTTATGGCTGGTTGAATCCAAATTATGAAAAGTGTTTTAGGCAAAATTCTGAAGAATTTGCAGAGAATCGTATTGAATTTGAAAAACTAATTAGAAATATAAAAACTCAATATTTGAAAGTCGAACCAAATCCTAATTTAACAGAATTATCGAAGAAAATATCTGAAAATTATGAAGAAGAACTTGATAAAGTTGGAATAGAAAGCGTGGAAATAAGTTCCCAAGAAGACCTAAATTGTTCCGAAAAACTAACTTTTACATTCAATGTGAAATCTGGTTATAATATTAACAAACTGCGAAATGTACAAATCATTTATTCGCCTTGTAATGAAGAAACTGAAAAAGATTATCATTCCAATTCAAACCATATTGACATTAATGGCGAAGGAAATAATTGGTTTATTTTTTCGGACACAGACTACATATAAATTGCCAGCTGGTAACAGCTACTACAACGGATTTGGGCACTTGGCTTAATGAGAAGTTGGTTTTGTATTTGGGATGATTTGGCAAATCCGAAAATAGGGCTTAATTTAGTCCCAAACCCGCTGTAGTAGCGGGACGTTGGCAGTAATTATCCGAAAAATGAACGCAAACGACATCTAACAATGGAGAAAAATAAAGATAGAACTGAAATTGCAAGCGATGTAAGTGGAAACAGAGATGGAATTGGTGTGGAAATTTTTCGAAATAATGAACTTTTAATAGAAATATTTAGAGATGACACCAAACTTACAAGAACAGTAACTTTATGGAAGCAAGATATCCCTTTAGAATTAATTGAAGAAAGTATTCAAGACTTTAAACAAAACATTCCTTGGGATTTTATACAATATTAAAATTATGCCATTTCCTATAGAACCAAAATACATAAAAGAAGCCGAAGTTGAATTGGGAATTGAATTCCCAAAATCCTTCGTCGAAAAAATGGAAAAAGAAAACGGCGGAGAATTTTCAACCGATGAAGATGATTGGACACTATATCCATTTTTTGACAAATTAGATAATAAAAGAATTAGCCGAACTTGTAACCACATTATTTTAGAAACCAATCAATTAAGAGAAATAGAAGACTTTCCAGAAAATGGAATTGCAATCGCAGAAAATGGTTGTGGAGATAATTTAATTATGTTGCCGTTCGAGGAAAATCAAACAAAAATAAAAGAAAAAATTTATGTTTAGTTACACGAAACTGGAGAGATTATTGAAATTGCAAATTCAATCGAAGACCTAATTGAATGAAAATAACTACTGCCAACACACGCTACAAGCAATTTGGGTTTTAGGCTTAATTTGAAATTGGTTTTGTATTTGAAAGATTTGGCAAATCCGAAAATAGGGCTTAATTTAGTCCCAAACTGCTTGTAGCGCGGGGACGTTAGTGGCTATATTACCAAAAAACAGCAGAAAATGAGAAACAAATGCCATTTTTTATTATTAATTTTATTTACGACAAATTTCTATTGTCAAATTCCGAATATAGAAAACAATTATTCTAAAAGCGACTCCTTAACTAATCCTTTATTGAAAACATTTTTAAAAGAATTTGAATTCGTTTTAGCATATTCAGATGTTTGTTGCTCGAAAGAATACAAAATCATAGGTTTAAAAAATGGAAAATGGAATAGCTGGACGTATTCAGATAATTTTATTCAATGGACTAAAAAGAAAGGAGAATCGGAAATAAAAGTTGATACAATTAAAACTGGAACATTTTTGGAAGGCGAAAAAGGAAAAAAAATCAAAAAAAACAATGTAAAAAAATTATTAACTAAATTATCCGAAATTGGATTTTGGGAATTAAAAAACGATTCTTTAAACCAATCAAGAGTCATTAAAACTTATATCGAAGATGGCGAAACAATTAATAGAAAAGCAATTATAACAGATGGAACTAACTATGTTTTTGATTTAATTTCAAAAAATAAGTTTAGAAAAATTCAATCTTATTATCCTGAATATTTTGTGGAATTATTCCCTGATATGATCGACAGAAAGAAATTTATAGAAAGTAGAGATTATTTTCTAAATTGGTGGAAAAAATACAGCCACTAACACACGCTACAAGCAATTTGGGGATTTGGCTTAATGGAAAAATTGGTTTGTATTTGGAAGATTTGGCAAATCCGAAAATAGGGCTTAATTTAATCCCAAACTGCTTGTAGCGCGAGAACGTTAGCGGTAATGCTCTGAAAAAATAACGCAAAAACACTATTATGAAAAAAATACACCAAATTATTTTGACTTTTTTATGTTTAGTTTTATCGTCTTGTCAAAATAACTCGCTCAATGGAAAAACATTATCGGGACTTGAGGAAGATGAATATTTTGATGCTGCAAACCAGCACTTTCAAACAAATTTAACTTTTAAAAATGATAGCGTAATAGTTGAACGAAATTCAGTTTCGATAACAACAAATGAAAAATCAGCTTTCAAAAAAACTGGTGAAATGTATCGTTACAAAGGAGCGGTTAAAAAGAATGGAAATAAATTGAGTTTTGTTGCTGTTGAATATAAATGTAATGATTGCCCACCAATAGTTGAAGTTGGAGAAAATGGTGATATTAAAGATGTTTTAGATAAAAAAAAATATGAAGGTTACATGACAAAAAATGGGGCGAAGTTTAACGGAATAGAATTTAAAGAGAACTAAGCACTACCGCTAACAGCTAGTAAGCAATAGTCGGGAATTAGGCTTAATTTGAAGTTGGTTTTGTACTTGAAAAAATAGTGATTATCCGAAATAATAGCTTTATTTAGCCCGACCATCGCCTACTAGCGGGACGTTAGCGGTAATGCCCCCGCATAGGAGGAAATTTATCTGTTCAAAAATGAAGCCTATTTGGAATATTAAAAAATAATAATGGAAAAGAAACTCAGAATATATACACCAAAAAGCTCATTCGAAATTGACAAACGTTTATTAATGGCAATGACTTTATGGTCACTACCCTTTTTATTTAATTTTGCAAAATCAATATTTCCTGCAAATGAAGAAAACCTTGATTTACTGGGTGTGTTTTTTGTAATAATTGCTTTTCTATACTCCCTTTATTTCATTATAAGTAACTGTTTTAAATGCGAAACCACTAATGGCGAATTTACTGGATATTTGATTATAGACTCCGAAAAAATCACTTGTAATGATGACGTTTACACAATTTACGAAATTGAAAAAATAGCCATTCTAAGTGATTACTATCGTGGGAAATTTAATGGAAATATAAGAGCTTGGGAACGAAAAAAATCAAATGGCGTTAAAAATTACATCGAGATACATAAAAAAGATGGAGAATTTAAAAAACATTTTTTTCTTCAGACTAAAACAGAAAATATAAAAATGTTTTCAGATGAAATCAGAACTTATTATCGATTTGGTAAATTAGGAGAACAGAATTATAAAAATATCGTTGACTGAATGCACTACCGCTAACACACGCTACAAGCAATTTGGGTATTAGGCTTAATTTGAAATTAATTGTGTATTTGGAAGATTTGGCAAATCCGAATAATGGGCTTAATTTAGTCCCAAACTACTTGTAGCGCGGGGACGTTGGCGGTAAGTTTAACACGAAATCGTAAATTCAATAACCCATGATAAAAAAATGAAAAAACTTCTTTACATACTTTCCCTATTTTGTTTTTTGAATTCGTTTGCTCAAACTATGATTAAAGTTGAAACCTATGATGATGATGAAAAACACAAATATTTTTTACCCCATTTAATAGATGAAAACGATATGGGAAGCAGTCTAGGAACTGAAGATGACAATGGTTTTTACAGTCTAAAATATTTGAAACTAGACAGCCTAAAAACTTATCGATTATATCTTGATGATTCTCGATTTATAAAGGTCGATAAAAAATTAAATTTAAAAAACAATGATACTTTAATTGTAAAATTACAACCTAATCCAAACTACAAACCCAAAACCTTCTCCAAAGATGTAATATTAATCAATTGCCCGTTTTATGATGTTTATCCGTATATGCCAAAAATAGCTACAAGACTTGATGATTTACCTTTAAAGGTATCTCAAAAAGTTAAAGATTATCTTTTATCTAGAGTTGGAGAAAAGTTTTATAAACAGATTTATTTCAAAGAAGGAAAAATAATTGATAGCATTTTTTATAAAAGACATAACATGGAAACACGATACCTTTATATTTTATGTTTTTCATTTTCAAATATTGAAAAAGGAATTGGCGAATATACTTCTAACATTGAAGTAGATGAATTTGGTAAAATTATTAAAGACATTGATTTACCGATAAAAAATCCTTTAATAAATAATATAATTTCTTTACAAGAAACAAAAAACAAAGCCGTTAACCGTAAATTCAATGTTAAAGAAAAAACAAAAATAGAATTGAATTACGATGTAAGTAAAAATATATTGGTTTGGAAATTCACAAATGAAGATTATAAATCAAATAATACTTTTCTTCAAAAAATATTAAGATATAATGCTCATAATGGAAAGTATTTAGATTCAAATATTGCTGAAGGACAATGGATTGAATAAAACCTACCGCCAACACACGCTACAAGCAATTTGGGTATTAGGCTTAATTTGAAGTTGGTTTTGTGTCAGGAAGATTTGGCAAATCCGAAAAATGGACTGAATTTAGTCCCAAACTGCTTGTAGCGCGAGAACGTTACTGGAGACTTGTGCCGAAATTACGCAGATAAAAACAATTAGAAAATAAGCACACGTTCCGCAAGAAGTTTAAAAGCAGAAGCGTGAAAGTTGGATTTTGCCAACAGAAACTGAAAAGCAGAAGCGTAAAAATTGGAACTTGCCAGCAGAAACATGAAAAGTTGAAAACTGAAAAACGGAAGCGTTAAAATTGGAATTTGAAAAGCAGAAACGTGAAAGTTGTAATCTGCCAACAGAAACCTGAAAAGTGGAAAACTTGAAAATTTTTGAGCAGAATTTTAAAACGAAATGTAAATAATTGAAAATAAAACGTTGAAAATTACGAATCGAAAATCACAAACGTGGAAGTTGGATTTTGCCAACAGAAACGTGAAAAGTTTGCGGTTTAATTGTAATTTCGACAAAAACAAGCCTCCAGTAACACACGCTACAAGCAATTTGGGTATTAGGCTTAATTTGAAGTTGGTTTTGTGTCAGGAAGATTTGGCAAATCCGAATAATGGGCTTAATTTAGTCCCAAACTGCTTGTAGCGCCGGAACGTTAGCGGTAACCTTAAAAAAAAACAGCTTCGGAAATGAAATTGACTATTAAAAATCGCGATACTGATTTGAAATCTGAAAAATTTGACATGATAATTCCGTGTGAAATTTCATCATGTCAAAAGACTTCATATGTTGACTTTGAATTCGAAGAAAAAGAAAGTCAGAATATAACTGGGAAATTTTTACTTAATGATGACGCTGAAGAGTTAACAGAATTTAACTTTTATCACTTTAAAAACACTAAACTTATTTTCTTCAGATTTATGTATCAATGGGGAATAATTGATATAGAAAAAAAGCAACTTAAGAGAAATGAGCTAGATAAATCATTGGATTTACCTTTTTTTTATTTGCATGAAAATTGTATTTTAATAGTAGATGATTTATTTGCAGAAACTATAACTTTTGACGGTGAATCTGTCGATAGAATTGGAAACGAACAACCTTATGAAATAACGGAATATGAAAATTATTTTGAGTTTGATATTATTGGAGTTGAAAAAAGAAAACTAATGAAAAAGGCTACCGCTAACACACGCTACAAGCAATTTGGGTATTAGGCTTAATTTGAAATTGGTTTTGTATTTGGAAGATTTGGCAAATCCGAAAATAGGGCTTAATTTAGTCCCAAACTGCTTGTAGCGCGGGAACGTTAGCAGAAAATTTTAAAAACCAAAAAAGAACATATGTCTAAACCTAGAATATTTATAAGCTCAACTTGCTACGACTTAAATGACGCAAGAAGCGAACTAACAAATTTTTTAAATAGTTATAATTTTGAAGTCTTAAACTCTCAATTAACAAATTTTGGTGTTTCGCCAGGTTTACATTCTCATACTGCTTGTCTAGAACAAGTAAATTATGCTGACTTTTTTATATTAATAATAGGAAAACGTAGAGGCGGAACTTATATTGGAACCGAAAAATCGATAACTAATGAAGAATATAAATTAGCAGTAAAACGAGGAATACCAATAATGATCTTTGTTGATAAAGTTGTAGAAACAGTAATGCCTATTTATAAAAAAAAACCAACAGCCAATATGTCTAGTTATGTTGATGATGTTAGAATATTTCACTTTGTTGAATATATAAAATCATCTTCTTCTGATAATTGGATTTTTCCATACGAAAATGTAAATAATATTAAAGACACAATAGTTGCTCAGTTATCATTCTATCTTTTATTATTTTCTAAAAGCTTAATAAGCCAAAAAACAAAGGAAAAAAGTATTGATAGTTCCAAACTTTCATATGTTGAATTTCCGTCTAATATAGATGAAATAACTAGTAAAAATATGGAACAAGAAGAAGAAACTGCTTTTCGAAATGGAATAAAAGAATTACACTTAATTCTAAAAAGCATTCTTAGCTCTGAAGGGAATAATGACAATAAACTTGAAAAAATAAAAGTTCTTTGGGTTATTGCTAAGTATGGAGAAATATCTTGGGATTGGGAATATTTTGAAATAGATAATAATCTTTTTAAAGATTATGCTTGGAGCACAACAAAAGGTGAACGTGTATTTACTCAATTAAAAATTTTCGGAGCTAAAGGTGAATATGATATAGATGAAGATTTACGAAAAACTACAATTAGACTTAGCTTTGACAAACAATCAGATGATTGTCATATTGCTAATGCTTTAAAAATAGTTGTAACAGATTTGATTGAAAAATATGGGGAAGATAGTTTAGAAATTTTTCAAAAAGCTGATTTCAGGATTTACCTCAAATAAATCTTCTGCTAACACACGCTACAAGCAATTTGGGTATTAGGCTTAATTTGAAATTGGTTTTGTATTTGGAAGATTTGGCAAATCCGAATAATGGGCTTAATTTAGTCCCAAACTGCCTGTAGCGCGGGGACGTTATGCGTGAGTTGCCGAAATTACGCAGATGAAAACAATCAGAAAATAAACTTTTGTTTCCGCAAGAAGTTTACAATGCGGAAGCATGAGAGTT
The DNA here is from genome assembly GCF_056428925.1 of Flavobacterium sp. GNP011. Classification (NCBI taxonomy): domain Bacteria; kingdom Pseudomonadati; phylum Bacteroidota; class Flavobacteriia; order Flavobacteriales; family Flavobacteriaceae; genus Flavobacterium; species Flavobacterium sp. GNP011. Next base: position 23,589 of record NZ_JBWJVJ010000013.1, on the reverse strand, counting down.
GGAACTTGCCAGCGAAAAGTTGAAAAGTTTAAACGTGAAAAGCAGAAGCGTGAAAGTTAGAATTTATCAGCAGAAACTTGAAAAGTTTAGACCTGAAAAATAGAAACCTGAAAAGCAGAAACTTTATTTTTTTGCACAGAGTTTTAAAAAGAAAAGAACGTTTTCAAAATAATGAACCGAAAATCAGAAACTTGAAAATTGGAATTTGCCAACAGAAGCGTGAAAAGTTTACGGTTCAATTGTAATTTCGACAAAACAATCCCCGCATAACACACGCTACAAGCGATTTGGGCATTTGGCTTAATGGGAAAATTGGTTTTGTATTTGGAAGTTTTGGCTAATCCGAAAAATAACGCTAATTTAGTCCCAAACCGCGTGTAGCGCGGGAACGTTATGCGTGAGTTGCCGAAATTACGCAGATGAAAACAATCAGAAAATAAACTTTTGTTTCCGCAAGAAGTTTACAATGCGGAAGCATGAGAGTTGGAACTTGCCAGCGAAAAGTTGAAAAGTTTAAACGTGAAAAGCAGAAGCGTGAAAGTTAGAATTTATCAGCAGAAACTTGAAAAGTTTAGACCTGAAAAATAGAAACCTGAAAAGCAGAAACTTTATTTTTTTGCACAGAGTTTTAAAAAGAAAAGAACGTTTTCAAAATAATGAACCGAAAATCAGAAACTTGAAAATTGGAATTTGCCAACAGAAGCGTGAAAAGTTTACGGTTCAATTGTAATTTCGACAAAACAATCCCCGCATAACACACGCTACAAGCGATTTGGGCATTTGGCTTAATGGGAAAATTGGTTTTGTATTTGGAAGTTTTGGCTAATCCGAAAAATAACGCTAATTTAGTCCCAAACCGCGTGTAGCGCGGGAACGTTACAGGGCAGTTATGCCGAAATTACGCAGATGAAAACAATCAGAAAATAAGCATTGATTTCGCAAGAAGTTTACAAAGCAGAAGCGTGAAAATTGGAATCGATAGCAGAAGTCGGAAAGTTGGAATCTGAAAATAGAAGCGTAAAAAGCAGAAACGTGAAAATCGGAATTTGCCAACGGAAACTTGAAAAGCAGAAACTTGATTTTTTTTGCGCAGATTTTTAAAACGAAAAGAAAATATTTGAAATAATGAACCGAAAATTACGAGCAGAAAAGCAGAAACGTGAAAATTGGATTTTGCCAAAAAAAGCGTGAAAGTTTTGTGTGAAAATCGTAATTTCGACAAAAATAACCGCCCTGTAACACACGCTACAACGGATTTGGGCAATTGGCTTAATTTAAAAATGGTCTTGTATTTGGAAGATTTGGCAAATCCGAAAATAGGGCTTAATTTAGTCCCAAACCCGCTGTAGCGCGGGAACGTTATGTATAACCTTATGACAGAAATTACCCAAGACATAAAAGACGGACTTAACCTTGCTTTAAACGAAGCAATTATTGTCGGACTTGATTATGACAAGGAACGCAAAACTGTTTACCTTACTTTTTATCCTATTGCTATTCAACAAGACGGGACAATACCCAATGACAATAGATTTCTTTTTGCTTTTAGAAACGTTGGACGACTTGCTTCTTCATTAACTCTTGACATTGAAAATGAAGCTACTAAATTCGACCCAAACGAACTTTCTGACCAAATGAGTGAATTTAAAAACGAATCACTTTATGGTTGGGAATTTATAGACAACTCTGAAGAGTTAGTTTTCAAGCAATGGAAAGACAATGTAAGTTTTGATACAATTATTACTTCCGGCTTTGAAAAACAACATACAATTGACCTTTTTCAAGAAGATAAATACAGCAAAAAGACAATTGACATTAGAATATGGTTTGACAAAATAGAAATATTTGACAGCAACTTAAAGCCGTTTGACACACAAACTTTCATTGACAACGGCAAAAGGGGTTGGGACAAATTGTACAAAGATGGTTGGACAACCACAGAAGCAGAATTAAAAGGAAAACTAATAATAAACGAATGAAAAGAAAGGCTATACATAACACACGCTACAAGCAAGCTGGGCAATTGGTTTAATTTGAAGATAGTTTGTATTTGATACATTTGTTTTTAACAGAAAGAATACGCATCTTTAATCCCAGCCTGCGTGTAGCGCGGGAACGTTACCTGTCATTTTGAAAAACCAAAAAGTGGAAAAAGAAGAAATAAAAGGAGAATTTGAAGTTATTAATAGTTTTGCAATAAGAAGTAGAAATGAATTCTATTTGATTGGCGAAATTAGAGAAGGAATTGTTGAAGTGAATTGGTTTTTGAATATTCCATTTAACCAATCTTTATCATTAACTGTTCGAATAAAATCAATTGAAGAAGTAGAAATTTCAAGCGAATCAAAAAAATATAAACTCATAGTTGTTAATGCAGATTCAGAATTACTAAATCTACTTTTAGGATTACATATTGGGAGTGAATATTTAAATATAACAATTGAAGGACAAGATTAATGAAATTTTTAATTATTCTAAAATGCTGACTAAAAAACAAATTCTAATTTTATTTCTCATATCATCCGAACCAGGAATAAGAGGAATAAGCTCATTAATGAAACTTTTTGACAGAGCCGATTTTCCTTCAAATATTTCATCGAACTTGAATGAATTACTTAAAAATAACTTAATAACAGTTTTCGAAAATTTTGACAACGGAACAGCAAAAAATTATAAGATATCTGAAAGCGGAAAAAACTTTTTGATAGCTAATTTTAATGATTCGGAAATAATTGAATTTGTAGAAAATATGGACGAACCAAAATTAATTTTAGAAATTACAAAAGCATACATAAATAAAAAAAACGACAGGTAACACACGCTACAAGCAATTTGGGTATTTGGCTTAATATGAAATTGGTTTTGTATTTGGAAGATTTGGCAAATCCGAATAATCGGCTAAATTTAGTCCCAAACTGCTTGTAGCGCGAGAACGTTACCAGCTATATTACCGCAGAGTCAAGAATCTAACGCAATTTTATAACCAAAAAATGTATAAAATTGTAGTATGAAAACAGCTTACAAAAGACTCAATCGTGATCATAGAATTGAGATTGAAAAACTAATCGCTTTGGGCAAAAATAACAAACAAATTGCCACTACTCTATCGGTTCATCCAAGCACCATTTCCAGAGAACTAAAAAGAGTCAAAAATGAACCTTATGACAACCTAAAAGCAGAAGCAAATTATGTCTATAATCTAATGGATAAACGCTTAGGAACATCCAAAATTAACAGCAATCCAAAACTCAAAAATTTTGTATATTCACAGTTGGAATTACATTGGTCTCCAAAGCAAATTTCAGATGCTTTAAAACAATTTTATCCCTTTGATCCAACTATGCAAATCTCGCACGAAAATATCTATTATCACATCTATATTCAACCTAAAAAAGAGGTCGAAAAACTACTAATTTCTCAACTTAGACAAAAAAGAAAATACAGAGGAAATACCCGAAGAGGTGCTGATAAAAGAACCACAATTAAAGACCCCATTCGCATTGATGAACGACCTGCCGAAGTGCTCACTCGCGAGATACCTGGTCACTGGGAAGGCGACCTAATACTGGGAAAAAACAGAGAAAGTGCTATTGGGACTCTGGTAGAAAGAACCACTCGATTTTTAATAATTGTACCCTTGAAAAAGAAAGACTCAACAACCGTGAGAAAAGCTTTTGAAAAGGAGTTTAGAAAGCTCCCAGACAACCTAAAACTATCTTTGACTTATGATAACGGAACCGAGATGGCGCAACACAAAACCTTTACTAAAAATTCCAAAGTAAAAGTCTATTTTGCCCATCCCTATAGTCCCTGGGAAAGACCCACAAATGAAAATACGAATGGGTTAATTAGAGACTATTTTCCCAAAGGAACTGACTTTAATTTAATATCAAAAAAGCAACTCAAAGAAGTACAAAATCAGCTCAATGAAAGACCTCGAAAAACACTCGAATACGAATCGCCACTAAATACAATTAGTCGATTATATATGAACCAAAATTTCATCTAATAATTAGGTATAGTCAAAATAAATCGTAGCTTTATTTTTTGAATTTAGAAAGCCTAAAGACAATCAAAATTTGGCTTTCTGAATTTGAAAAATAAGGCAAAACTCTAAAGCAAAAAATTGCGATAGAAACTTGAATCCGCCTACACTAAATGAACACAGAAGAAAGAAATTTAAAGATAAAAACATTGCGAAAACTGGAAGAAAGAAAATTAAAATTACCTGAATTAATCTCTTTTATTTCCTCAATTTCAGAAAAAATAATTTCAGAAAATGAAATTTTAACAATCGAAGAAATTGAACAGAAAGCAATCGAACTTAACGGAACTGATTTCAAATTTAACTACTTAAATTTAAGTTTTACAGAAGATGAAATTAGAAATCTTACAAAAACGCTTCTAACTCTTAAAGAGGAATTATCTAAAGAAAACTTTCTTAAACTTTACCGTTTTACAGAAATAGCAATTTTGAAAATAGAAACTAAATTTATAATTGAAAATATTGTCGAAATTGTAAAATTTGACGGAGATTCATTTTCTATTTATGACAAAGATTTTAAAAATGGTTTTTGGATTGACTATTCAAAAGATTATTGGTTCAAAAATAACAAAACAGAAAATTTATGGATTTATGAGTTGAGAATATTTGGAAAAGACTGGATAAAATTAATAAGTGCGGAAATATAAATACAGCTGGTAACACACGCTACAAGCAATTTGGGTATTAGGCTTAATTTGAAGTTGGTTTTGTGTCAGGAAGATTTGGCAAATCCGAAAAATGGACTGAATTTAGTCCCAAACTGCTTGTAGCGCGAGAACGTTACTGGAGACTTGTGCCGAAATTACGCAGATAAAAACAATTAGAAAATAAGCACACGTTCCGCAAGAAGTTTAAAAGCAGAAGCGTGAAAATTGGAATTTATCAGCAGAAACTTGAAAATTGTAATCTGAAAAGCAGAAGCGTGAAAGTTGGAATTTATAAGCAGAAACTTAAAAAGTTGGAACCTGAAAAGCAGAAGCGTGAAAAGTAGAAACTTGAAAAGCAAAAGTGTTATCACTTTGTGGATATTCGCAATTTCGACAAAACAACCGCTCCCCAACACACGCTACAAGCAATTTGGGCATTTGGCTTAATTTGAAGTTGGTTTTGTATTTGGAAGATTTGGCAAATCCGAAAATAGGGCTTAATTTAGTACCAAACTGCTTGTAGCGCGAGAACGTTGTGCGTCACTTTCGAGCGACAGAAACTGATTAAAATAAACGATAATTTTTAAAGTAAATGAAATATGAAATTTAAACTGAAATGCTTTTTGTTTTCATTATCACTATTGTTTTTTTGCTCTTTTATTGGAAATCAAATAAATAAAGAAACAGAATTTTCAAAAACTTGCTTGAAAATCAGTAGCGAATTTAAAACGCAAAATGATCACGGTCATATATACAATAGGAAAACTGAAAAGTATTTAAGTTTACCAGAATTTAGTAAAATATTAAAAAGCGTTTCAAAATATGACTTAGAAAAAAACGTAAAATATAAAGTTGAGAAAAATAACATCGGAAAAATTGAAAAAACAATTTGGCTAAGCACTTTGAAAAAAGCAAAACTTGTAAGTGTTGAAAAGTTAATTTTTAAAACAATAATAGAACAAGAATATCAAGGAAAAAAGTATAATAATGAGTTTGTAATAATTGATTATATAATTACTAGAAATGAATTACCAAAAAATATACGACTAAGAATTATGGAAAATAATTTCGAAAAAATTTCTATAGATGATGTTGAATATTATGGAGTTTTTGAAAGTAGAATATTAGGAATCGATGATGCTAAAGACGAATTTGACAAATTGCTAGAGAAAAAATAAAAAGCGAACGCACAACAGGCGTTTGGCAAGATTGCGAATTTTGTAGTTAATTCACGTTTATTTCTCGCAAGAAATTTTATCTTTGATAGAAAATAATCGGTTCCGAACTTCGCAACCTCGCCAAGCGCCGGAACGTTGGCAGTAAGTTTACCGCAGAAGAAGAAAAAAAATGGAAATGGAAAATAAGAATTTTAAAAGAATATTTTTTTAAGTTTATTATTATGTTCAATAGCAGTAACTTATTTTTACTTTTTTTCTGCAAGAATTCAAGTGGAAGTTTATAATAAAACTGATTTTGATATTGACTCTTTGAAAATTGAAGACAAATATTACGAAATAACAAAGCGAAAATCGATAGTTATTAATTGTAGAAAATTAACAATACAAGACAATTTGCCTTTTGGAACTCCAGAAGGAATAATTAAAAATATGCAACGTGATACAATAACTTATCCTCTTTGTGGAACAGGAATTGAAAAAATAAGAAGTGGAAAATATAAATTTGACATTGAAGCTGAAATTGGAAAAGATTATTACAAACTTAATTGGAAAGAACATAAACAGCATTGAAAAAACCTACTGCCAACACACGCTACAAGCAATTTGGGGATTTGGCTTAATTTGAAATTGGTTTTGTATTTGGAAGATTTGGCAAATCCGAAAATAGAGCTTAATTTAGTCCCAAACTGCTTGTAGCGCGGGGACGTTAGCAGATATATTAAAAAAAACGAGATGTATAAAGAATCATTTAAAGATTTAGTTAATATTGCAAAAAATAAATCTGAATTACAGAGCAATAATTTATTAAATAAACCAAACCCTTTTTACATAGGTTTTGGTAATCCAAATTCTAAAATATTAATTGTAGGACAAGAAAAAGCTATAAGAGCAGAAAACGAAATTCAAATTAAAGCTGAATCTTCTGAAAATCCCAAACAATGGTATTATTTGATTGAAAATATGATTGAAAATTTAGATTATAAATTTTATTTTGATTATTATTTTAAAAATCCTTTACACCCATATGATGGAAAACCATCAAGAGGTAATACTTGGTTACAGTATCAAAAATTGATAAATCTTATTTTTCCCGAATATATTTCAGAAAGAAATAATAATTTTTTATTAAAGTCATTCATTACTGAAATTAATCATCAAGTTTCACCAAAGCAATTGGGAAATAAAGAGGACGAAAATAGAACGACAATTAACGAACATATTTTCTATAAAAGTTTTAATGTAACTATTTTAGCAATTGGAAGTTATTTAAAAAAATCTGAAATCGAAAATCGATATAACGTTAGTTTCTTGGAAGATTTGTCAAAACCAAGACAAAGATTTCTGTTATTCACAAATGAAAGTGAAAAAAGAATTGTTTTAAATATAAGACAATTAAGTAACGATATAAGTACAGAATATTTAGAACGTATATCAGAACAAATAAAAAAATACATCTGCTAACACACGCTACAAGCAATTTGGGTATTAGGCTTAATTTGAAATTGGTTTTGTATTTGGGAATTTTGGCTAATCCGAAAAATAGCGCTAATTTAGTCCCAAACCGCGTGTAGCGCGGGAACGTTACCAGCAAGCAACTAAAAAAGAGAAACTTAAGTGAAAGTTCAAAAAATTACATTTATAATTTACATTATATTGGCAATTGTAATTGTTTGGCTGACTTATGGCTGGTTGAATCCAAATTATGAAAAGTGTTTTAGGCAAAATTCTGAAGAATTTGCAGAGAATCGTATTGAATTTGAAAAACTAATTAGAAATATAAAAACTCAATATTTGAAAGTCGAACCAAATCCTAATTTAACAGAATTATCGAAGAAAATATCTGAAAATTATGAAGAAGAACTTGATAAAGTTGGAATAGAAAGCGTGGAAATAAGTTCCCAAGAAGACCTAAATTGTTCCGAAAAACTAACTTTTACATTCAATGTGAAATCTGGTTATAATATTAACAAACTGCGAAATGTACAAATCATTTATTCGCCTTGTAATGAAGAAACTGAAAAAGATTATCATTCCAATTCAAACCATATTGACATTAATGGCGAAGGAAATAATTGGTTTATTTTTTCGGACACAGACTACATATAAATTGCCAGCTGGTAACAGCTACTACAACGGATTTGGGCACTTGGCTTAATGAGAAGTTGGTTTTGTATTTGGGATGATTTGGCAAATCCGAAAATAGGGCTTAATTTAGTCCCAAACCCGCTGTAGTAGCGGGACGTTAGGCGAAACTTTACAGCACCTCTAAAAAACAACTCGTAAATATATAAACACAAAATTTAAAAGTTCGGAAATAATTAGAACTTTTATATGTATATTTGTACTCGATATGGAAATAATTGGAAAAAAGCATTTAGAAAAACTGAAAAGTAAGAATAAGGGAAACATTTTATTACACAATGCAATAGATAAATTATTTGATGATTTAAAAGATAGCAATTGGGACAATAAATTAGATCTTATTAATGAAAGACCCGATGCAGATTGTGTTTATGATGATTTTTATTTTTTTGACATTAATATTCATAGAGTTTTTATATTAATAGAATTTGAAGACGATGAAGCAACGATAGTATGGTGTGGAAATCATGATGAATATGAAACTACATTTAAAAACAATAAAAATACTATTAAGAAATGGTTAAAAAATAAAGGACATATTTAATAAACTCTTTTATAGACAACTTTAGCAACAATTTAAAAAAATGAAAACACAAATAGATTTAAAACAGATATTAAAAAAAGGGCATATTTCTGATGAAATTGGTCTTGAAAGAGCAATGATTCTAGATAGAAAACTTCGATTACTTGTTAAAGATAACCCTGAATTAGCAAACGAAAGAAAACAACTTCGAGCAATTATCAAAGAATATGAAAATAAACATTGGAGTAAAGATTCAATCATTTCTGATGAAAAAATACAAGAAAGTGATTTTGCAGAGTTTATAGCGGAACAAGAAAGAAGATTTTTAGAAAACAGAAAAAATGTAATTAAAGATAAGATTTCCGAACATGGCATAAATCAACAAGATTTAGGTGTAATTTTAGGCCATCGTAAATCTTATATGTCAGAACTAATGAATGGAATTAGCCCTTTTAACAATAGAGATTTAATAATTATTCATCGTTTATTTCACATTAAACTTGAAAATCTAATTCCCACAATTATACCTCAAAAAGATAGAAGTAAAATTAAAGCATCAATATTAAAAATAAATAAACCTAGTCTAAAATTAGCCAAAGTAGATTTAGAAAAAAGCTTCGCCTAACACACGCTACAAGCAATTTGGGTATTTGGCTTAATTTGAAATTGGTTTTGTATTTGGGAATTTTGGCTAATCCGAAAAATAACGCTAATTTAGTCCCAAACCGCGTGTAGCGCGGGAACGTTAGCGGATATAATCGCGACCAAAATTATGGAAAAAGAGAATTGTTATTTAGAGTTTGATTATTTTGAAGATTTGAATTTTGAAGATTTGAAATTCACTTTTGAAAAAATAAAATATTCGAAAAATAACTCAATTGAAACTAACGATAATTATTGGTTAGAAAATTTTCCTAAATATTCCATTGAGAAATTTTGGTTTTTAGATTCGGACTTGAAACCGAATTTTAAAACTGCCGACAAAACAGAATTTAATTGGCACTTTTATTCTTTGATAGAATTATTGAGCATAAATTACGGAATAGAATATATTGACTTAAAGAAAGTAGACAAAAACAAAGGTTTACTTGAATATAATCCTTACGAATATCCGTATGGCGGAATTGACGGAATCGTAATGTTTGTAAAATCTTTTAATTGTATTCCGAAAATAATTCATGATGGTACAAGTGTTTATGAAATAAACTTTGAAACTTCTGAAGTATTTAATATTACAGATTTAGAAGATGAAAACAAACAAAATAGTTCTCTGGAAAAATTTAATGCGGTTAAATTATTATATAAATTCGCAAACAGATTTAAACAATAAAAAATTACATCCGCTAACACACGCTACAACGGATTTGGGCAATTGGCTTAATGGAAAGTTGGTTTTGTATTTGGGATGATTTGGCAAATCCGAAAATAGGGCTTAATTTAGTCCCAAACCCGCTGTAGCGCGAGAACGTTGGTGGCAAGTTGCGCCGAAATTACGCAGGTAATTTCGATTTGGAAATAAAGTTCACAACTCGCAGAAACTAAAAAAATAGAAACGTGAAAGTTGGAATTTGCCAGTGGAATCGTGAAAAGCGGAAACTTAAAAAGTGTTGCGCCAAAATTGAAAACAGAAAAGTACAAACGTGAAAGTTGGAATTTGCCAACGGAAACTTGAAAAGCGGAAACGTGAAAATTGTTGCGCTTAAAATTGAAAACGGAAAAGCAGAAGTGTCAAAGTTGGAACTTGTCAGCTGAAGCGTGAAAAGCAGAAACTTGAAAAGCGTTGCTCCTAAAATTGAAAGCGAAAAAGTAGAAGCGTGAAAATTGGAATCTGAAAAGCAAAAGCGTGAAAACTTTGTGGAAATTCGTGATTTCGACAAAACAACCAGCCACCAACACACGCTACAAGCAATTTGGGTATTAGGCTTAATTTAAAGTTGGTTTTGTATTTGGAAGATTTGGCTAATCCGAAAATTGGGCTTAATTTAGTCCCAAACTGCTTGTAGCGCGGGAACGTTGGTGGCAAGTTGCGCCGAAATTACGCAGGTAATTTCGATTTGGAAATAAAGTTCACAACTCGCAGAAACTAAAAAAATAGAAACGTGAAAGTTGGAATTTGCCAGTGGAATCGTGAAAAGCGGAAACTTAAAAAGTGTTGCGCCAAAATTGAAAACAGAAAAGTACAAACGTGAAAGTTGGAATTTGCCAACGGAAACTTGAAAAGCGGAAACGTGAAAATTGTTGCGCTTAAAATTGAAAACGGAAAAGCAGAAGTGTCAAAGTTGGAACTTGTCAGCTGAAGCGTGAAAAGCAGAAACTTGAAAAGCGTTGCTCCTAAAATTGAAAGCGAAAAAGTAGAAGCGTGAAAATTGGAATCTGAAAAGCAAAAGCGTGAAAACTTTGTGGAAATTCGTGATTTCGACAAAACAACCAGCCACCAACACACGCTACAAGCAATTTGGGTATTAGGCTTAATTTAAAGTTGGTTTTGTATTTGGAAGATTTGGCTAATCCGAAAATTGGGCTTAATTTAGTCCCAAACTGCTTGTAGCGCGAGAACGTTGGGGAGCAGTTGTGCCGAAATTACGCAGATAAAAACAATTAGAAAATAAGCACACGTTCCGCAAGAAGTTTAAAAGCAGAAGCGTGAAAATTGGAATTTATCAGCAGAAACTTGAAAATTGTAATCTGAAAAGCAGAAGCGTGAAAGTTGGAATTTATAAGCAGAAACTTGAAAATTGTAATCTGAAAAGCAGAAGCGTGAAAGTTGGAATTTATAAGCAGAAACTTAAAAAGTTGGAACCTGAAAAGCAGAAGCGTGAAAAGTAGAAACTTGAAAAGCAAAAGTGTTATCACTTTGTGGATATTCGCAATTTCGACAAAACAACCGCTCCCCAACACACGCTACAAGCAATTTGGGCATTTGGCTTAATTTGAAGTTGGTTTTGTATTTGGAAGATTTGGCAAATCCGAAAATAGGGCTTAATTTAGTACCAAACTGCTTGTAGCGCGAGAACGTTGTGCGTCACTTTCGAGCGACAGAAACTGATTAAAATAAACGATAATTTTTAAAGTAAATGAAATATGAAATTTAAACTGAAATGCTTTTTGTTTTCATTATCACTATTGTTTTTTTGCTCTTTTATTGGAAATCAAATAAATAAAGAAACAGAATTTTCAAAAACTTGCTTGAAAATCAGTAGCGAATTTAAAACGCAAAATGATCACGGTCATATATACAATAGGAAAACTGAAAAGTATTTAAGTTTACCAGAATTTAGTAAAATATTAAAAAGCGTTTCAAAATATGACTTAGAAAAAAACGTAAAATATAAAGTTGAGAAAAATAACATCGGAAAAATTGAAAAAACAATTTGGCTAAGCACTTTGAAAAAAGCAAAACTTGTAAGTGTTGAAAAGTTAATTTTTAAAACAATAATAGAACAAGAATATCAAGGAAAAAAGTATAATAATGAGTTTGTAATAATTGATTATATAATTACTAGAAATGAATTACCAAAAAATATACGACTAAGAATTATGGAAAATAATTTCGAAAAAATTTCTATAGATGATGTTGAATATTATGGAGTTTTTGAAAGTAGAATATTAGGAATCGATGATGCTAAAGACGAATTTGACAAATTGCTAGAGAAAAAATAAAAAGCGAACGCACAACAGGCGTTTGGCAAGATTGCGAATTTTGTAGTTAATTCACGTTTATTTCTCGCAAGAAATTTTATCTTTGATAGAAAATAATCGGTTCCGAAGCTCGCAACCTCGCCAAGCGCCGGAACGTTACCAGCTATAATACCGCACCTATGAGAAAACAATTAATCAGTTTGATAATACTTTGCCTTTTTATTTTTTCTTGTAAAAAAGAAAATAATACACGAATAAAGGAAATTGAAATTTTAAGATATGAACGTGCACGTATAGACACTATTTTACCAGTGTTTTATACTTACGTCAATTCATCAGGAGAAGCTTTAGCAGTTGCAGATCTTCAAAAAAATAAATTGGATTATTGCATTTTTAGATTGAATCAGATACCTTCAGATGAATCTTTTAAATATGAAGAAGGAAAATGGAAAGAAGATTTACCAAGTATACAAGGAAGTCGGTATTGCCTTAATGTTATTTATAAAGATAATTCTTCAAAAACAATATATATTGACGATGATAAAGTGTATACTAACTCAAGTTTATTAAAATTCGTAAAGAACACTAGACCCGATTTTAAAAGAAATAGAAAATTTCCATCAGACACATTGATAGTAAATAGTAAAATGAAGCTATTTATAAGTTTTGTAATTCACAATGATTCATCAATTATGCGAAGTCCGCAGATTCCGAAATTGCACTAAATATAATTACAGCTGGTAACACACGCTACAAGCGATTTGGGCATTTGTCTTGTCGGGAAAATGGTTTTGTATCTGGAAGTTTTTGGCTAATCAGAAAAATAACGCTAATTTAGTCCCAAACCGCGTGTAGCGCGAGAACGTTACCAGCTATATTACACTAAATGAACACAGAAGAAAGAAATTTAAAGATAAAAACATTGCGAAAACTGGAAGAAAGAAAATTAAAATTACCTGAATTAATCTCTTTTATTTCCTCAATTTCAGAAAAAATAATTTCAGAAAATGAAATTTTAACAATCGAAGAAATTGAACAGAAAGCAATCGAACTTAACGGAACTGATTTCAAATTTAACTACTTAAATTTAAGTTTTACAGAAGATGAAATTAGAAATCTTACAAAAACGCTTCTAACTCTTAAAGAGGAATTATCTAAAGAAAACTTTCTTAAACTTTACCGTTTTACAGAAATAGCAATTTTGAAAATAGAAACTAAATTTATAATTGAAAATATTGTCGAAATTGTAAAATTTGACGGAGATTCATTTTCTATTTATGACAAAGATTTTAAAAATGGTTTTTGGATTGACTATTCAAAAGATTATTGGTTCAAAAATAACAAAACAGAAAATTTATGGATTTATGAGTTGAGAATATTTGGAAAAGACTGGATAAAATTAATAAGTGCGGAAATATAAATACAGCTGGTAACACACGCTACAAGCAATTTGGGCATTTGGCTTAATGGAAAAATTGGTTTGTATTTGGAAGATTTGGCAAATCCGAAGATAAGGCTTAATTTAGTCCCAAAATGCTTGTAGCGCGGGGACGTTAGTAGCCATTATAGCAAAACAAAAACTGACAATAATTAAATAAAATGAACTTTGATTAGAGAATCATATTTGGAATTGGAACTTATTTGGAAAGATGATGAAATGTTTGAGTTACGAGTGACTGCTTCAAATGGACGTTATTTTGGAATTACAGAAGTTTACGAAACAAGTGAATCATTAGACCATTTTGCCGAATTACTATTTGGATTCCCAAAAAATAATTTAACTCTATTTCACGAAATGGGCAAAAAAAATAGTTACGCCTACTTCTCAATGAAATATTATTGCATCGACAATGCGGGACATTTAGGTATTGAAATTAATCTTGAAGAAAATGTTTCGACTGAATATAGAAATGAAGAGAAAGATAAGTTGAAACTTGAAATAATTGTAGAACCGTCTGCAATTGACAATTTCCAAAAGGCACTAAAACAACTTGCAAGAAATCAAGAAGGGAAAGCAACACTTTTTGGACGAAACAATTAATAATGTAGAAAAACACAACTTATGAATTTAAAAATTATATCTATTATTTTAATTTTTATATGTCAAATTTCTTGTGGACAGACAAAAAACAGTAGGAAAAAATTAGGAGTTGAATATGCAAGAAGCGAACTTAAAGAAGCGCTTTCTAATAACAGTGAAAGACAAATTTTAGTAGATAAAGTTATTACTGATAAGGAAACTGCAATTACAATTTCTGAAACAATTTTATTTAAAATTTATGGGAAGAATAACATAATAAGCCAAAGACCTTATGAAATAAATAAATTTAATGAATATTGGGTTTTAAACGGAACGCTTCCCGAAAATATGAAAGGTGGAACTTTTCTAATAATTTTAAACTCAACAAACGGGCAAATAATTAAATTGACACATGGAAAATAACGGCTAAAAATAAAGCCAGCCACCAACACACGCTACAAGCAATTTGGACATTTGGCTTAATTTGAAATTGGTTTTGTATTTGGGAATTTTGGCTAATCCGAAAAATAATGCTAATTTAGTTCCAAACCGCGTGTAGTGCGAGAACGTTATAGCCAATTTTAAAAAAAACGATGAAAATAAAGAAAATACGAGGACAGAAAAAAATTCATAGACAAATTGAAAAATGGAAATTTAATAATTTGTCGTATAATTTAAGTCTATATCTAGAAAATGAAAGTCATAGAGACTATACTAAAATTTATGTAAGTCCTTTTTGCGATATTTCAATAACAAACAGTGTTATCCCTGAACCGAAAGGAAAAACAAAAAAACTTATCTTATCTTCATTAATAGAAATATACTCTCATTGGGAAGAATTGCTGAAAAAAACAGGCAAACCATACTATTTAAAAATTTGGTTATTTGAACCTAGATTTTCGATGTCTCAAGTTGTTTGTGCAATCGGAGACGATATAGATTATTATAAAAATACTTTTACGCCATCCGATAAAAATATCTTATTAAAAAGTGATCGTTATGGTAAAGAAATGCTATCAAAAATGAAATCTGTTGATTGGAAACCATTTTTGGATGAAGATGTTTTATACGATGATGAAGTTGGAGACAAAGAAATGTATATTTGTGAAAATGATTATCTTGAATCTAGGCGTCGATTTAAAAACATCATGAAGAAAGAACATAGGGTAAAAAAGTTTGAATGGTTAGGTGAGAATCGAGAATGCTATATTTTTAAAAAAGGTGAAGTTTGGTTGGGTGGAAAATAAAAAACGTCGTACAACAGCGGTTTCGCAAGATTTGGGTTTTAGGCTTAATTTAAAGTTGGTCTTATATTTGGAAATTTTGTGTTTAACCGAAAAATCTCGCATCTTTATTCCCCAACCACGCCAAGCGCCAGAACGTTAACTGTTATCTTAAAAAACCGAAATGGAAATAGAAAATTTTAAGAATAGTTTGAAAAGACTAAAAAAATGCAATATGTATTGGGACGAAATGAAACCGAACGAAAACGGTCGATTATGTCAAAAATGCGATAAAACAATAATTGATTTTTCCAAAATGTCGTTTACAGAAATTGCTTTTAAAATGTCTGAAACTAATGAATCAACTTGTGGATTTTATTTACCTGAACAGTTAGCAGAAATTAAACGATCGAAATGTAATGTTCCATTAAGTATTGGATTAACAACTTTAATTGCGACAACATCAATTGCGAATTCCAAAAATAATGAAACTGAAAAACATTTTTCAAATCAAGTTTATGATGATAGTCAAAAAAATAAGCAAATTAATGAACAATCTAAAATAATTAATGATTCAATAATAATAAGTGGTAGAATTGAATATTATGATTTAATCACCAAAATGAACTTAACAGACAGTTATGCCTATGTAATAATTAAAGGTACTAAAATTGGAACTGCATCAAACGAGAAAGGTAATTTTAAAATTAAATATTTACCAAATTTAGAAGTTGAAAAATTAATATTATCAATTGGAGCAATTGGCTTTGAACAAAAAGAAATTGAAATAAAAACTGATAATAAAATTATAGATTTAGGTGTAATTATTTTAACAAAAAGTGAAGCTAAATTGACCGAATTTATTATTACGGTAAAAAGAAGAAATTTAGCAAGTAGAATATGGAGAAAAATAACAAAACCATTTTGATAAAAAGACAACAGTTAACAGCTAGTAAACAATAGTTGGGAATTAAGCTTAATGGAAAAATGGTTTTGTATTTGGCAAATTAGTGATAATCCGAAAATAATTGCTTTATTTATCCCCAACCATCGCCTACTAGCGGGACGTTAGCCGTCAGTTTGGCGGAACGCAGAAAAACCTACTAAAAATGAAAAAATATAAATCGATTTTATTAGCTCTTTTTACATTAATTTCTTGTAATCAAAAAGAAAATCACAGTGAAGAAAATCTGAAAGATGCTAAAACTATTTCAAGTAAAAAAATGAAAATAGAAAAGTTGAAAATTACTGAAACTAGCAAAAATGTAATCGATACAATAATTGTTAAAAGTCAAATTGCAATTATTATTGAACCAACGGAAAAGCAAATTGAAAAACGTAAAAAAGAAGTTGGCGAAGAAGATTTTTATATTGGAGCTGACGATTATATGTTTTACATAAATGAATCAACTAAAACTTTTAATAAAAACAAACTAAAAATTCTAAACATTAAAAATGATAAAATAATCAATTTTGAATTGGAGAACGGAAATAACGCAATTTTAGAATTAAATGACAAGGGCGAATTATGGCAAATATATTTGTTTGACCCAAAATTAAAACCGAAAAAAATCGATATGACAGATTCGGAAAATGAATACAAAAATTATTTTAAGTGAGAAAAACCGAACGGCTAACACACGCTACAAGCAATTTGGGCATTTGGCTTAATGGAAAAATTGGTTTGTATTTGGGAGATTTGGCAAATCCGAATAATGGGCTTAATTTAGTCCCAAACTGCTTATAGCGCGGGAACGTTAGGCGTCAGTTTGCCGGCAATTTGGATATCAAAAGCAAAAAATGATAAAAATGAAAACACTTACTTTAATATTTCTTTTATTTTGGTCACCTTTTTTATTTTCTCAATCATACGATTTAATAAAAAAAGCTGAAAAGAAAATTATTGAAAAAGATTATCCAAAAGCATTAAAACTACTTAATAGAGCTTTACTTGCTGATTATGGATTTTGTGGAACCGCAAAAGTTGAAGCTGAAACTGAAATAAACAGATTGAAATTAAAATTATTTAGTGAAAGCAATAATGAAAAAGAGTTGGTTAAATTTCTTGAGAGTATTGATGAACTTATGGAATTTGAAAATATTTACACACTGGGAAGGATTAAACTTGCTTTAAAAAAATACTCAAAAGAAGAATTAGATTTAAAAATTACTGAATCCTTAAAAAAATCAGACAAAAACATTTGGATAGATTTAAGTAATCTTGTTCAACTAAAATTCGAAGACGGTTATTCATTAAAAATGTTATTAAATTCTGGGGAAGTATGGAAACTAAAAGAAGAAAATAACATTGGATATAATGAAGCATTAATAAAATACTATTCAAATTCCGAATATAAAGTATTGTTAGATTAATACAAAACCGAACGGCTAACACACGCTACAAGCAATTTGGGCATTTGGCTTAATGGAAAAATTGGTTTGTATTTGGAAGATTTGGCAAATCCGAAGATAAGGCTTAATTTAGTCCCAAAATGCTTGTAGCGCGGGGACGTTATGGGCCAGTTGTGCCGAAATTACGCAGAAGAAAATAATCTGAAAAACAAGCGTTTAATTTATGTATAAACTTACAAAGCAGAAGCGTGAAAGTTCGATTTTGCCAGCAGAAGCGTGAAAAGCAGAAACTTCAGAGTTGGAAGCGTAAAAGTAGAAACTTGCCAGTAGAAGCGTGAAAGTAGAAACGCAGAAATCTGAAAGTTGAAGTGTAAAAACAGAAACTTGCCAGCAGAAGCGTAAAAATTGAAACACAGAAAATTACGAAACAAAAACGTTAAAACTTTGCGGAAATTCGTAATTTCGACAAAACAACCGGCCCATAACAGCCGCTACAAGCAAGCTGGGCATTTGGCTTAATTTAAAGATGGTTTTGTATCAGCCGAGATTAGTTTTTAACCGAAAGTTTTAGGATTTTTTAACCCCAGCCTGCGTGTAGCGCCAAGACGTTAGTAGCCATTATAGCGCAGAGTCAAGAATCTAACGCAATTTTATAACCAAAAAATGTATAAAATTGTAGTATGAAAACAGCTTACAAAAGACTCAATCGTGATCATAGAATTGAGATTGAAAAACTAATCGCTTTGGGCAAAAATAACAAACAAATTGCCACTACTCTATCGGTTCATCCAAGCACCATTTCCAGAGAACTAAAAAGAGTCAAAAATGAACCTTATGACAACCTAAAAGCAGAAGCAAATTATGTCTATAATCTAATGGATAAACGCTTAGGAACATCCAAAATTAACAGCAATCCAAAACTCAAAAATTTTGTATATTCACAGTTGGAATTACATTGGTCTCCAAAGCAAATTTCAGATGCTTTAAAACAATTTTATCCCTTTGATCCAACTATGCAAATCTCGCACGAAAATATCTATTATCACATCTATATTCAACCTAAAAAAGAGGTCGAAAAACTACTAATTTCTCAACTTAGACAAAAAAGAAAATACAGAGGAAATACCCGAAGAGGTGCTGATAAAAGAACCACAATTAAAGACCCCATTCGCATTGATGAACGACCTGCCGAAGTGCTCACTCGCGAGATACCTGGTCACTGGGAAGGCGACCTAATACTGGGAAAAAACAGAGAAAGTGCTATTGGGACTCTGGTAGAAAGAACCACTCGATTTTTAATAATTGTACCCTTGAAAAAGAAAGACTCAACAACCGTGAGAAAAGCTTTTGAAAAGGAGTTTAGAAAGCTCCCAGACAACCTAAAACTATCTTTGACTTATGATAACGGAACCGAGATGGCGCAACACAAAACCTTTACTAAAAATTCCAAAGTAAAAGTCTATTTTGCCCATCCCTATAGTCCCTGGGAAAGACCCACAAATGAAAATACGAATGGGTTAATTAGAGACTATTTTCCCAAAGGAACTGACTTTAATTTAATATCAAAAAAGCAACTCAAAGAAGTACAAAATCAGCTCAATGAAAGACCTCGAAAAACACTCGAATACGAATCGCCACTAAATACAATTAGTCGATTATATATGAACCAAAATTTCATCTAATAATTAGGTATAGTCAAAATAAATCGTAGCTTTATTTTTTGAATTTAGAAAGCCTAAAGACAATCAAAATTTGGCTTTCTGAATTTAAAAAATAAAGCAAAACTCTAAAGCAAAAAATTGCGATAGAAACTTGAATCCGCCACTCGCAGAATCGCAAAAAAGAAAAAAATTATAAAAGAATGACAAATATTAATAGAATTATATTCAAAATACATTTTTACATTTTGAGCTTTGTCATCTTAAATTTCTTGTTTCGTTTGATAACGAATTTCGGGATAAATAGCAACCTTATTTTCATTTTAAAAATTCTGATTTATATTAGCGGAAGCTTGTTATTTTTTCTCAATAGAAAACCATTTAAAAAAATCTTAGTTTATTATTTCTATTACTTACTATCTATTCTAATTGGAATTTTATTTTGGCTTTTTGGCGGAATATTTTTAGCAATATTATCTTCATTATTTCTGAAACCTATTTATCCAAATGATATTAAATATCAGAAGGGAAATTTAAAGATTTACTCCTCTTTTAATGGATTATTTGCACGTTGTTGCGAATATGAAATAACAGAAAACAAACTTTTGATATTTGAAAAGTATTACGGAAAAATTAAACTAGATGGACAATTGGAATCTGGAAAAAGTGAAATAAAGATTATTAATAATCAAGTTCATTATAAACATAAAGTTATAAACTTTAACGGGGAAAATAAAATTGAAGCTGATACAATTGAAAAGATTGAAATTGAATAAAAGTACTACTGCTAACAGGCGTTTGGCAAGATTGCGAATTTTGTAGTAAATTCACGTTTACTTTTCGCAAGAAATTTTATCTTTGATAGAAAATAATCGGTTCCGAAGTTCGCAACCTCGCCAAGCGCCGGGACGTTGGGCGACAGCAAAGCGCAACCTAAAAAAACGATAACATTTGTTTCTTAAAAAGGAAACTTATATCTTTACAGAAAATATAAGATTAGTGAAAAATGGATTATAAATTTAAAGTTGAGTTTCTTGAACCCGTTTTAGAGTTTTTAGAAAATCTAGACCCGAAATCTAGAGAAAAAATACTTTATAATATTTGGAAATCAAGAAGCGTAAACGATAATGAATTATTCAAAAAACTCGATGGAGAGATTTGGGAATTTAGAACTTTATTTAACAAACAATATTTGAGACTTTTTGCTTTTTGGGATAAATCAGATAAAAAGGATACAGTTGTGATTTCTACTCACGGAATTATCAAGAAAACTGACAAAACCCCGAAAGTAGAAATTGAAAGAGCAGAAACATTACGAGTAAAATATTTTAACGAAAAGAAATAAGATTATGAAAACATATAGTTTAGATGAAGTAACAGATAAATTCGTTGGAGCGAAAGGAACAACAAATAGAGAAAATTTCGAAAACGAATTGAAAATTGATTTAATTGGTCAAACAATTAAACAAATTCGTAAAGAGAGAAACTTGACACAAGAACAATTAGGAGAATTAGTTGGTGTGAAAAAAGCTCAAATTTCAAAAATTGAAAATAGCTTAACTGACGCAAGATTTGACACAATAATTAAAGTTTTTAAAGCCTTAAATGCGAAAATTAATTTTAATGTAGAATTGTTAAATCAGAATGTAGCAATCCACTAAAAAAATTGCCGATCGCCCAACACACGCTACAAGCAATTTGGGCATTTGGCTTAATTTGAAATTGGTTTTGTATTTGGGAATTTTGGCTAATCCGAAAAATAATGCTAATTTAGTTCCAAACCGCGTGTAGTGCGAGAACGTTATAGCCAATTTTACCGCAGAGTCAAGAATCTAACGCAATTTTATAACCAAAAAATGTATAAAATTGTAGTATGAAAACAGCTTACAAAAGACTCAATCGTGATCATAGAATTGAGATTGAAAAACTAATCGCTTTGGGCAAAAATAACAAACAAATTGCCACTACTCTATCGGTTCATCCAAGCACCATTTCCAGAGAACTAAAAAGAGTCAAAAATGAACCTTATGACAACCTAAAAGCAGAAGCAAATTATGTCTATAATCTAATGGATAAACGCTTAGGAACATCCAAAATTAACAGCAATCCAAAACTCAAAAATTTTGTATATTCACAGTTGGAATTACATTGGTCTCCAAAGCAAATTTCAGATGCTTTAAAACAATTTTATCCCTTTGATCCAACTATGCAAATCTCGCACGAAAATATCTATTATCACATCTATATTCAACCTAAAAAAGAGGTCGAAAAACTACTAATTTCTCAACTTAGACAAAAAAGAAAATACAGAGGAAATACCCGAAGAGGTGCTGATAAAAGAACCACAATTAAAGACCCCATTCGCATTGATGAACGACCTGCCGAAGTGCTCACTCGCGAGATACCTGGTCACTGGGAAGGCGACCTAATACTGGGAAAAAACAGAGAAAGTGCTATTGGGACTCTGGTAGAAAGAACCACTCGATTTTTAATAATTGTACCCTTGAAAAAGAAAGACTCAACAACCGTGAGAAAAGCTTTTGAAAAGGAGTTTAGAAAGCTCCCAGACAACCTAAAACTATCTTTGACTTATGATAACGGAACCGAGATGGCGCAACACAAAACCTTTACTAAAAATTCCAAAGTAAAAGTCTATTTTGCCCATCCCTATAGTCCCTGGGAAAGACCCACAAATGAAAATACGAATGGGTTAATTAGAGACTATTTTCCCAAAGGAACTGACTTTAATTTAATATCAAAAAAGCAACTCAAAGAAGTACAAAATCAGCTCAATGAAAGACCTCGAAAAACACTCGAATACGAATCGCCACTAAATACAATTAGTCGATTATATATGAACCAAAATTTCATCTAATAATTAGGTATAGTCAAAATAAATCGTAGCTTTATTTTTTGAATTTAGAAAGCCTAAAGACAATCAAAATTTGGCTTTCTGAATTTGAAAAATAAGGCAAAACTCTAAAGCAAAAAATTGCGATAGAAACTTGAATCCGCCTAAAAATCCGAATGAAAAAGACATTTATCTTATTATTTACATTTTTTTTATTTTCTTGTAGTTCAGAATTTAAAGTAATTGAAAAACCAACAGAATACTCCGAAATAATAAAACGAAGACAAATAGTTGGTGCCAAATTTTCTGAAAATGGAGATTGTTTTATGCGTTTACAAAACGTAAAAAGATTTACACCAAACCTTGACGAAATTAAAAATGCCGAAAATATTTTGCGGAAAAATATTCGAAAAACTAATTCAAAAAAAATCAATCAAGGAGACGGTTGTCCAATAATTCATAATAACCTAAATCTTTTTAGAAGACAATATTGGGGCTATTATAACGAAAAGAATGAAAAAGTGATTTACGTAACTTTTAATAAAAATAAACTCAGACTTATAGAAAAGATTAAAGGTTTTCAAAAAGACGAAAGTGATAAATGGAAAAAGGAAAGGGAAAGTTGGGAAGATGGTTGCAGTAATCATTGGGAAATTAAAATTAACTTAACAATAAAAGAATTATTTGAATTTGGAGTTAATGGAATTGGATAAAAAAACTACTGCCAACACACGCTACAAGCGATTTGGGGATTTGGTTTAATTTGAAAATGGTCTTGTATTTGGAAGATTTGGCAAATCCGAAAATTAACGCTAATTTAGTCCCAAACTGCTTGTAGCGCGAGAACGTTAGCAGTCATATTACCAAAAAAGACGAAAATATAAAATTTAAACAATGACAAGAATTATTCCAATTTTAATACTTTTTATTTCTTTAAATATATTTAGCCAAGTTGATTCTAAAAAGTATTTTGAAGATTCTAAAAAATTAATGGATTCTAAAGAATATGAAAAAGCACTAACATCCATTAATTATGCTTTAAAAAAAGACAGTTTAAATAGAAATTATATTATACAAAGGGTTAAGATTCTCTTTTTTAAATCAGATTGCGATAATAGTTTTTTAGAATTGAATAAACTTATTAGTTACGAGAATAATCTTGATGACGAAACAATAGCAATTTTGTGCGAAGTTTCAGATTGTATGGATTATAAGGACATTGCAACAGAAGGTTTAATAACTTACATTGAAAATAAAAAATATCAAAATAATGAAATGATAATTTATTTAGCCATACGATTATGTAATAAC